>JBGSWU010000074.1:0-10754 GCA_041751795.1 Thermomicrobiales bacterium
GGTTGAAAGGGGCAGTCATTCAACTATCGGCAGTCAATGAACTATCGCTACTTGGACTTGCCGGTTTGATCCTCATGACGCTGATTGCGGCAGTTCTGATTCGGCGGAGCGCGACTGAGTATCGTCCTGGCCGACCGGCACCGGCAGCGGTTCAGTTTACCGGTCAGTTCGTGAGCTTTCGCTCAATCGGATTTCTGGCTGGGTCGCTGCTCCTCGTGCTGGGCGCATTTGCCTACCAACAGTACCTCTGGCGTGTCGAGTTGCCGATCCCTGACGACGCGATTGGAATCGCGCTAACGCGCGAGGCGGCAGCGGCGTCGATATCCGACGAACTGGAAGAAGCGCTGTTCGTCCAAGGTGACAGTAACCGAATCGTCATTCGCGAGCTGCCAGTCAGTTTTGACGCCGGAGATATCGATACCGCACGCCAGATGGGGAAACGGATCGGCGCCAGAGCGGTCGTTATCTACCGCAGCGACGAACAGAATGGCGAGCGCCAGTACACGGCGTATGTTGTATTCACTGATCCGGCTGTTGGCGTGACGGTCGGCACGACGCCTGTCGCCAGTGGCGACACCAATGTCGTGATGCAGCCAGGCGGGATCATCATTCAGCAGACTGTGCCGGTTCCGGTGTTGCGGACGGCGTCATTGACGCAACTCGTCGATGCGACGGCCGGCATTATCGCTCACGACGACGGTCGGTACGGCGAAGCGATCCAGTTGCTCGAAGATGCACGGTCGGCTGACGACGCCGGCAGGGATATCGGACTGATCGATTACTACCTGGGTAGTGCGTACTGGTACACGTCGCAGTATGACGAGGCCGTGGTGGCATACAACCGGTCGATTGCTGAATACAGCAAGCGACTCGAAACGGGCAGAATTCCGGCACAGGACACACTGATTCTAGCCCGGGCGTACCTCGACCTCGGGCGAATACGGTTGACGCAGGATGATGAAGCCTGGGCGGACGAGTCACAGCAGTTGTTCGAGTCCGCACTCGATCTTCGTGATGATCTGCTGGCGCGAAGGGCGCAACTCGAACGGCCCAGTGACATCCATGTGACATACGCGCAGATCTACGCGATGATGTCCGACCTATATCGTATGCGAGGTGCTACCGACGAGCAGGAGCATTGGGAAACTCGTGCGCGCGACGAGGCAGAAGCGATCGGTTCTGACAGGGATCCTGACGATGGATCACGCGCCGTCCAGGAGGCAGCAGCGCGCGGTCTCGCCGGGGACTGTTTTGGAGCACTGCAAGCGACCGATCGTGCCCTGGCGGTTGACTCGAATGACTTCGATTCCCTCATTCTCGTCGCGACGATCCAACTGATCGAGGGGCGGCCAGACCTCGCTGAAGCGGCGATTGAACGAGCGATTGGAATTCGACCGGAAGCGCTGACCACCTACGAAATGGCCGGTCTGTTACGACTCTTGCGGGCGATCGGCGATCGGACGTACGTCGAGCCGGCGTATATGATCGAGGCCGAGAATCAGTTCCGCAGATTGCTTGAGGTTGAACCGACAAACGTCGGTGCTCATCGCTGGCTTGGCGACTTGGCGAAGATGCGCAGCGATGGTGAGTTGATCGACAGTACGGCAGTCAGCAGTGGCGACGAGATCAACGCAACCAAGAGCAGCGTGCTGTGGAAAGCAGACCTCGCCCGCCATGATGCGGCGGTCGAATTGCTCGGTCAAGCGATCGACGAGTATCGGGTGATTGCGTATGAATTGGCGCCTGACGATCTGGCCGCGCGAATGGCCCTCGCGGGACTCTACGTCGAACGAATGGAGTTGCTCTACTACCATTTACCGGAACTCCAACGACGAAGTGACATCGCCGCGGTTGCCGGGTATCTGTCGAGGATCGGCGAGGACATGGTGCGCGTCCGTGACGCGACGGACGGTTTGCGGTCCGGCGGACCGGACGGCAGCCGGTTACGCGTCATCGAAGCGTGGAGTTTCTACATCCAGGCGATGGAGTACGAGACGACGCGAATTATCTTTTATGAAACGAATACGAGTGATGAGGACACGACAGACGATGAGCGTGCGCAGGCCATCTTCGATGAATGGATGACCGAAACAGACCGCGCGATGGAGGTCGTCGAAGCCGAGCCGCTTAATGGTCCTGACGAGAAGTACGCGGCGTCGTTCGTGTATCTAAAGAAAGCGCTCATCCATCTGTTCAATAGTGAGAATGCTGCAGCCGAGACACCTCAGTCGATGTTCTTCAGTTTGCAGGCCGAGGTAGCGGCATATTATCGGGTTCGGTCGGACCACAATACGACGCTATGTGCTGACATGCGCGAGGTGCGGCGCGGCGAACAGTTCGTCGCATCTGGTGACTTTGCGTTAGCATCTCGCGCGTTTGCGTCGGCGTTGGAGTTGAATCCGGAGAATGCTCAGGCGTTGGACGGCCAGGCTTATGCGCTCTACCGAGAGGGTGACACGGCGCGAGCGATTGATCTTGCGAGGCAGGCGATCGAGGTTTACCTAGGCAATCCTGCATTGTCAGCGCGTTTGGGACTCTATGCACTGGCAACCGGTGACACGGCGAAGAGCGTGGAGTCCTACAATCGATTCCTGGAATTGGCGAACGAGCGTCCGGCGCAGGAACGGATGGCTCTAGCGAAGCAGGCGCTTGTCGATCTTCAGGTACTGGTTATCGATCAACCTGCGACAGGTTCAAACGTGATGGAGATTACGCCGACGTTGGCGTCATTCCTTGACGGAATTTCGGATGCCAGAGACACATATCAGTATCCCCAACTCTACAGCGAACTGGGGAAGGTCGTGCTGCTGGCCGGCGATGCGCGGGCAGCGGAAGAACTGCTGCGTGTTGGCATCGGGATGGACCCACGTCAGCCGATTGGACGAACGTGGTTGGTGATGTCGCTTCTGATCCAGGGCGAAAGCGCAGAACGAGACATGCAGGCGCTGATTGACGAGGTGAACGACCCTCTCTGGGCGGAATCAGAAGGAATCGAATCGTTCGGTCGCAACGATGTACTGGAACTAATCGAGGCAGAGATCGACACCTATCTCTCGTCTCGCCCGATTGACGCGGATGCGCTTTCACCACTGGTTCAACTCGTTGAGGGGCTGTAGGGGGAATGCGTCGTGGCGTCGAACGGAAGTTCGATGTGCACCGACTGCCCTCCCGCGTTTCACGGTGACCTGAAGCCCGTTGTAGCGACTCGTTGAACGCTGCAAGCAACTGCCCTGACGGTGTGGACTTGACCGATGAAATCCTTCTTATCAGTTCCGACGGAAAGACACATCGCTTCGGTACTTGACGCATGGCGAAATGACAGCGAAGATGCCAGCCTGTCACCACGTGTCCCGGCACCAATCCTGCCGTCGGATACTGTCACGGGGACGGGACACATACGTGATTCGTTGAGGCCATACTCGGGAATAAGGGAGGACCATGACAGCTACTATTGAGCCGTCAGCCATCGGCCAGCCGATGAAGCGAATTGAAGGCGATAAGAAGGTCACAGGCGCCACTCGGTATGTCGATGATCTACAGATGCCGGGAATGCTACACGGTCGGTTGGTGACGAGTATTTACGCGCATGCCGAGATCAAGGGAATTGACGCCAGTGCTGCACTTGCGGTGCCGGGCGTTATCGCTGTCTATACCGGCAACGATGTGCTACATCCCGGAAGTGAACCGGCTGATCGCAACCATCACCTGCTGGCACGTGACAAGGCGCTCTACTATGGGCAGGCAGTGGCCGTCGTCGTTGCGACGAGTGAGTCGATTGCGGCAGAGGCTGCGACGCTGGTCGACGTCGACTACATGCCGCTCGACGCAGTTATCGATCCGCTGGCTGCAATGGAGCGCAATGCTCCGGTTGTTCGTAAGAAGGTCAGCGACGGCTCCGAGTGGGCCGAAGGACAGATGCACGCGACAGTCTCGGGTGGCGACGAGCTGGATATCTCGAAGTTGCCTGACAACATCACGAATGCCGCCCGGTTTGCTCGCGGCGATGTGGCGAGTGGGTTTGCTGCTGCCGACCAGATCGTCGAGCGTCGCTACATCACGAATTGGGTGCATCAGTCGTACATCGAGCCACACGCGTCAGTTGCCGTTCCGGATCCGCTCGGCAACCTGACGGTGTACACGACGACACAGGGACAGTTTTACACCCGTAACGCGACGGCGGAGATTCTTGGGCTTGCTCAGAATCAGCTCAAAGTGATCGGGATGGAAGTCGGCGGCGGCTTCGGCGGTAAAGCCGTGATGCTCGAGCCACTGGCAGGCTGGATCGCACTCCGTCACAAGGCGCCGGTAAAGATCAACATGACCCGTTCCGAGGAACTATCGGGTGGAAATCCCGCTCCGGGATCGGTGATCGATGTCAAGATCGGCGGCAAGCAGGACGGCACGATCACTGCGATCGAAGCGCGCCTGGTGTTCGACTCTGGTTGCTATCCTGGCACGCCGGTGACGGTCGCGGCGCTGATGTCTGGAGGATACTACCGGACCGACAATCTTGCGCTGGTCGGCTACGAGGTTCTGACGAACAAGCCGGGAAACGGCGCCTATCGCGCTCCCGGCGCGCCGCAGGCGACGTTCGCGATCGAACAAGCGGTCGATGAACTGGCAGGATCACTCGGCTGGGATCCGGTCGAGTTCCGGCTACACAACTGCTCGGTTGAGGGAGATCCGCAGCCGAACGGTGTGCCGTGGCCACGCATCGGCCTGAAAGAAGTACTGGAGAAGGTTCGCGACCATCCGGTCTACAAGAACCGGGCTGCCGGGTCAAACAAGGGCGTCGGCGTCGCAATCGGTGGCTGGCCGGGAGGTGTCGAGCCGTGCGCGGCGAACATCCGCGTCAACACTGATGGTTCTTTGATCGTTCAGCTTGGCTCAACCGATATCACCGGGACGAACACCGTCATGGCGCAGCTGGCGGCTGAAGCGTTCGGGACGACATACGACAATGTCCAGATTCAGTCGGCTGACACTGACGCCGCGCCTTACGCCGGGATGAGCGGTGGGTCGAAGGTGACGTACACCGTTGGCCCAGCCGTGATTCGGGCGGCTCAGGCCGCCCGTGAGCAGGTTCTGGCGATCGCAGCCGCCGAGATGGAAGTCTCGCCGGACGACCTCGAACTCTCGCAGGGCAAGGTCCGTGTCAAGGGTGCGCCAGACAAAGAGATGACGATCGCATCGATCGCTCAGTCCAGCATGACGTTCGGTGGAAAGTACGAGCCGGTTTACGGGATCGGTAAGTCGGCGCAGACTGACCGTGCACCCGGTTTCTCGGGACAGATCGCCGAGGTATCGGTCGATCCCGACACTGGCGTACTGACGATCGATCGGTACGTCACCGTTCAGGACGTTGGCAAGGCGCTGAACCCAGCTCAGGTCGAAGGGCAGATCATCGGTGGGACGATCCAGTCGATCGGCTTTGCGATGTACGAAGGCATCGAGTACGGCGATGACGGACAGTTGTTGTCTTCAACGCTGATGGACTACACGATCCCATCGTCAGTTCAGGTACCACCGATCGAAGTTGTCCTCGTCGAGGTGCCAGCACGATCTGGCCCTCACGGAGCCAAGGGCATCGGCGAACCGCCGATCATCCCAGGTCCAGCGGCGATCGCAAACGCAGTCGCCTCAGCGACAGGAAAGCGCGTTTTTGAAACACCATTTACGCCTGAGCGGGTGAGTAAAGCGCTCAGCAACGAAGCGTAATTCAGATCCTTGAGTCGAAACGCAGAGGGTGAAGCGATCGCTTCACCCTCTTGCTGTGTGTATCTGCAGAAACGATTCCAACGTCTACTCGTTGAACCTCGTCAGATCACGAACTAACCCTGGTTCACACTGCGTACATCGAGCGTGTCGCGTAGGCCGTCACCGAACAGGTTTAGACCGAGGACGGTGAAGACGATTGCCAGACCTGGGAAGACGCTGATCCACCACGCTTGACGAATGAAGTCGCGTCCCTCATTGAGCGCGAGCCCCCAGGTCGGTGTGGATGGGTTGACCCCCAGGCCGAGATAGGTGAGGCCGGATTCGGCCAGGATACCGAGGCCGACGGCGAACGTGGCCTGGACGATGATCGGTGCGGCGGTATTCGGCAGGATATGGCGGAACATAATCCGACCGTTGGAGGAGCCGATGGCGCGGGCGGCGATCGAGTACTCCTCTTCTCGGATTGAAAGTACTTCCGCTCGAACAACGCGGGCGAAGTCGTCGAGGTAGGCGATCGCGATCGCGATGACAACGTTTCGCGCTCCCGCTCCGAAGACGGCAACCATGCCGATCGTGATGATTATGACAGGGAATGCCCAGAGCAGGTCAATGAAGCGCATCAGAATGCTATCGATCCAGCCACCAAAGTAGCCAGCGGTCAGTCCGATCAGCACGCCGATGACCATTGAGATAACTGCTGCGGTAATGCCAATCGTGAACGAGACCCTCGTCCCAATGATGATGCGGGAGAAGAGGTCCCGACCGAATGAATCGGTGCCAAACGGATGCTCCAGACTCGGTGAGACGAACAATCCGAGGCCGTCGGTATCAGGGTCGTATGGAGCGATCCACGGGCCAATCGCTGCAATCAGCGCGAGAAAGCCAATGAAAATCAGGCCAACAAGTGCCTTGCGTTCGGTGCGCAACCGACGCCAGAAGCGGTTTCCCTGCTGCTCGCGCCGTTGCTCGGAGAGTTGATCGAGCCGGTCGGCGGCGACGGTGTCGAGGGATGACATTCCGCTGATGCGATCTCTAGCCATATCGAATCCTCGGATCCAGGAAGGTGTAGAGAATATCACCGATCAGGTTGGCAAGTACGAAGATGACGGCAACGAGCAGGATGACCCCTTGAACGACTGGGTAGTCCTTGTCGAAGATCGCGCCGATCAGGATTCGGCCCATCCCACGGATCGAGAAGACGATCTCGATGATGACGGTTCCGCTTAGCAGAAGCGCGAGTTGAATACCTGCGATTGTGACGACGGGAACCATCGCATTACGGAGTGCATGCCGTGTAAGAACGACGCGTTCGTGCAATCCCTTGGCTCGCGCAGTTCGGATGTAGTCGCTGGAGAGGACTTCCAGTAGGCCCGCTCGGATGAAGCGGGTCAGGATTGCAGCGTAGCCCATCCCGACAGCCAGACTCGGCAGAATCAGGTGTTTCAACCATTGCCATGGGCTGTCAGAAAACGCCGTATAGCCGATGGCGGGAAGCCAATGCAATTCGACGGCGAAAACAATGATCAGGATGATCCCGAACCAGAAACTCGGCATTGCGACGCCAAAGAACGCGATGATGCTGACTCCGTAGTCGATCACGGTGTTGCGGTTGAGGGCTGAGATGATTCCAGCAGGGAATGCAATGAGCAGCGCGATAACGAAGGAAACGAGGGTGATACTGAGTGTCTTTGGCAGCCCGGTCTTGATCGCTCCGACGACAGTTTCGCCAGTGGCGATTGAGCCGCCCAGGTCACCGCGGATCATGTTCCCCATCCACTTGAAGTACTGGATGTAGACAGGCTCGTCCAAGCCGAGTTTCTTGCGGGTCAACTCAGCTGCCTCTGGCGTGTATTCCTGTCCAAGCATCTGGATGACCGGGTCTCCCGGTATCGCCCGGATCAGGAAGAAAACGATTGTCGCGCATCCCCAGATAATGAAGACCGCGTGAATCAAACGGCGAATGATATAGCGGGTCACGGCGCCCCTCCGAACACGGGATCGTTTCGTCGCGGCGGAGGCGGATCCTTGCTCGCGCCCCCGCCGTAACGCAGAGTAGTCCCTACTTATCTAGCCAGACGGTCTCCATGTATCGCTGTTCCGGAATCGCAACGTAACCCTTTACATAAGTGTAGAAAGCGGTGCGATCAGGGGTGTGGTACAGGAAAACATAAGCGACATCTGCATTCGTCTTGTCGGCGATTTGCCACCAGAGTTCTTTACGGGCCTCCAGATCGGTTTCGGTCCGCGTTTGTTCAAGAAGATCGGTGACTTCGTCACTGACATAGCCGTAGGTGTTCCACGGTCCGTCGTTGTGAAAGAAGTTCCAGTGTCCATCGTCCGGATCGACATCGACAACGCTGCCGTTGATGTTCCAGTCGTAGTCGCCGGCCAACCAGCGTTCATTTGACGCAGCCGTTTGGAGCAGATCCAGTTGGAGGTCGAGACCGATCTCTGAGACGATGTTGCGCAGCACTTCCTCGACTCGCGGATCGTCTGATGCCGTCAAAATGACCGGTTTCAGTCCGTCCAGTCCGGCAGATTCAGCGAGTTTCTTGGCCTCGTCGAGGTCAAATGCCTGCGCATCCTCGACTTCATTTGGATCTCGGTAGTACGCGCCGAAGGCCGGCGCGATGGCACTGACGGCAGCACTCGCGTTCCCAAAGAGGGCAGTGTCGATCAGTTCCTGCCGGTCGATTGCCTTCGCGACCGCCATACGGGCGTCGATGTTGTCCCATGGTGGCCTGGTGTAGTTCATCGTCAGCCCGATCCAGTTGGTACCGGGCGATTCGACCACCGTGAAGTCGTCGTTGTCGTTGATCTGGTCGTAGCCCGTTGACGGCACTTCGAGGATCAGGTCGATATCGCCAGCCTCCAGTGCGCTGATGCGGCTCGACGGTTCGGGAATGTTTCGGACGATGATCTTGTCGAGGAATGGCCGACCGCCATACCAGCCTTCGAATGCAACCATCTCAAAGCCAGAACCGACTTCAACCGTTTCCGGCACGATCATGAACGGACCGGCGCCGACCGGTGTCAGGCCGAATTGCTCGTCGCCCATCTCTTCGACGGCCCGCTTCGAAACCGGTGTCAAGGCGCGGCCAGGTCCGCGACTACAGACTGCTCCGAGGAACGGAGTAAACGGTTCACTCAGCGTGATATCTACGGTGACGTCGTCGGTCGCGACGAAATCAGTGATCAACAGAAGTTTGTTGCGATGTGGCGACGCGAATGCCTCGTCGAGCGTACGCTCGTAGGTGTAGACGACGTCCTCCGCGACGAGCGGGTCGCCGTTGTGGAAGGTCAAGCCTTCGCGTAAATGGAACGTGTAGTTCAGGCCGTCTTCCGTGACCTCCCAGTCTTCGGCAAGGTCCGGGATGATGTTGAGTTCTTCATCGAACATGACAAGGCTTGAGAACAGGTTGGCGAGCAACTCTCCGGCGACCGCGCCGAGGTTGACTTGTGGCGGATCGAGGGTCAGCACCTGCTGAATGTGGAATCCCATCGTCAGAGTGCCGCCGATCTTTGCGTCACTGTCGGCACCACTTGGCGTGGTCGCTTCACTTCCCCCTTCGGTGGGTGTCGCATCACCAGTGGTCGTCGCGCCGCTGGGTGCCGCACCGGTCGTGTTCGTTGGATCGGCGTCGCCATCGTCATCGTCGTCACTGCCACACGCGGCAAGCCAATTCGCGTAGGCGATGGCACCACTGGCGGCAGCCACTTTCATCATCGTTCGTCTGGTCACTTTTGGTCCGCTTAGGACACTCCAGTCAATCTGCGTCACGCTGCTTCTCCTTCGCTCGTGTCGGCCTATTGCCGTCATAGTCGGTTGACAACGGGCTACCCGACTCACTCCTCCCCTGCAGCGATGGCGTTTCTCGTTCCTCCCTTCGATTGGATCAGTCAGGATGTCATGGTGGCGGATTCATCTGCGAATCCTGGTGAATGTTGGTGACCCGTTGCGTCGTTGCTGACGGGTGCAATCAGTTCGCCGACGATCACTTCTTCAACTTCTTGCAGGTGTTGCATCATCGCGGCGCGGGCCTGTTGCGGCTGGTTCGCTCGGATGTGCCCGAGAATATCCCTGTGCCAAATATACGCATGCTCTCGCCGTTCTGCGTGCGTCCCGAAGTGTCGACGGCTCTCGTGGAGTAGTTCATTGATAAGTCCGATGACGCGAATCGATACCTCGTTGCGTGATGCTCGGGCAACCGCAATGTGGAACGCTCGATCGCTCTCGAGCCACTCCTCATTCGGCATGTCCTGCTGTAGAAACGACTCCTGCTGAGCGACGATCTCCTCCATTGCCGCGATGTCGTCTGCATGTGCTCGTAGCGCTGCCCGACACGCGATTGCCGGTTCGAAGATCGAGCGCACTTCCCAGAGATCACCAACGAGGTCAGTGCTCGCGTCGAGGACGAGTGCAAGCGGAGACAGCATGCCGTCGTCAAAAACCTCGCGAATGTAGGTGCCACCGCCTTGTTTTGAGGCGACGATGCCTGCGATTTCTAACGCCCGTAGTGCTTCCCGCAGTGAAGCGCGACTGACCTGGAGGCGCTCTGAGAGGTCACGCTCGGACGGAAGCCGGTCGCCCGGTCGAAGTTGCCCCTGCCGGATCATTTGACAGAGTTGGACAACGATCTGTTGTGATATTCGCGAACGCCGTACCGGGACGACGTTGAGAGGTGTATGCATTGGTCACCGCACAATGATTTGTCAGATGGTCAGACCAATTGCCGATGCGAGTACAGTAAACCGGAATTGCGTTACTGTCAACCTTCAGGTCGCGGGAATGGCAACAATGTTGAAGTGTCGATTACGAATGGCGGCTAGATTTCGAGTGCGACAAATGATTCCAGAAATGCAATGAGGTCGGCGATCTTCGCCTGGAGGTAGACGGCGCCTGATTCAGCCGTCGCTTTCGTTGGGTCTCCAAAGACGCCACTCGTTGAGCGCATCTTTCCTCCCTGGATGAAGGCAGGTGGCGCAATTGGGTCACGTCGGCTGATGACTGTCGATGGTCGAAGTTCCGGGATAGC
>JBGSWU010000075.1:0-2665 GCA_041751795.1 Thermomicrobiales bacterium
GTGTAATTGCACGATCGTCGAATTGACCCGCCTTCGACAATCACGCTCCCCTAGTCAGAGCAGCGAGTTGCAGGAATGTTCTCAGCTCCTAGAAACCGATCTCAACCCTGTTTGCAGCCCGCAGGTCAATGCGTCAGCCCGCGCTCTAGTGACGGAAACAACGCCTGAGACGCAGATCCATGCTTTGTCTCCGCATTTG
The DNA here is from genome assembly GCA_041751795.1 of Thermomicrobiales bacterium. Taxonomy (GTDB): domain Bacteria; phylum Chloroflexota; class Chloroflexia; order Thermomicrobiales; family CFX8; genus JBBECJ01. The sequence continues at coordinate 200 of JBGSWU010000075.1, forward strand.
ACGCGATCCACAACTGTACTACGCCCCTTTCCTACCTTCGAAGATGGCAGACATCGCAATCATGATTTGCGCAGGTATTGACGAATATCGTTTGTGCCGTAAAGTGGAGAAAATATCATCGTGCCGGCAGCTTGTGCTAGCCGCCAACTGATTCATCGAAGGAGGTCCCGGGATGCGTCGTCGGTCGGTTTTCGGCGTCCTCATCGTCGTACTCACGACGTTGATGCCAGTCACGGCGTTAGCGCAGGTCAGCAGCACATTTGGCAATTTCTACTCCCTGTCCGCTCAACTGCGTGGAGACACGGAGATCCCGCCTGGAGATTCAGATGGCTTTGGATATGCCCGAATTACCGTTATCCTCGATTCGAGCGAGATTTGCTTTCAGATCAGCGTTGCCCGGATAGAGCCAGCTTCCGCCGCACACATTCATTCGGGAGTTGGAGGATCAACCGGGCCGGTCGTGATTCCGCTTGAGGCACCGAGTGCCGAAGGATTCGCCAATGGCTGTGTCACGGCCGATGCAGCACTGCTTGTTGATATCGTCACCAACCCGTGGAACTACTATGTCAATGTCCACAATGGTGACTATCCAGCGGGAGCCTTGCGCGGTCAACTCGAAGCGCAGGGACGCCAGCAGCCTCCTCCTCCCCCGCCAGCTGAATGGGAAAGCACGACCATTGTCGAAGGCCTGGCAAACCCTAAGGGCGTTCACATTGCAGACGATGGCGCGGTCTACATCGCTGAAGCAGGTAGCGGAGGCGAAGACTGCATCGATGTCGGAAGCCCTGAGGAGCCGTTCATCCAATGCTTCGGGCTAACGGGTGCCGTCCACAAGATCGTCGACGGCATCGCAGAGCAGATTGGCAACAATCTCCCATCCTACGCTGAAGAAAACGGTATGTTCGCTACCGGCCCGCATGACGTTGCGACAGACGCCGCCGGAAACCTCTACGTCATCACCGGGTTGTTCGCACCTGCGGCGGCTCGAGACGAAGTCGCAACCGAACTCGAATATGTTGCCGATTTTGGGAAGTTGTTCACGCTCGGAGACGACGGCAACTGGGAGGAAGTCGCTGACATCGCCGCATGGGAATCCGAAAATAATCCTGACGACAGCGACGCAGAGGACGGTGGCGACAGCAATCCGTTTGGACTCACGGTCGACGATGACACCATTCTTGTTGTCGATGCCAGCGGAAACTCCCTTCTCGCTATATCCTCGGATGGGACAATCGCGGCACATGCAATCTTCCCGGAAGTGATGGTCGAAGCACCCGATTTCCTCGAACTTCCAGAAGGGGAACTGATTCCAATGCAGGCCGTACCGACGTCGATTGCGATCGGACCGGACGGTGCATACTACGTCAGCCAACTGACCGGATTCCCGTTTCCAGTCGGCGGTGCGTCGATCTGGCGAATTGAGGATCTCAATGACGACGGAGACGCGCTCGATGAAGGAGAGGTGACTGTCTACGCCGACGGACTCACGAGCGTCGTTGGAATTGACTTCGGTGACAACGGAACACTTTACGCAGTCGAATTCACTCGGGACGGCCTGTTAGCAGCCGAAGAAGACCTCGAATCGGCTCCTGGCGCTGTCGTCGCGATCTCCACCGATGGCACTCACCACGAGATTCTGACTGAAGGGCTCGTCCTTCCTGGCGGCGTAGCCGTCGGGCAGGACGGTTCGCTCTACGTGACGAACCGGAGTATCTTCCCCGACACTGGTGAACCGACAGGCGGACTCATTCGCGCGACACCGCCAGAGTAGTTTGCCAGACATACCGCAGTCAAAACGTCAGGCAATGCAAAGGGGAACCGAGATTGTTCTCGGTTCCCCTTTTGCGTCGTCGAAGAACTCTACTCCATACAGCCTCGGACCATAGTTATCCAGCGACAAGACGCTCGACCGGTTCGGTAAAGAACTCGTTTAACGATGCCACATCGATCCTTCTAATCCGATCTGGCCGAAGACCGTCGAGTTCCGGCGTTGACTTTCCAACCATGTGGTCGGCCACGGCGCGTCCAACGGCTGGAGAGATCGCGAAACCGTGGCCGGAAAAACCAGCGGCAATCGTTAATCCAGGTAAACCGGAGATCGAGCCGATAAACGGAACATGGTCGATACTGATCGCTTCGAGTCCACACCAGGACCGTGCGATCTCCTGATTCCCAACGACCGGCAGGAGTTCGCTCGCCGCAGCCCAGTTTCCTGCAATGCTGTTGCTCCGAACGCTGAACGATCGACGATCTGTTGCGATATCGCCGGGCCATCCACCACCGAGCAGAAACTCGCCGCTCGGCAACTGCTTTAGCGATAGCTGCAGATGCACGGCTCCAATGACTGGTCGTAACAGCCCCGCAGCGGCAGGAGTTGAGAGGAGCATTTGAAGTGCTGCTGTGCGGATTGGCAATCGCACACCAACGCTGGAAGCAAGATCGTCGCTCCAGGCACCAGCCGCGAGG
>JBGSWU010000076.1:0-4342 GCA_041751795.1 Thermomicrobiales bacterium
ACTGGCAGGGGGCCGTCAACCATCATGATTTTGAGTTCAGGGAATCAGTCTGCTGCGACTGCAACTGATGCACGCTTCGCGGCCTGTTCTCCAGCCAGCCGGCCAAAGACAGCACCGGACGTCAGTCCAGTCCCACCGGGATAGTTGAAGTAGAACAAGCCGCCAACCAGTTCCCCAGCGGCATACAGGCCGGAAATCGGTGCGCCACCGGCATCCAGCACCTGGGTGCTGGTGTTGATGTTTAGCCCACCAAAGGTGAAGGTGATGCCGCAGGTTGTCTGGTATGCCTCGAACGGTGGTGTGTCGAGCGTGTTGGCCCAGTTCGACTTCGGCAGGGCGAGTCCAGTCGTTCCTCGACCATCCTTCACGGTTGGGTTGAACAGCACATCGGTCTGGACCGCTGCATTGTACTCGTGGATCGTTTCCAGGAACTTCGCGGCATCGACCCCATCCAGCCGATCGGCCAGTTCTTCGAGCGAGTCCGCCCGCACCTTCGTCACTTCTCGGATCCGGTATTCGTCGCGCAGCAGGTTCAGTACCTTGCTATCGAACACCTGCCAGGCGAACTGCTCGGGCTGGTGGAGGACGGCATGACCGTATTTCGCATACGTGTAGTTGCGGAAGTCGGCTCCCTCATCGACGAAGCGCTCACCATTGGCGTTGATCATGATCCCAAACGGGTAAGAGTGCTTCTGGAACCCATCGCCGACCTTCAGGTCTCCGAAGTCGGGCGCGTTACGATCCCAGCCGACGGCATGGGCGCCGGACCAGTTGCCCCACGGCATCGCGCCGATGTCGAGTGCCATCTTAATGCCATCACCCATGTTGTAGCGGGTGCCGCGGACCTTTGCGACGTCCCAGCCGGGACCGAGATAGCGGGTGCGCCACTCAGAGTTCGACTCGAAGCCACCACAGGCCAGAATGACCGACTCGGCTCGGGCTTCCCAGGTTGTCCCGTCCTGCCGAACGACGACGCCCTTGACGACACCGTCCTCCTCGATCAACTGCGTTCCGCGTGCACCGTAGATGATCTCGATCCCGTCGCGTTCGGCGGCGCTGGTGAGTTGATCGACAAGTCCCGGTCCACCACCAGAGACCTGGACGGTTAGTCCACCCCAGAACTTGAAGCGTCCGTCCACCTTGAACGCCTGATGACCGTAGGCCGGGTAAAACCGGACACCCTTCTCCTGCATCCAGACCATCGTATCGAGGCTGTGATCGATCATGATCGTGGTGAGGTCGGGGTCGGAGCGGTACTGGGTCAGCCGTTCCATATCCTCGAAGAACTGGTCGCGAGTATATGTGCCGAAATCAGTGTTGACCTTCTCATCCTCATCGAGGTCGGGTACGACGCGGACGAGATCGTCGAGGTTCTCGTAGACGAAGCGGACCATCCCGCCGGTGAAGCGGCTGTTGCCGCCGCGCAATTCCTTTGGCGCCCACTCAAGGACGACGACTCGTGCACCCTGCTCGCGCGCCGATAGCGCGGCGCACAGCGCAGCGTTCCCAGCACCGACGACGATGACATCGGTAGTAACTCCTGGCATATCGTTCTAATTACCTTTCTTCGCTCTGACCCTGCAGTGCACCTCGATCCGTCGTTCCCGCCGGACTCGCAACGCCTAACGGGTTAGACTCATGCGACGGCCTGTGAAATCAACCCAGCGATCACTCCGTTAGCCGTCAATGTCGGTTTCCCACTAACCTCGCGGACAACGGCCCGCATGGCTCGCGTATGGCCCATACAACCCATATAAATCAGATCGACACCGGCATCTCGCAGCAGTTGCCCCGCCACTTGGGATTGCCGGATGCGCTCGTCCTCGTCGTCTGCATACGGTTGGGCGAACGTTGAAACGACTGGAGAAGCGCCGTCTCCAGTGCGTGCCTGGGTGAGCCTGGCCTGTGCCTCGGTTGGTGAGATCATCCCCAGTGTGCCACCCGGCCGGAGCATCGCGTGGACGATCGGCATCAACGCCTTACCGGGATTGATGAACGGCACCTCGCAACGCAGCAATGACCAGTCGGAGGCGCAGAGCGGAACGATCAGTTCGACTCCCTGTTCCTGTAACTCATCGATGCGCTGCTGCATCCGTGGCACCAACTCACGCTTGGCAAGTCGCACCTCGTAGCCATTCTGCATGCGGCTGACGGCCCAGGCTTCGTCGCCATCTGGAGCAAGTGTCAATACCTCGTCCAGCGTCAAGCCATCGATTGCGCCGGCCTGAATGACATCAACCTCCCGGCCAACCTGCGCCATCATTTCCGGGACGATATCGTCCCGCGGCGATTGCCCAATCGTGATCAGTCCGATCCTCGGTACCGCCAATCTGAAACCTCCTCAAACGATGAAGACCTGGCTGGACGGGAAGAATGTCGTCTTGTCGATCAGGCAGCGCGAGCCTTCTCCGTAGCTGATTCGAGGGTATAGCTTGCCACCTCGTTGCAGGTTGCAACCCAGAGTTGTGGTGTTTCACGGATGGCCTGCAGCGTATCTTCAATAACCCGAATGCGCACGCCTCGGCCAGAACCGTAGTCGCCACGCGGGTGAATCGCCAGGTTGAACAGCCCACCGACCTCGTGCATCGCACTCAATTCTTCGCGGAAGGCAGCCCGGACGATCTCCGGTTGGCGGTAGACCTGATAGTAATGACGATCCATCGCCGATGTGTGCAGAAGTGGTAATTCGGCTAATCGGTTGCCACTGCTGTCTGCCACGACGTACGGCAGGTCGTCGTCGCAATATGTGCTGTCGTAACGATAACCACGCTTGGCAAGAATGCCACGGGTCTCGATTGACATCTGCCCATCCGGCGCGCGGAAACCCGCTGGCTTCGATCCAAAGACCCGCTGAAATGTCTCTTCGCTCCCTTGAAGGACGGCTTCCTGATCGGCAGGCGCGAGGGAACTGAAGTCTTCGTAGACGTGTCCTCGCCCCGCTACCTCATGACCGGCGCTGGCAATTGCGTCCATTGCTTCCGGGTAGCGGTCCGCGTCAAAGGCGGGAATGAAGAAGGTCGCCTTGACATCGTAGCGGGCCAGCACGTCGAGGATTCGGTAGACACCAATCTGCGCGCCGTAGCGACCATACGAGAACCGACCCCAGAGCGGCTGGTCCGGCAGTGTGCGTTGCTCGACGCTCTCACCGTCGAAGTTGATCGTCACCGTCGCAGCGGCATGATATCCCTCTGGCCAGAAGCTCATCGTCGTCCTCCAATCCACGTCTCATGGTCCATGAAGCCATTCGCCGGGTCGAGGCACCATGTCGCCATCGCGTCCATCCGTGTGAAATGGACATCCGGGAACGACTTGATGTAGGCGATCAGGCGATCGATGACTCGCGCGCGAGAGGGAATGCCAGAGCCAAATCCCGAGCGTGGATGATAGGTCAGAATGTAATAGCCGTTGTCGTTGAAGATCGAGTCGAATTCAGCCTTCCAGAGAGCGAGCATCTCCATCGGCGTTGCCGCGCCGGTAATGTAGAACGGCGCGTCGTCCAGCGACGATGTGTTGTTGGGCAACTCGATCATCTCGCTTGACTGCTTGCCCTCGGCAATGGCCGGATATGGCCGGTCAAAGTCTTTGTCGGAACTGTCATAGATGTAACCTAGCTCACGCAAAATCTTGAGGGTGATACTGCTCTTCTTACCACCTGGGCTGCGCCAGCCAACGGGCGCTGTCCCGGCCGTCTCGATCAGGATATGATGGGACTTGCGCAGCAGCGCTTCCTCTTCGTCCTCAGGAACATCGAAGCTCTCATGAACGTAGCCGTGCGCGGCAACCTCGTGTCCGGCGGCGATGATTGCTTTGACCGTATCCGGATTGGTTTCGGCGTCGAAGCCCGGGACAAAGAACGTCGCCGGGATTTGGTGCCGCTCGAAGATATCCAGCATCCGTGGAATGCCGCGCCGAGCTGAGTAGCCGCCAGCCGATCGGAACCCGGTCGCTGCGACCTTCTGCCCCATCTCATTACCAGTACCGTCAAAATCGACGGTGAACGCGACGGCGCAACGCGCACCGTTCGGCCACTTGTTCGCCATTGCTCACCTTCCCTCATTCAGACCTCGTTGCGCACGAACCGCTGTTCTCACTCCTTCGGACTTAAAACGTGTAGACGGTGTATTCGTTCTCGCACGGACTCCCAAATGTCGCGTGAAGTCGGCCTGCAGCAGGCTCGCTGATGAGCGAAGCGACCGTTTTACTTGAGCTGTCGCCGGTTGGATGGGCGCAGATCGATCCCGGATGGCCATCGTGGTCGAGATACATCCCTTGCAGTTGATCGACACTGAGTGGACGATCGGCGTCGTTGAGTAACTGACGTATTCGATCCTCGCGATGACAG
>JBGSWU010000077.1:0-18330 GCA_041751795.1 Thermomicrobiales bacterium
TACTCGTCGTGCATGTCGAAGACAAGCGCTGACGCGATGTCGCTGCGGATGATCCCGAACAGTATCAGCCGGGTCAACACGCTTTTGCCAGTTCCCGTCTGCCCGAAGATTCCACTCGGTCGCTCGACGAGTTTCTTCAGGTCGATCGTGACGTTGACGCCCTCCATGGCGATCGGTGATCCAATGGCGAATAGATCTTTACCTTCAGCACCGAAAACGAGGTCGAAATCTTCTTCCCGCGCCCGTCTCATCCGTGCGAAATGAGTTGGGATGGTTCTCACCGCCCGAGGCTTTGCGTCTCCGATGATGCTGTCGGCGTTGTCGATCACCAGGCTGGGACGGACCATTGCGGCTGTAAACGTATGGATGCCACGCAACGCTTCACGAACGAATGCGGAGTCGATTGGCGGATCGGAGATGATGCCAGGATCGGTGGCGCGTAGCTGCAAATCGTTGATGAGGCTGAAATACCTCCGACTGTTGCCTTCGAGGACAACGAAACTCCCGACCTGCACGTCATCTCCACCATCACCGTCCAGGCGGACTGTGAGCCCGGCGCTGAAACTACCATCGGTGACCACGCCGAGTGGATGATCATCGTATCCGTCCACCTGTGCCTCATCTCTTCAGAGTGTCCGTACGCAGCCGGATTGTATCATCCGGCTGGTGATCCACCGGGCAGCAACCGACTCGTCGAGACACAATTTCTGCATCCCATCTGCTCTCCGAATCTCCGGCTGGGATAAGCGTGAGCGCACTTCTTTCCGGCGGGCGACCTGCCAATCCGACGCAGCCGATGGCAGGCACTCGACACAATCTGGCATATTCGAGTCCGGGGGTATGGCGGTCAGCAGGAAGTACCGGATAACACACCATGAACGACAATTTGTCAGATCCGCTGCAGGCGCTTGATTCACTGATGGCGGCAGTGTCGCAATCGTCGACCGTTGACAGCGGAACGGCTCGTCGAAGCGCCCACCGAATGGGTGAATCGTGTGCGGAATCCGACTTAACGATCGAAGAAACGTTCGAGTTGCTGGAACGCGAAGCGGGCGAGTCCCTATCGGATTTCAATGCCGAAGTACTTGGGTCAATTGTCCGAGGATATGTTGATCAGGTAGTGCGAGCCCGTGGTCTTACCCGTCGTCGTGGCACTGGTCGCCTGTCGAGTCACGTGTCGAGATTGGCTGCGCTCCACCGGATCAACCGCGCGGCGACGGCGAGTCTCCGACTGGAAGAAATGCTCTCTACCGTCGTTGACGTGATTGCCGAAACGATCGATGGCGATGCCTGCTCCGTGTTTCTGGCTGACCTCGCAACGCAAACACTCATGCTCCGCGCAACGGTTGGACTCAATCAGGATGTTATCGGTCGGCTGGCGATTCGAAGTGACGCTGGTATTACCGGGTTGGCCGCCTCCAGCCGGCAAACACAGATCGCCGTGAACGCTCGCGATCACCCCGCCTACTTCACGTATCCGATCGTGGGAGAAGACCGCTACACGTCGCAGGTATCGATTCCGCTATTACTCCGCGAGCCGGAACGACTGGTCGGCGTTCTCAACATACAGTCGATTGACGAACGTCTCTTCGATCAGGATGAAATCACGTTTCTCGAAACGGCAGCCGGTGAGCTCTCAATAGCAATAGAGAACGCTCGTCTTTACAGTCAGACGGACGCGGCACTCCATCACCGTATCTCCGAATTGCACCTGTTGCGCTCGGTCGTGCGATCGCTGATGAGCAAGCTTCAGACAGACGAATTATTGCCGTTGATTGCTTCGCAAGCGGCAACGGTAACCTCGGGCAACGCTGCAACGATTGCGCGATCTGTAGACGCGGGAGGAACCAGCAAGATCGTTCATCTGGCCTCGTACCCTGATTCACCTGAATCGTGTGACTGTTTCCCGGATTCGTTCGTCCGTTCGGTTTACGAATCAGGAACGGCGACAATCATGCCAACGGCAGAGGCGTCCGACGACGGAGTCGTAATTCTCGGTGCGCCGCTGATGACTGGTCATGGAGTCCTCGGAGCGGTCTGTGTTCGCCTTGACGCTACCCAGAACCATACCGAGGAGAAATTGAGCATGTTTCAATCGTATGCTGACTCCGCTGCGCTGGCGCTTGAAAACGCTGAACTGTTCGAGGAAGCGCGACGAGGATACGCAACAGCCTCAACGCTCCTCCAGGAAATGCACCACCGGGTTCGAAACAATCTGCAAACGGTCGCGGCACTCCTGTCGATGCAGGCGCGCCACGCACGATACGCCGAATGGACTGCACCTCTTCAGGAAGCAGTCGCCCGGGTGCAATCCATCGCCGCCGTTCACAGTTTGTTGTCCAGCGACAACGTGACGTCTGCGACGATCTCCTCGATCGTGAAGCACGTCGTTGATGAAGCGAGTATCAACGTCGTCCCGCCGGATCTCAGCGTTTCGTTCAAGATCGAACCGAGTGACGTAGTCGCGTCGTCACGCCAGGCAACGATTCTGGCGCTGCTGACAAACGAGTGCGTTACGAACGCGATCGAGCACGGCATGGTTGGACGATCTAAAGGATCGATCGAGGTGCGGATCAGCCAGCACGACGGCATCATCGACGTCGCTATCGAAGACGACGGACACGGCCTCCCGGATGGTTTCAGCGTTGAGCAGGACAGTCGACTAGGTCTGCGAATCGCGCAAACGCTGGCGTCGTCCGACCTCAGCGGCTCATACTCGCTCGATCCCCGGCCAGAAGGTGGGGCACGATCGCTGATCCGGTTCCCGGCCTGGTCGGGTTAGCGCCACCGTCCATTGCAACCATCGGCGGCTCGGCGTTTCCTCCGACGCTTTAAGTTAGGCGCTTGCCTGTGAATACGCTTGGTCCAGCAATGTCATGATGTGGACAACGTCCGTGTCAGTTCCCCTCTGGCGTAACCCGGATTGAAGTTGCAGCATACAGCCTGGGTTCGCCGACACGATCGTTGGAGCGCCCGTGCGTCCGGCATTATCGAGTTTACGCTGGAGTAGTTGCGACGACATGTCCGGCTGGAGCAAATTGTAGATACCTGCGCTGCCACAACAGAGTGAGGATTCAGGCATTTCCACCAGAGTCAACCCAGGAATTGCTGCCAACAACGCCCGGGGTTGCGCCGAAACTCGCTGAGCGTGAACCAGATGACATGGTTCCTGGTAGGTCACTGTCATTTCGAGCCGACCAGGCTCAGCCGTCAGTCCCTGAGCCACAAGAAACTCGGTCACATCTTGAACGTTGCCAGAAAACCGGCGAGCGGATTCGGCATATGCCGGATCGTTGCGAAGCAGGAAGTCGTACTCCTTCATTGCTGCGCCGCATCCGGCTGAATTGACAAGCACCGCGTCGATCTCGACGTGGCTGAACGCCTCGATATTGACTCGGGCGGTCGCGCGTCCCGCTTCGAGGTCTCCGGAGTGAACTGCCAGTGCGCCACAGCAACCCTGGCCAGGCGGCACGATGACATCGAATCCATTCCGCGCAAGGACTCGCGCCGTTGCGCGATGTACCTCAGCGTATGCCGTGCTCATCACGCAGCCAGCGAGTAATGCCACGGTCCCGCGCCGCTCACCTTCAGCGAGCCAGTGTTCCTGCCCAGGGATAAGGAATTCGTCGGACAGCGACGGTAGCATCGCCTCCTGCGACTCCATTTTCATGAGCTTCAGCACACCCGATTTTCGCACCGCTGACTGGACGCCGCTTCGCTGATACAGCTTGAGTCCACGGGAAAGCATTCGAAAACGCCGCATGTCGGCAAACGCGCCATTGAACGCTGCCGCTCGTGCAGCTCGAACCTGCGGTGGACGCTTCATTGCCATTTCGATCTGAGCACGTGCGGTCTCAACAAGCTCACCGTACTTCACTCCGGACGGACATGCAGATTCACACGCGCGGCAGTTCAAGCATAGATACATTTCTTCCTGAAACGTAGCGTCCATGATGTCAAGTTTGCCCTCGGACACCGATTTGATGAGTGAGATCCGCCCACGAGGCGATGATCGCTCGCGCATCGTGAGACGGTAAGTGGGGCAGGCAGGCAGACAAAATCCGCAGTGAACACAGGATCGGATGACATCGATCGGCGGCGCATCGGGGCCGGAAAATCCACGGAAAGATTCCGGCTCGACAGCCGCTCGAGCGTGCTGCGGAACGGCGGATACCTGCATGACGTATCTCCAACTCGTTTTAAAGGCCAAGCACGAACCGTCCGGGATTCAGCAATCGATCTGGATCAAAGGCGTCTTTCAGCCGTCGAACGACATCTCCGGCGGGCGCTGCAAATGGACCAAAGACGTCTACGTCGCGACGATCGGCAGCAGGGAGTGACAACCACGTTGGTTGGGCCAATTCTCCGACCCTCGCGTCATCGATTAATTGTTTCGACGGCGCATTGAGATAGATCAGACCCGACCCGACATCAGCGCAAACGTCAATGTCGCCAGATGGATCGATGGTCGACAGTAAGCCAATCTGGTGAGTCGCGACAATTGGCAGTCGAGCGACAGTTCGACCCGTCGTCAAGTCGACTGCGCGCAAAAATGGCCGCAAGGCGACGTCACCGCTAGCGTCGACATCAGTGGTTGCTGGCGCGGCGGCGTCTGCCGCAGTGTCAATGACACGCTCGACGAGTCGATCGATCGCCGTTTCGGGTGCGTCGATGCGAACGTGGACACTCCAGCCGTCGTCGTTGGTCATCAGGATTGAACTCGGCTGCAACTGAGAACGGAGCAGCGCAATAGCCGACGCGTGTGCGGAGGCCGCGTTGCCGTACTCCAGCGAAATGCTTCTGCTGGCTCCCGGTGCCGGAAAGACCTTCAGATTCAACCGAGTCACGACACCGAAGGCTCCAAGTGCGCCGTAGTGCAGGTGCATCATGTCGAAGCCAGTGACATTCTTGACGACCATTCCGCCAGCTCGCGCAATGGCGCCATCGAGACCTGCGATCTCAACACCGATCACCCAGTCCTTGAGTGAACCGCCCGCCAGTCTGCGCGGTCCGCTTAATCCAGTTGCATATGATCCACCGATGGTCGCGCGTTCCGGATGCGCGACATCCAGGGCAATAAACTGCCCCCGCGCATGAAGCATCGAGGCGATTTCGCCAATCGTGCATCCTGGTTCGACGGCGAGTGTCATGTCGTCCGGTTCGTAATGGATGATGCGATTTAATTGTCGCGTCAGGATCACCTGGTCGAACGATCCACCGCTGTTTCCGAAAGCGAGCCGTGAACCACCACCGACTATGAGCAGCCGGGTTTGGTCTCGTTGGGCTGCCCGTAGAAACTCAGATAACTCGGCAACCGATTGCGGAGACTTGATCTGTTCAGGTGCCAGGTTGCCGAACGATGGAGCGTTCGCATGGACATCAGACGACATACATACCATCCTGCATCAGCGACTGCTGCTTGATCTTCGACAGTTCTCCGCACGAGAACGCAGTCGGAAAAATCTTGTCAGGATTAAAGAGATCGCGAGGATCGAAAGAGCGCTTCAGTCCGGCCATTGCCGCCAGATCATCGGCAGAAAAGACGAGCGACAGCGTTTCCTTCTTTTCCATGCCGATGCCATGCTCACCGCTGATAGCGCCACCCGCAGAAATGCAGTGCTCCAGCAGCGCGTCCCCGGCCTCAAGAACGCGCTCGATCGCGCCTCGTTCATAGCGATCGAAAAGCATCAGCGGGTGAAGATTTCCGTCGCCAGCATGGAAGACATTAGCAATCTGAAGGCGGAAATCTCGGCTCAACAGGTCGACGAACTCAAGGGCTGCCGGCAACTTCGTCCGCGGTACCACCGTATCCTGCAAATAATAGTTCGGGGCTAGGCGACCAAGCGTGCCGAACGCTGATTTCCTACCCAGCCACAGCAGATCCTGCTCGGCCTTCGTCGTGGCGACGCGGACCATCTGAGCATCGCTCTGGCGACAAAGACTGGCAACTAACTCGGAATGCTCCGCAACCGTTTCGCGCATGCCATCGAGTTCAACCAGCAGAACTGCCGCCGCGTCGGTCGGGTAGCCACAATGGAACGCAGCCTCGACCGCTGAAATCGTCAGCGCGTCCATCATCTCAAGAGACGCTGGCAGAATGCCGTGTGCGATGACCGACGATACCGCTCGCGATGCAGATTCCATTGACGGAAATGCCGCCAGAAGGATCGTGACGTCCTCGGTCTTGCGCGTGAGCTTCACCATCGCCTTCGTCACGATACCGAGCGTTCCCTCGGATCCGACGATCGCGCCAGTCAAGTCAAACCCAGGGGTCTCAGCTGATGAACCGCCTACCCAGACCAGTTCTCCGCTGGGCAGGACGACTTCCAGCCCGAGGATGTGGTTACTTGTCACGCCATACTTCAAACAGTGAGGACCACCCGAGTTGTTAGCGATATTTCCGCCGATTGTGCATGCCCGCTGGCTGGCCGGATCTGGCGCGAAAAAGTAACCTCGATCAGCAATAGCCAACGATAGATCGAGGTTGATCAGTCCAGGCTCAACGATGGCATATCGATCGATGTCGTTCACTTCTAGAATCTGTGTCATCCGCGTCATGACAACCATGATCCCACCACGGCAGGCGATCGCACCACCGGCGAGGCCAGTTCCTGCTCCGCGAGCAACGACCGGAAGATCGTGCGCGAGAGCAATCCGGATGACGTCACGTACTTCCTCAGCTGTCCCGGGCAGGACAGCCAGCAATGGCTGATGCGTGCCCGCAATCGCTTCGTCGGAGGCGTCGTACTCGTAGACAGACAATCCAGCGGCATCTGAAACAACGTGTCCGGCACCCACAACTGCCGCCAACTGCTGTGCGATGGTGCTCTTGTCGACTGCCATGGGAACGCCTCACCCTCATTGGACTGAACGTACACTCGCTGGCATACTGGCCAGGATTTCGCACTTCGACGAAAGGAGATTCTCAATGTCTGATCATACGAACTGGATCATCGTCGGGTCGCCCGACAACTTTGCGGCAACTCGTTCCCTCGACTTCACGGTTCAAGGAATCAAGAGTCGACACCGCAAGAAGGCCGAAACGATGAAACCGGGCGATCGAATCGTCTGGTACATTACTGGATTGAAAGCGTTCGCCGGTTTTGCAACGATCACCAGTCCGTATTATGAAGATCATACCCCGATCTGGAAAAGTCGCGATCCCAAAAAGGATGCCGAAGACTATCCATATCGCGTCGAGATCAAGCCTGAACTCGTTCTCGACGAAGGATCATTCATCCCAGCAGAGCCAGTCGCACGCCAGATGGCCTATGTGTCCAAGTGGCCGGCGGCGAACTGGACATTGGCGTTTCAGGGAAACGTTCACAGAATTGACGACGATGACTTCGCGCTGATCGAAGGCGCCTTACGGGACGCATTAGCAGTCGCGGCATCATAGCGGCGGCGTAAAGTGTCGAGGGGGACATTGTGGCAGACCGACCAACGATCGATGATGTCCATGCGGCGAAGGAACGCCTGCGCGGCGTTGCCGTCCGAACGCCGGTCGTACCCCTTCACAACTACGATGGACATAGCGATGTTCTCCTGAAACTGGAAAATCTTCAACCGATCGGGTCGTTCAAACTCCGAGGCATCTTCAACGCTGTCGCTGCTCTCACACCTGAACGCCGCGCCGCGGGAATCAGCACGACGAGTTCGGGTAACACTGCGCAGGCCCTCGCCTGGTCGGGTCGGCATTTTGGCGTTACGTCTCGAAGTTTGATGCCCGAGAATGCACCGTTGTCAAAAATCGAAGCAATGCGCTCCTATGGCGGGACACCCGTTCTCGTTACTCGCGAGCACTTGTTCTCCTATATGGCCGACCATGGTTGGAACGAGGAACCGTATGCCTTCATTCATCCCTGGATCGACCCGGTGGTGATGGCGGGCAACGGGACGGTTGGCCTTGAAATCCTCGAAGACGTTCCAGATGTCGAGACGGTCTTCATCCCAGTCGGCGGCGGTGGATTGAGCAGCGGAATTGGCACGACGATCAAGGCATTGCGGCCCGATGTCCGAATTGTTGCGGTTGAACCGGAAGGTTGCTGCGCGTTATCGAAGAGCCTCGAAGCCGGGAAGCCAATGTCGGTCGAATGCTCGACGATATGTGATGGCGTAGCGGTCCCACTCGTCGTCCCGGAAGTCTTCGAAATCCTTCGAGACGTCATCGACGACGTCGTCCTCGTATCGGATGACGATGTCAAGCGGACGATTCGTCGGCTGGCACTGCGTAACAAACTAGTGACCGAAGGAGCAGGTGCCCTCGCGACAGCTGCCGCGCTCTCAATCCCGGCTGCTCAGCGTGGAAAGAGTGTGTGCATCGTGACTGGCGGCAGCATCGACCCTGACTTCATTGCTTCGATCCTGACCGACGAAACGCTCGGCTGACAGAATCGCATTTCAAGAACAAAACAACGGCGGGGGTTGAACTCCCC
This sequence comes from Thermomicrobiales bacterium, assembly GCA_041751795.1. GTDB lineage: Bacteria > Chloroflexota > Chloroflexia > Thermomicrobiales > CFX8 > JBBECJ01. The sequence goes on from JBGSWU010000077.1 coordinate 8,436, forward strand.
CGCCGTTTCGTGAGCTGTCAGACCTTCTAGGCGATGATCGTCGGCACCTTCGATGACTCCAGCAACTTCACCAGTTTCTGGACATCGTCTGAGATCGTCTGACGCAATCGCGCATGGACGGTCTCCAACTGATCGCCGAGCATCGCTTGAACTTCGATCGCGCCAGCTGTCGGAGCGTGATCAGACTCGTCGACCATCATCGAGAGGGCGACCAGTTTTTCCTTCAGCTTCGACGTCCCGGGCTGTCCCTTATCAGCGTCGAGGTTCGTGAGTTCACCCTCGACTGCCTCGAGAGCCTCCTTGACCGACTCAGCTGACTTCACGACATCCTCATGGGCGTTGTCATCCTTGAGTCGCGTGCGCCAGCCCTCGACCTGAGTCTTGATCGTTCGGAGCTGGTTCAGCGCCTCATGGACGGTCGAAATGTCGTTTCGAATCGCCAACTTCAGTTCGAATTGTTCCTGCAGTTCCTGGGCAGACACCGGCAGTCGCGGATCATCAACGATATTGAATGACTGCGTCAGTTCCGTGTCGCCAACCTTCAGTTTGACTGAATAAGATCCCGGCAACGCGCGAGGCGACGCCCCCGCTTCCATCATTTGTCCAAATCGGTCATTCTTTGGCGGGTCGTTCAGTTTCGTCGGTCTCGTGTAGCGGAAGTCCCAAACGAGGCGGTTCGAGCCAGCTGCGGCCGGGGCCTTTGGCGGCTCCTCGCTCGTGCTCGAATACGATCGAACCTCGTTGCCATCTGCGTCGAGAATCGTCACGACTACTTCATCCTCTGGCTGTTCCTTCAACCAGTAATGAATGATGACGCCGTACGGCGGGTTGTGTCCGGCATCGAGGAATACCTCCTTGTTGGTACCCATCGCCGTTTCGACCGGTCGGTAAGCGACCGTCGTCGGACCAGTCATCTTGTAGTTGGTGATACCTGGAGTCGAGCCGAAGGCTCGCCCATACTGTCGGAATCGGATCGTGTCACGCGGCTGGAACAGGACAGCCGCTTCAGACGCCGTCGATGGTTGCATCTGCTGAACCGGCGACAGGTCATCGAGAATCCAGAACGATCGACCGTGTGTGGCTGCGACGAGGTCCGTGCCTTTAACGATGACGTCGTGAATTGGCGTCACCGGCAGGTTTGCCTGGAATGGAGACCAGGAGTCGCCATCGTCGAACGACACGTGCAATCCGACTTCAGTGCCAGCATAGAGCAAACCCTGACGCGCCGGATCGGTGCGAATCGTCCGCGTGAACTCGTCATCAGGAATGCCGTTGACGATCAGTTTCCAACTCTTACCGTAATCGTTCGATCGGAAGAGATATGGCTTGAGATCGTCCTGCTGGTAGTTGTTCGCGGCAACATAAACCGTACCCGCATCGAATGGTGATGGCTCAATGATGCTGATGCGCGACCATTCCGGGAGGTCTGCTGGCGTGACGTTCTCCCAGTTCTTTCCACCGTCTCGAGAAATGTGAATCAGGCCATCGTCAGATCCAGCCCAGAGGACGCCGGCTTCGAGTGAAGACTCCCTGAACGCGAAGATCGTGCAGTAGATCTCAGCGCCCGAGTTGTCTGCAGTGATCGGTCCACCTGAAGACTTGGTTCGCTCTGGGTCGTTGCGCGTCAGATCGGGGCTAATAACCTCCCAGCTCGTGCCTTCGTCGGTCGACTTGTGGACGAAGTTCGAAGTGGCATAGAGAACATCATCGTTGTGCGGTGAGAATTCGACAGGGAATGTCCACTGGAAGCGGTACTTCAGCTGATCCGCGCCACCCCCAAATCCGACGACCTCAGGCCAGACAGTCACGTTGCGCGCCTGACGATTCTGCGGATTCCAGGCGATCAACCGTCCGTGTCCGAGTCCCGTGCCAATACCACCACCGAATACGGTGTGTGGCGACTTTTTGCTGATAGCGATGTAACCGGATTCACCACCACCCGGCTCCATGTAGTCCTTTTGAGAGATTGCGCCTTCGAAACCGATGCTCGGCAGACGCATCGCCCAGTTGTCCTGCTGCGAACCGTAGATGTTGTATGGCACTTCATCGTCAGAAGTCACATGGTAGAACTGTGCCGTTGGCTGATTCAGAATCGACGACCAGGTGTAGCCACTGTCGTAGGTGACGCAGGCACCGCCGTCATTTCCTTCGATCATCCGGTCGGAATCGTTCGGATCGATCCAAAGCCCATGATTGTCACCATGGGGCGTCGGGATCTGTTCGAACGTTTTGCCACCATCGGTCGACTTCCAGACACCGAGATTCAGAATCCAGACGGTATCCTGGTCGCTGGGATCAGCAAAAACGTGCATGTAGTACCACGGTCGACGACGCAGATCCTGGTTCTCGGTCAGGTGGGTCCAGGTGTCACCGTAGTCCTCAGAGCGATAAAGTCCGCCACCGTTTTCTGCTTCGACGAGCGCCCAGACACGGCCCGGTTTTGCCGGTGACGCAGCGACGCCGATCTTCCCCAGGACGGTGTCCTTGGTCATCCCCTTGTTGTGGGTGATGTCCGTCCAGGTGTCGCCACCGTCGGTCGAGCGCCAGATGCCGGATTGTTCGCCGCCACTCCACAACGCGTGAGGGTGACGCTGCGTTTCCCATGCGGCGGCATAGAGGATTCGCGGGTTACTCGGGTCCCAGGCGATGTCGTGAACTCCGGTCTTGTCGCTGACGTAGAGAACCTTTTCCCAGTTTTTCCCACCGTCAGTCGTCCGGAACACGCCACGATCCTCGTTGCGGCCCCACGCATGGCCGAGCGCGGCGACATAGACCTTATCCGGGTTCTTCGGGTGAACGAGAATGTCGCCGATGTGGCGGGTGTCAGCTAGGCCGATGTTGTGCCATGAATGCCCAGCGTCGGTTGATCGATAGACGCCGTCGCCGTGCGAGACGTTACTCCGAATACTCGTTTCACCCATCCCGGCGTAGATGACGTTCGGGTCAGCATCGGAAACGACAAGCGCTCCCACTGCCGATGTCTTAAAATAGCCATCCGAGATGTTCTCCCAGAGTGCACCAGCACTTGTCGTTTTCCAGACACCACCAGCGCACGCACCAAAGTAGTACGTTTCACGCTTGGTCGGATGCCCGGCGACGGCGACGACGCGTCCACCACGATGCGGTCCGACGAGTCGCCACTCTAGCGAACTGAGTAGTTTCTGATCCACGCGTTCTTGCTCCTCCCATAAGCCACGAATACCGGTGTCGCGTGCAACGCACATGAACCGACCGGTATCTGGCGTATCACCGCTGGGATTCTTGACGGGATGTTGGGAACTGTCAAGACACCCGTCGAGCTACGCCGCCGTAAACGCCGGTTCGACCACACCGAATTTTGGACAATTCTCAGACGATTCGGGACGCCGCTGGTGCGTACGTGGCCACGATCATTCCGTAATAGGTTGGTGCCTCGTACGACAGGAAATCTACGTTCATTGGGACGACCTGCTGTGCACCTTCAAGCATCAGTAATTGCCATAACCCATCGATGGCCGCGTTGCTAATGAAGTCGTCGTCGAGGTCGATCAGCCGCATGATGTCGTTGTCCTTGATCGCCTTAACCACGGTTTCGTCCATTCGAGGCGCGTCGGGGTGGTAGCCGTTCGGCCCATCAGGATCGTGCCGGTGCGCCCAATCGCAAGAAGCGATAAAGGCAACTCGCCGGGAATCTGCTTCAGCAATCTCGGCAACGATTTTCCCGAACTCGACATTTACCGAGCGCGGCAACATCCTTGATGGGTTCGCAACGACTGCAGCGGGTCCACTCGTTTCTGGCACTCCCTCGAAGAGGCTCGCCAAAACGTGGCCCTTTCCGGTCATGTTCGAGTCGTGGCCAGCGAACCAAAGAGGCGTCATCACGCCCCAATCCATCGGCAGCACCGATTGTGTGCGATTGGATCCACCGTAACCGACCTGCGCGACCGGCACACCTCGCTCGGAGGCAAGTTTGTTGACCTTATCAGCAAAATCCAGATCAAATGGGATGTTCATTTCGACGATCCTGCCCTCGAAGTGCAATGTGCCAGCACCACGGGCGCAGTCAGCGAGTGAAATGAACCCGTTCACCCGAATCCCGTGAGGCCCTGTGATGAACACCACGTCAGGCTTGGCCTCAGCAAAGCGCTTGCCCATCTCAAGCATGGCCTTGCGGGTCTTCATTGCCCCTTCAGCGTCGTCACTGATATCCGGAATGATTGGAAATCCGTGTGGCGCCACCGCGCCGATGACTAGCGGCATCTTGCCCTCCCACTGTTGACGGACCACTCGTCTGCAGTGTCCGCCGGCATGGTACGACAGATGGCCGCCCACAGGGTTCGCGTTGAACGACGCCGTCGGGATCGATGCCGCCACGACTACTGATGAGCGTTGCCCGGAAGGTTCAACCTCGATCGCGACCGAGGACAAAGCCCGCTGAGCCATTCGTCGATCGATCGGCCAGCCACATATTCAGTTGTTCGATGAGAACTTTCGATGCTTGCGCGACATCGCACGGTGGGAGCGGGAACAACTCACCCGGCTCGTACCCGCGCTTGTCCCAGCGCCAGTCCGCCATTGAACTCTGTGATTCATAGCAGTAGTGGATAAACGGTATCTCTACGCAGATATCCATCTGAAAGGCAGCCAGGTGCTGAAGTTGGTGACACAAACCAAGGTCGGCGGCTGCAGTGACGTAGCCCCACATTTCTGCGAGCCATCCAGCGTCCTCGCGATCGACTGGATGGTTGCGGATTGCTTCGGTCTTCTCCACCCACAGCGGAACGAGTCGTTCCAGATCGTACCGATGAATCAGAACTGGAAACCCAAGAGACTGAACCTCTTCAGGAGCTTGACAGTGGCGCTCCAATAATTGTGCGAACTTCTTGGTGTTCATGTAGGAGATTCGCTGCGCGATTGGCTTTCCTGGGCGAACAAACATCGACACTGGTTGAAGAAACACGAAATCCGGGTCGACCAGGAGGATCGTTTCGTCGCGGCTAGGAGTCGCTTTCAGCCATTCATTCAGAGCCAACGGCTTGTTGTAGCAGGCAAATTCGTCGCCAGTATCAGGATGCGGCGAGAACGATCGTGTTTGAAACGTGTCAGGCACAGAAGGCGTCGGCTCACCGACTCCTGACCACAGCCGGGTAAGATACCCAGGTTGACGGACGCGGTCGAATGACCAGGCGAGCCACTCGGCCTGCCAAGCCTGGTAAGCCGAATCGTCGACTGAGAACACCGTTCGGATCTGCAAATTATTCACCGCGGGGGTTTCTGGTTGTTCAACTTGTCCGTTACGATGTTGCGGTTCCATTGATTGTCGATCCCTCCTGGAGCCAGAATGTTGTCACTTCTCCAGCGACAGTACGTCATCCGGGTCAATGTTTAGTTGAGCGATGCTTAACTGCGAACGTTTCGATTCGCAGGGTGACGATTGGACGATTCTGATTGGTAATCTGCGCCTGCTTGTTATGAAGTACGCGGTCGATACAGAGGAGAGACTAAGTGGCGAGCAACCAGCCAGTGGATATCCTCGTTTGCGGAGGCGGTACCTCCGGTGCAGCGTTGGCCGGGATCCTGACTAGAGACTCCGATGCAAACGTCCTGCTGCTTGAAGCAGGACCAGACTACGGTCATCTCGCTGATGGCAACTGGCCGGCGGATCTTCTCGACGCGCGTCGGATTCCGCAATCACACGGGTGGGGATACGCCGGATCAGCCCACAGCGCCCATGTTAACGACACACCGTTCGAACGAGCGAGGGTTATTGGCGGATGCTCATCGCACAACGGTTGTGTCGCTCTGCTCGGCCACCGTCGGGACTATGACGCGTGGGCGGAGTCAGGCAACGACGGCTGGGACTGGGTATCCGTTGCCCCCGCATTCGAACGTGCTCACAACGCACTGAGAATCGTCACGCCTGCCAATGGAGATATAACTCCGTTTCACCGGTCATTCATCGAAGGTGCAGTTGCAGCGGGCGTTCCACACTCGTCCGACATGAACAATCCTGACGAAGAAAGCGGCGTCGGTGCGTCTCCGGTCAATGTCGTCGACGGGACCCGGTGGAACACAGCTCTCGCTTACCTCGACCCTGTTCGATCCAAGCCGAACCTGACGGTTATTGGCGACGCGCTCGTTGACCGCGTCGAAATCGACAACGGCCGTGCCGTTGCCGTTCATGCGATCGTCGCCGGGAAGCCCGTCCGAATCGCCGCCGAGCGCATCGTCCTGGCTGGTGGAGCGTATGGTTCACCATCCATCCTGCTGCGCTCGGGCGTTGGTCCGTCCGAAGAACTGCGGAACATCGGGATCGAGACCGTCCACAACCTGTCAGGTGTCGGGAAGTCGCTGTCAGATCATCCGGCAGTCAATGTGCTGTATCGATCATCCTCAATGCTTGACCGGGAAATGGCTGAGTTCGCATCATCACACTGGTCTCCAGACGAACAGTCGCTGGCGAAAGTGCGAAGCAGTATCTGCCGTGAAGCGTTTGATACTCATATCTACGCTGTAGCTGGTTGGAGAACTGCTGACGGCGAGTATGTCTACGGCGCGGCGGTATCATCGGTCTGGCCGAAGTCCACCGGCGAAATCACCCTCACGTCGTCCGACCCGACCGCGCAGCCCCGAATCAACCACAACTATCTCTCTGACCCGGACCAGGAAGATCTTCGCGTTCTTCTTGAAGGCGTCGAGACGACTCGAGAGATTATGAAAGGCTCGATGGACCGAGGCTATTTGCACGAGGAAACCCAACCTGGACGTGATATCACGTCCCGCGAGGCGCTCGCTGATTACATTCAACGCACAGTTGGTATCTACTACCATCCTGCGTGTTCGTGCCGAATGGGGCCAGCATCGGACGACGGTTCCGTCGTCGACAATCAAGGCAAGGTTCACGGGATCGACGATCTCTATGTATGCGATGCGTCGATCTTTCCAGTTCTAATGCGCGCGAACACCAATCTGCCTGCCGCGATGCTGGCAGAACATCTGGCACTGGAAATTGCTAGGCGCTAGAAGAATGAGCAAAGGTGACGCCTCGTCGAGACAGTTCTGAGAAGTGTCTCGACGGGACAGTGTCCGTTTGGTTTCAGTCCTGAAGACTTCGATGCCCACTCAACGTACTCATCGAAGGTAGTCGTACGCTCGAAGCGTCAGGAAATCCTCAAATTCGTCGCTGAGGACCAGCGCATCGAGAACCTCAACGGCGTCCGCCAGTCGACGAGTGCTGCCTCCCCCAAGTTCTTCCAGTTCTTCGTCGCGCACCTGACGATACAGCTCGGCGGTCATCGTCCGACCGTCGTCCAGCTTCGTCCCGTGTCGACGCCACTGCCACAATTGCGCTCGTGAGATTTCGGCAGTCGCCGCGTCCTCCATCAGATTGTTGATCGCCGCTGCGCCATTCCCGTTCAGCCACGCATCGATGTACTGCAGCGCGACGCTGACGTTGAGCCGCACGCCCTCTTCTGTCACGGCTGCGCCGTTGATGTCGGTTTCCAGCAGATCGGTGGCAGCAACCGACACATCCTCACGAAGTTTGTCTTTCTGGTGAGGTCGGTCACCAAGTACGCGATCGAACACTTCGAGTGCCACTGGCGCAAGATCCGGATGGGCAATCCAGGTTCCGTCGAAGCCGTCTCCAGCCTCGCGCTCCTTGTCCTCTCGAACGCGATCCAACGCCATCGCCGTCACTTCCGGATCACGACGATTCGGAATGAACGCGGCCATCCCGCCAATCGCGTGCGCTCCTCGACGGTGACACGTTCGAACCATCAACTGTGCGTACGATCGCATGAACGGCACGGCCATCGTCACCTGTGCGCGATCTGGCAGGATCGCTTCGGGATCGTTTCGCAACTTCTTGATCATGCTGAAGATATAGTCCCAGCGACCAGCATTTAGACCCGACGCGTGATCTCGGATCTCGTAGAGAATCTCGTCCATCTCGAAAGCGGCTGTGATCGTCTCAATCAGCACAGTCGCCCGGATCGACCCATTGGGAATTCCCAACGCTTCTTGCGCCGCCACGAACACGTCGTTCCAAAGCCGTGCTTCCTGATGGCTTTCAAGCTTCGGGAGATAGAAGTATGGGCCGCTCCCACGGGTCAGCAATTCGGCGGCGTTGTGGAACATGTATAGCCCAAAATCAAACAGACTCGCGGAAATCGGCTCTCCGCCTACTTCGACGTGACGCTCGTCGAGATGCCAGCCGCGAGGCCGAACGACCAACGTCGCCGGCGACTCGCCCAACTCGTAGACTCGACCATCAGGATTGTCGAATCGGATCGTCCGGCGATTCGCATCGCGCAGATTCACCTGACCTTCGAGCACGTTCGACCACGTCGGAGAATTCGCGTCCTCGAAATCGGCCATGAACACTCGCGCACTTGAGTTCAGCGCATTGATTACCATTTTGCGATCGACGGGGCCGGTGATCTCGACTCGTCGGTCCTGCAGGTCATCAGGAGCAGGAGCAACACGCCAGTCGTCGGATCGAATAGCGGCTGTTTCGTCGAGAAACCCCGGCAGGTTCCCTGCTTCGATGTCACGCTGTCGCTCGGTGCGCTCCCCGAGCAGTGACTTCCGTTGGCTGTTGAATCGATTGTGCAGATCTGCGAGGAACGTCAATGCGCCGTCCGTCAGAACCTCGCTGATCGCTGGATGCTCAGGTCCAACTACTCGAATATCGTTTCCCACTGTACCCTCCCGGTGGTTCAAAATCGTGCCCTGTGTTCACGGTAACATAGGAGTGTTGGCAACTTCCGCTGAATCTGTCAGACTGCTCCAAACCTTTGAGTACATGTGAACTGAGGGGGAAAAGGAACGATGTCGCTTTCGCGTGAGCAGATCGAAAAGGCCAACAAGGGGTTTCATCCGTTCATTGAAACCGATCACCCGTACATATTTATCGATTCGTGCATGCAGGCATGGCCAGACGCTGACTACGCCAACGCGCACCGCCACGGTGTTACTGCCTATGCCGCGACCGTCTGGCGACCCCACGCGAACGTCGATCAGGCAATGGAAGAGGGCATGTTCTGGCATCTCGTCGCCAGGAAGTACCCCAACTGCATTGTCGCTGAAACCGCTGAGGACATCCGACGTGCCAAGCGGGAAGGCAAAGCTGCCTTCATCATGGCTGCTCAGGGTGGGGATTTCATCGGAAACCGGTTGCACCGGATCGAAGCCTTTCATCGACTCGGCCTGCGGATGATGCTGCCGGCTTATAACACCACCAACGGCATCTGCGACGGTGCGCTCGACCGCACCAGCAGCGGCCTGACGCGATTCGGGGAACTCGTCGTCGACGAATGCAACCGGGTCGGCGTATTGCTCGACTGCACGCACCTTGGCAAACGTTCGTCGCTCGAGATCATCGAACGCAGCAGCCAGCCATGCGTCTTCTCACACTCGAACCCAAACGGCGTCGTTCCAAACCCACGAAACATCGATGACGATCAGATCATGCGCTGTGTCGAGAAGGGTGGCGTCATCGGCCTCGCGCCGTGGGGGCCGCTCGTGATGAAGCCAAGCGACAGCCACTGGCCGACCGTCGACGACTTCATCGACCATATTGATTATGTCGCCAACCTGACCGGCAATACCGACTGCATCGGTGTCGGAACCGACATGTCCCTGGGCACATACCCGGACCACGACCACGATCCATGGGGTGAACCGGATTACCCTGATGTCGCCGGTCGTTACGGCAGCCTGATCACCACCGACGTTCGGTCTCCGATGCGCGCCCTCGATGGCTGGTGGAACTACCCGCAGGTTACAAACTTCATCGACAAGATGCTGGCCCGGAAGTACAGCGAAGACGACATCAGAAAGATCCTTGGTGAAAACTATCTGAGAGTCTTCGCTCAGGTGTGGGGTGGGTAGAATCTCGACGTACGCTCATGCG
>JBGSWU010000078.1:0-14447 GCA_041751795.1 Thermomicrobiales bacterium
GCGCTGGCGCGCTGGTAGTCACCGTTTCAACGGTTAGTCGTCATTGCGTCACGGTGTCGCGGTGGCTGCTGGCTCAGGCGTGCTGTTCGGTTCGGTTGGGACAGCGGTTGGAGACGCCGACGGAACCGGTGTTTCGCCAGCTGGGGTGCTGTCAGTCGTCGGCGTTGCGTCTGTCGGTGTCGGCGATCCGGTTGGCGTTGGTGTGGCGTCGTCAGGGACTGGTGTTGCGCCGGGGGTCGTGTCGTCAAGCGACTCGTCGCGAGTTTCGCGGAGACTCTCCGCCAGTGTCCGGAACTGGCTGATAACAACGCTGATCCGTTGGTCGATTTCCTCGATCGACAGCCCCTTTTCCTTTTGGATCGCCTTCAGTTCCTTGTCGAACTCTTTCAACAGTTTGTCCACGTCGTCAGGAATCTGATTCGGATCATCGACACTGAACGTGTACTGAATGGCACGGGCGACGGTGTAGCAGTTCCTGCATTCGTAGTTGACGGCAACGGCGTAGTTTTCCGGCGCGATATACGTCGCATTGCGCGTGACGAGATTGATTTGAAGCGCAATCGCGATTGTCTGGCAATCGGTGCAGGATGCGTACGCGACCGCGAGGTTGCTCGGTTCAACGCGGGAACCAGTAATGCGGTTTAGTTGGAGGCCAGCCTTCAACCGGAGTCGGCCATCCTTCTTATTAATTACTTCGACATGGTTAACGCCGCGATTGCCATAATCGCCGTCGTCATCGTCGCCGTCGTCGGATTCAGCGGAGCTATCGTCACCAACACTGTTGGCAGTTCTTGCGGTGCCGTCGCTGTTCTCACGACTGCCGTCATTGATCGTTTGTTCCGAATAGGTGTACTCAGCGTCACCCGATTCGTCAGCAATCGTCGTCGCAAATCCCGCTGGTTGCGCGTTAGTTTGCGTGGTTGATTGATCCGCAGCTGGCGTTTCTGCAGCGTTGTTTCCCGCTGGCGCTGTCGATGTCGAGCCTGCATCACTGCTTGTTGTTGCTGTAGCAAGAGACGACTGTCCAGACGTCGGCGTGTTCGACGCCTCAGTGGCATTCCCGGTTGCCGGGGCTGAACGCGTCGTTGAGTCAGCAGACGTCGACTCGACGTCGGTTCCACTATTGGATGCACTGTCACTCGTCGTGCTGCTCGAGTCGGCGCAGCCAGCGACGAGCAGAATGACCATCAGCATTGCGACGATAGCGCGAATGCCGCGCATTCGTAAGAGCACGTTTCCTAAATTCATCGAACATCCTCCTTCAGTGCCAGACGAAGCACAGTGATCTCAACAATTACGGAACAGTTGGTGTTGGCTCGACGGTCGGCTCAGAGGCTGCATTTTCCGGCGTTGGCGTCACGGTTGGATCCGGCATCGTCACCGTCGTCGGTTCGAGCGTTGGTTCGGCTGGTGGTGGCTCGGTCGGAACAATGGCTGGCACCGTTGGTGTTGGGCTTGGCGCAACCGTTTGAGTTGGTGTTGGCGAAGTCGTTACGGTTGTCGTCGCCGTCACGGTTGTCGTTGTTCCAGCCGTCGCAGTTGTCGTTCCGGCTGCGGTTGGTGTCTGGGTCGTTGCCACTGTTCCCGTAGCGCTTGCCGTGGCCGTTCCGGTTCCGACTTCTGGAGCGTCCTGTCGGTTGTTGGAACGGTTCGACGCTGGTCGGATAACAGGGATACGAATTCCAGCATCACTGACCGTACCGCGTTCATCGGGACCGATTGGCGTGTAGCCCGCCCGGACTGAGATTGGCCCCCGCTGGCCGTCGCCGAACGGGATCGATGGCAGCCAGAGAAGTGCCAGTAGCGCGACAATTGCCGTCGTGGCAAACGTTCCAACGACGCGTCGTCCTGCGCTTGGCTTGCTCCAGGTCCAGATACGTGCCAGGAGCTGCTTCAGCAGTTTGGCGACGACGTAGACCAGACCGAAGGTGGGAATCAGCAGCAGGATCGCCTGAGCGCCGGCGGCGCCCATCCCGAGAATGTCGCCGGAACCCTGCGCGGCCTGAAAGCTGTCGACCTGCTGACCAAACGAATCCCATGCCGTCGCCAGCACGCGTGGAACGCTACGCAGCATCATGAAGAGAATGAAGAACAACAGCGGGATCGTGACGAGGATATACAGTCCGAAAACAACCTTGACCCATGGCTTCACCGGGGGGAGTTTCCGGCCCTTCCAGAATGGAAGCGGCAGGACGGTCCGCAGAAATGGACCGATATGAGAGAAGAAATCTGGAATTCCCGTCAGGTCAGCGAGCGCCCAGTATCCATCAAGTCGAACAAATGGGAGCACCTGGTGGACGATTTCGAGCATGATAAAGACGACGATCAGCAGGAGGAAGTCCATACCGGTCGCAAAGTAGAGGGCGATCAGCCCCGTTCCAAATATCAGATTAAAGTAGAAGCCGCCCAGGTCAGTCCGAACGCGCGCCCAGCGACCGAGGCGGTAGTTATCAGTTACATCGGTATAAAACGCCGGGTACACAAGGTACATCCCGGCACCCATCCCGCGTACCTTGCCGCCGCCATACCGCAGTGCCGCTGCGTGGCCGAACTCATGGAACGCTGTCGAGAGAACGATGACCCCAAGGACTGCCAGGAGCAGGCCAGGTGAATACAGGAGTTCGTGGAGACCCGACGCGATGCCGTGAACGAAGAACAACCAGCCGTGCGCGACGGCAGCAATCAATAACACAACAATCAGGATCGGCGGGGCAAACAGATGCTGGAGTACAAGGGTGAATGGATCAATGAAGCGTGGCCCGACCATCGCCATCCGCATGTTGACGGCGAGTGGTGAACGCGGTCCATCGACGTTGGCGGAAGCGGCAACCGTCCCATCAGCCTGCAACACCAGGCCCATCGGAATAAGCTTCTGCGCGAGCAACTGACGAACGTTGTCGGCGCTGACGCCACGTCCGGTCTCATTTGAAACTGAATCAGCAATGCCCGCGAGGTCATGTTCGCCGTCGACACCTTCGAGAACGCGGTACAGCAGTTCGGTGAGTTGCACGAACCGGCCATTGCGTTGGACGAGCCATTGACTGTTCTCGAAGGCTCCATCCTGAGCTTCACCGCTGAGTTCAATGTCCGGAGCGAGCTTCGGCACATCGGGCACGTCTTCGAGCGGGATGCTCGTGTCCGATTGTGCTTCAGGGGTCGCAGCCGCTTTTGCGCCCGATTGATCGGAGCGCGAGTCGTCTCCGTCCCGATCGACTGTCGCGGGACGCCCAGTCTTGTCTTCTCCTTCGCTGCTGCGACCTGCGGGTCGCTCTGCGGAGGCGGGCGTTTTTCGGCCAAAGGTCGATTTCGCGTCAGCCATCGACAATACTCCAACAACGCCGAGAAGCGGACCGGCTTGTGCCAGCCCGCCCCTCGGTTCACGCGGCGTGCACTGCACGCCTTTCATCTATAACGTTGGTGCTGAGATGCGTATTAGGTGCTCTGGTCGATGTCGACGTTCTGCTCGGCGTTCGCATAGGCGACCGAGCCGTCTGAGAGGATGTTGGCAGCCACGGCTGCATTGACCGGGGCGGCCAGGTTAGCGTTGATCAGGGACATCGCCTCGCGATCGGGAAGCTCAGCAGCATTTTCCTGCTCGAGTTCTTCAGCGGTCAATTCTTCTGAGGTTCGCTCGTCAGCCATTGTCTCTGATTCCTTTCATTACAGATTTCTACTGCCTGGGTACGACGTATTGCCTCAAGCGACGAAATTAGTCGCCAGTGCTCTGATCAATGTCCGCCGTCTGCTCAGCATTCGCGATGGCAACCGAGCCGTCCGACAGGACGTTAGCAGCGACAGCCGCGTTGACTGGGGCCGCGATGTTGGCGTTGATCAGCGACATTGCTTCGCGATCAGGAAGTTCAGCAGCGTTCTCCTGCTCGAGTTCTTCGGCGGTCAACTCTTCTGGTTTGCGCTCATCAGCCATTGTGTCTGAGTCCTTTCGTTCTACGCATCTACTGCTTACGGATTACCTCTAGTAGCGAAATTAGTCGCCGGTGCTCTGATCGATGTCGGCCGTCTGCTCGGCGTTGGCGTACGCGACGGCGTCGTCGGAGAGGACATTGGCAGCCACGGCTGCGTTGACTGGTGCTGCGACGTTCAGATCCAGCAGCGACATTGCCTCGCGATCTGGCAGTTCGCTCGCTGTTTCCTCGTTCAACTCTTCTGCTGTCAGTTCGCGTTCTGGATTGTCTGTCATCCTGTGCGTCCTTTCATCTGCTTTCGACTCGTTCGAACCTGGTTCATCTCGAATTGGTTACCGTAGCTATTGCTCTTGTCAGTGCCGGTTTACGGTCACATGACAGTCGCTACGGCTCTGTTGGATTGGAAACCCCATCACTGCCGGTGCTCTGGTCGATAACGGAATCCTGGGTGGCGTCGGCGTAGGCCACTGCCCCATCGGAGAGCACGTTTGCGGCGACAGCCGCATTCACTGGAATCGCGATATTGGCATTGACGAGCGACATTGCTTCGCGATCGGGAAGCTCCGCCGCTTCCTCTGCATTCAACTCCTCAGCGGTCAGTTCACCCTGAGGTCGTGGATCATCACTTGTCATCCGCTGTACCTCCTGTGTTCGGCGTGACGGTCTTCGTTGTTCGTCCCGTCCGCTCGCGACGCTCCGTTCCGCTTGGCCCTGAGGTAACGTTGGTCGTCGATCGTGTTTCCTCAACGGTCTCGCCATCCTGTTGCCGAATGCGAACCGATTGACGAGATGACGTGGAATTGATCGAACCGTGACCTCCAACCGATTTCGAAACAACCACGTTGCGCGAATCCGCCACATTGATTCCATCAGCACCACGAGTCACTTCGGCGGCCTCGCGAATACTGGTTTGAATCTGGCGTTTCAGGTTGCGCTTCGCGCTTTCTAACCGGTCCATCAATTACCTCCGCGGCCCGATAAAGCAAACATCGTGCCAACTTGTCGAAGGGGAACGCAGGGATGATTTGCCTTCTGCTAACTACCTATACTGCATAGGCAAAACACGTAGAGACGCTTCAGCGCTCGCGCGATGTACGGGAACATGAACGAGACTTGGCTATCGCGAAGTTCTTGTCGCCCTTGTCTGGGCAACGAAAAACGATTCCAATTGTCCCTTTGATCCTGTGACTTATATATAGACACGTCTTTCCATCGGACTCTATTGACACGACAAACAAGACGCGAATCCACACTAAGGCGACGTGGTCGAGTCGGGCCTGGCGGCTCAACGAGAGGCATTCCCGTGACCAACTTGCACAGGAGTGCGTTCGTGCGTAGGATGCTCGCATCGTCAGTAGCTGCAGTGACTGCAGTGGATGGAGGAGACGTGCATCATCTGAGAATCGTCGCAACGGTATCGGCACTTCTGTTGCTCGTTGCCGGTGTCTTACAGGTATCGGCTGAAGCGCCCGCTCACGACGCATTCGAACGCACCTGGATGCGGACCGACAAACCTGTTGCCGATGATGTCGTCGACCGGACCTGGATGTGGGGTCCGGAAGCCTTCACCGCCGGGATCGACGAAGATTACGCCGACGCACCCGGCGGTTCACGGAATGTCCAGTATTTCGACAAGAGCCGAATGGAAGTCAATTCCTATCGTGGCAGCGATCCGTGGGATGTCACGAACGGATTGCTGGTCGTCGAGTTAATCACCGGCGAGATGCAGGTCGGCGATGACGAGTTCGAATCCCACGAGGCTGCCGATATGCCGGTTGCTGGAGACCCGTCGAGCACCGCTGTCCCATCGTATGCCTCGCTCGACGCATTGCGAGACGATCCGGCACATGACCTCGACAGCGTGATTACGACGACCGTCGATCACGATGGATCGATCGGGGACATGCCCGATGTATTGGCGTATGGCGTGACTGCAGCGCATCACGTTGCCGAGACCGGCCACACCGTGGCCTCCCCATTCTGGACGTTCATGACGTCGAGCGGCCCCGTCTACGAGGATGGCGAGGTCGTGACCGACGACCTCTTCCTTGACCCGTTCTACGCGACCGGGTTCCCGATTACCGAGGCGCACTGGACGCGTGCGATCGTCAACGGGACGGAAACCGACGTTCTCGTCCAGGCGTTCCAGCGACGAGTGCTGACGTACACACCGTCCAACCCGGACGGCTGGCAGGTCGAATCGGGTAACGTTGGCCGACACTACTACGAGTGGCGTCACGAGTCGGATGCAACCCCGAAGGCCACTCCAACCGAAACACCTACCGAGGAACCGACTGAAGAGCCAACTGAGACGGTGGTGGTTGATCCACTCTGCGATCCGGCGTATCCGGACTTCTGCATCCCGCCACCACCGCCAGACCTGTCATGCGATGACGATATTCTCAATGGTCAGCAGAACTTCACCGTCCTGGCTCCCGACCCGCATGACTTTGATACCGACGGTGATGGAGTCGGCTGCGAATCGTCCGCGACGATTGGTGGAACGGTTGAAGGAACGGACATCCCCATTTACGGTCCGTTTGGCTCTGATCCCGAGTGGGATGGCCCGGTGAAGGTGATCGACACGAACGTTCCTGGCGCGCTGGTCTGTGTCTATGCCGCTGGTGGCGTCGAGCAGGACGGCAAGCCGGCGACGTTTGACGAAGAGGATTGCGAACTCCTGCTCGTCACAGACAAGCCGGGTGGCGGCGGCGGGCAGGGTGGTCCGGATACCTTCGTCGCGAACCTGGGCGACAGCAGCATAGCCGCGATCGAGTTCACCGAGGACACGAACAACCTCAACGTCGTTGTCCACCTCGACGATGTGATCGATGGCGAGGAGTATCGCGCGGTGATCGCGGGATTCGGTGGCTGCGACCTCAACAACGACAACGACTGTGACGACCCAGGTGAGAATGTCGGCGGAGAAAACGCCGTCTGCTCACCGGATGCTGACGCGACGCTTCCAAACGACTTCTCCGGTGACGTGATCATTGACCTCGGTGCCGGTATCGCTGACGACAACGGTGATCTGGTGATTGAGTTTGAAGACATCCTGACGGCTGAGGAGAATCAGCAACTCGGCGATCTTACCGATAACGTCGTCGTCGTGACTGATGAATCAGGCACGATCGTCGCCTGCGGAATCGTTGAAGGCGGTGCCTTCGCGGAGGAGACTCCCGAAGATGCGACAGCGCGACTTGGTGCAGTTATCGTTGCTGAGGCCGATGCCAACGGCGATGTCGCCTTTGGTCTGCCAGCAGGCCATTACGTCGCAGTCGTCACGGCTGATGGGTATTCCTTCGCCACTGAGGCATTCACCCTGTCAGATGGCGAAACGGAGATCAACGAAGTCAACCTTGTGAGCGACTGACCCGATCCGCTGGTCGGACAGCATCGCTGCAACTGACGATCATCCACGACGAACCGGTGGCCGATCTGGTCGCCGGTTTGTCGTTGTTGTTTATCAAGTTCGCCGAACAGGGAACAGGCGACGTCGAGTGTATCCGTCGTCCAAAACGTTTCCGTCCACGATCAGCCTGGCGCAAATACGCCATGCTGACTTAATCGCGATTTCATGCGGGTGTCCTACTGTAGAACGAGACGGGACGTGGACTGACGCAGAAGCGACCCGCGATGATGCGATCAGTGCAACAGGATGAGGAGTTACAGATGTTACGACGTACGCCGAAGCGATGGCTGGCAGCCGCCAGCCTCCTCGCGATCACGATCGTCGCGGCTGCAGGGCTGTTTGTCGGTGCTGCCGCCAACGATAGCGATGAGCCGATTACCGGTGTTGCCCTCGAACGGGCCAGTGAAGCAGCCCTTGCACATGTTGGTGAGGGACGGGTCACCGAGACTGAGGTCGACGATGAGGAAGGCTACTACGAGGTTGAAGTAACGCTGGACAACGGCAACCAGGTCGATGTCCACCTCGACAGAGACTTTAATGTGCTGGGCACCGAAGATGACGGGCCGGACGACGACGATGACGATTAATCTCTCACTGCGATGAGCGCATAGTTCATCGGCACTGCAGCCCTGGCGTCGTCACCATGACGCTGCCCGCGAATCCGACGACAATGATTGAGCCAGGTGACGTCCGTGAGTATAGCCGGACGTCACCTGGCTTTTTTGAGCCGTGATCACAAGCGTTCCCCCGTAGGGACACGTCTGAGACATGTCCCTACGGGGTGGGGTAGTTCTTTCGGGAACTGCTCTGCGACTTCCGGTGGGCAGGAGTCGTCGCTGCTAGACTACGCCGGTGATCGTGTGACATTCAGTTGGGGGGCGACATGGCCGACGAATTGTGGCGACTTGATGGTGTGGCACTTGCTGGGCTGATCCGCTCCGGCGCCGTCTCGGCACGGGAGGCAGTTGTGTCGCACCTGGCGCGGCTCGATGCCGTGAACCCGAGCATCAATGCCGTCGTGTCTCCGATGCTGCACGATCAGGCGCTCGCTGAGGCAGATGCCGCCGATCGCGCTCGGCTGGCCGGGAATGCGCTTGGTGTGTTGCATGGCTTGCCGGTCACAACCAAGATCAACTCCGACCAGGCTGGCCTGCCGACTGACAACGGCGTGCCGAAGCTCAAAGGGATGATCGCCGCCGAGGACAGCGCTCAGGTTGGTAACCTGCGCCGCGCCGGAGCGATCGTCATCGGGCGAACCAACGCTCCGGCATACTCGATGCGCGGGATGACCGACAACGCGTTGCACGGGCTGACGCTCAACCCGTGGGATCCCAGCGTCACCTGCGGCGGTTCCAGCGGAGGTGCTGGGGCGTCGATCGCAGCCGGGATCGGCGTGATTGGCCAGGGCAACGACATTGGCGGCTCGGTCCGCTGGCCAGCCTACTGCAACGGCATCGTTGGATTGCGGCCAAGCAGGGGGCGGGTGCCTGCGTTCAATCCATCGGCAGCGACGACAGGGCGGCGAATGTCGTCGCAACTGATGTCAGTGCAGGGTCCGCTAACGCGCAGTGTCCGTGATGCCCGACTTGCGTTGACCGCAATGGCGGCGCGCGATCGCCGTGACCTGACTTGGACGCCCGCACCGCTCGTTGGCGATCTACTCGATACCCCGATCCGGGCGGCGCTCGTGACGGAGGTTGAGGGGATTCCGATTGATCCTGCCGTTGTCGCAGCAGTACGCGAGGCGGGAGGCTGCCTGACAGCGGCGGGGTATCAGGTCGAAGAGATCGTACCGCCCCATCTCGCGCGCGTCTCGGAACTCTGGCATCCGATTGGCCTGCCAGATCTCAATGTCTCGTTGCGCCCGCTGGCCGGGGACTCCGGTGATCCCGGGATTGCCACGTTCATCGAAGCCTGGTTCGAATTGAAGGAAAGCGCCGATCTGACCGGCTATCTTGATGCGCTGGCCGAGCGCGAGGTCATGTTGCGTGAGTGGAGCGCCTTCCTGGAAACATATCCGGTAATCGTCATGCCGGCCTGTACTGAGGTGGCGTTGGCCGCTGGACTCGACGTTCGCGATATGGCCGGAGCAGCCCAGATGCTTGACGCGCTGCGCTTCCAACTGGTCTTGCCGGTCCTCGGGTTGCCGGGCCTTGCTGTCCCGACGACTCCGACCGACGGCCACCCGCTTGGCGTCCAGATCGTTTCGCGTCGGTTCCGCGAAGACATTTGCCTCGACGCTGGCGAGATCATCGAGACGCACCTCGGCCAGTTCACGCCGATCGATCCCAAAGGATGATCGGAATCTGACCGGATCGATGCGTCGTGCGTGGTTTCAGGCTTGCCCAAAGAATGAACGCGCTCGTTCAGCAACGAAGTCCGGACACTCTTCTGGGAGGAAGTGTCCGGACTTCTCGACGACTTCGACCGTCATTGCATCCGCGTATGGCTCGTATCCGCGCAGGAGTGCCGGAGGAATCGTGATGTCTTCTGCACCAGCCAGAACGAGCGTTGGGACACGGAGTCTCATCGCTCGGTAGCGGCCACGAAGGAGTGGCACCGCCTCGCGGGTGAGAAACGTCCGATACAGGAGCACGCTCGCTCGTGCCCGTGCCGGATCCTGAAGAATCCGGGTGTACTGCCGGAGATCGTGATCGTCCCACTGGTGCCCATCGGCGCTATCCCACCGGATGAGCCTGCTGATTAAGCCGGGATGCCGCCGGATGAGCCATCCGCCAAACCACGGACTGGAGATGATGCTCTGATAGCCGAAGCGCCATTGGTTCCGCAGGAGCGTCAGATCGAGTTTCTGCCAGGGATGGAGAATGGCAAGCGCCAGAAATCGCTCAATCCGTTCGGGCTGTCGAAGACAGAGCAGGAACCCAAGCCAGCCGCCCCAGTCGTGGCCAACGAGGTGGACGCGCTGGAGACCCAGCGCGTCGATGATCCCGATGATGTCATCGACCAGTTGTTCCTTCAGGTATCCCGACGATGGAGCGTCCGACCAGCCGAACCCGCGCAGATCAGGACAGATCAGGTGATAGTCATCCTGCATCAGGCCGATCATGTGTCTCCACGCATACCAGTGCTGGGGCCAGCCGTGTAGCATGAGAACTGGTTCACCCTGGCCTGCTTCGGCCAGATGCAGGCGCACACCATTGACCTCAACGAATCGATGGCGAACACCCTCGACATCAGGGAATGGAACGTCGGGATCGACTGCGGCGTCAATCATGCCGCTCGCCACGTTGCAGCGCGGCACGCCAGTGATCGATTGAATAAAACGCCAGATGCGGCACCTTGGCACGGTAGCAACGGTATCGCTCCCCGTAGGCCGCCAGCAACCGGTGATCTTCGTGGATCGAGCCGAGCACCATGTAGACCGTCGTCACCAGCCCAACCGACGCCCATTTCATCGTCATGACCGGCGACAGCCAGTAGAGGAACAGGACGAGGTAGTTGTTTGGATGACTGGATAACCGAAACGTCCCGCGCCAGCCATCGAGACACTCGCCGTCTGGCGTCGGATGCTGGGCAACTGGTGTCGCGCTGATTGGCTTTCCCTCGACAAACTCGCGCGCATGCTTGATGCCAGTGACCTGCCCGAAGCCGTTTTGAAGGTTCGTTTGTATCATCGCGCCCACTGTAATGAGTTGGCCAGCCCGAAGCAAGACCGACGCAATGCCACCAATCCGATACAGGCGCCGGTCGGGCAGCGGCCAGATCAACCGCACCAGGCCCCCGAAGGTGATGACGGAAAAACCGTTGAAAGCAAATCGGTAGAGCCCGTCCGCCGTTCGCTCACCAGCGAGATGTCGCGCTTTGCGCTTCGCCGCTAAGGATGCGAGCGCGCTGTGGACGATCGCGAAGAGACTGACGGCTCCAGCCGTCCTGATAACCGTCGACTTCAACATCGCGATACACCCTCTCTGCTCCCTGAAACCAGACCGTCAGCTGCCGAGCCACAGGTGGACGCACCGGATCTCAGCTACCGACCCGGTGTATCACTTGCAACTCTGCTGCCAGCCGTGAGCGGGCGTGACGGAATGTGTCGAAGTAAGCCTCGGTTCATAAGGACCTGAAACGCTCGCTTCAGGCATCCCCAAGGGCGATGACGACGTTACATGCGCATTTCGTCGGCCAGGCGTCCGATCTGCTTGACGTGCGATCGCTCGTGGTTCGCGAGCCAACTCGCATAGGTCATCACCGTGCGGATGAGCGGCTTCCCCGCGCCCGTCACCGTCGTCGAACGGGACCAGCCATCGGGCGGTAACGCCTCCAGGACGCTCAACAGATCGGCACGCTGGGTTGTGAAGGCGGCAAACGACGGCTGGAATTCCAGATCCAGGTAGTTCGTCTGCTTGATCCAGGTAAGGGGATTGATCGCCCGGATCGTTGGATGATCCTCGGCAAGGATTGTTGTCACACTGCCGCCCCACATGTCGGCACACGACCGAAGATGGGCGAGCACATCGTTGATGGACCACTCATTCTCGCCCGGCGCGGTCTTCAGTTGCACCGCTGTTAGCCCATCCGTCTGCGCGGCAATGCGTTCCGGTGTCGCGGCGAGCAAGGCAAGCACCTTCTCGGTCGTCAACGTCATTTTGGGCATACTGCGTGATCCTTTCCCGATTGGACAGGTGACGACATGGAAACCCCGACCGGCTAGAATCCGCGTCTCTTGAAGTCCCATAGCCCATGATCGACTTCGGGAACGTCGGTGATACCCAGCCTCCCGAGGATATGAACCGCCTCGCTACGGTGTTCGGCGTTGTGGAAGATGACGTGGAGTATTCCCCCGCCAAACGTCATCTGCTCGCCAAAGTGGTCTGTGAACGTCTCTTCCAGGCGTTGCTCGTTGTTCAACCGGCGCGCGGTGGCTGCGAAGGTGGCGTAGAAGCGTTCGTGGCGCTCGATCAACTCAGCGATTGGACGATGGACGTCGTGCTCCCACGCTACAGGGCGCTCGGTCATCCAGCCAGTCCAGAAATCGACGACGAAGATCAGGTGGTTGAGTGTCTCACGCAACGTCTGATGTCCGATATCGAACGACTGATCCAACTGCTCGTCGGTCAGATCGGAACTGAATGTCAGGAGTTCTGTCGTGGCCCAATCATCGTGGTTCAGCAAGCGTTCGAGTATGTCCATCTACGAACCTCCAGATATTTCGTATTCGTCGCCGCGCCTTTCGCAGCACGTCGGATTCAGTCGCCAGGGAGTAGTCGTGCCTCGGCATCAGGGAGTTTTTTCCACCAGTGGGTGTAGCGGCGATAGACGTTCGGGTCGCGGTCGGCAAGGAACGTCGTCAGCGATCGGGCTTCGGCGGCCAGGCCATCCCAGACATCGTCCGGCAAATCGTGAAACGCGGTCACTTCGACGCCACCCTCGACCGGACGCCAGACTCCGGCGACGTAGCCATCAACCAGCAGCGTCGGTAGCACATCGCCGTTCGAGCGGATCACGAGCGCGCGGTAGTCCGCTGGGATGACGCGACTCCGGTCGTTGTAGGCCAACAGGGTGTTGTCCCACATCGCCATCAGGCGCGGGGGAGCCGGGGTATCCTCGTCCGGGCGATACGCGCCGGGGATATCGAACAGCGCCTCGCCGTTTGGCCCCTCCAGCCGATCGATGTGGTCAGCAAGCGCCTCGATCGCCTGTCTCGCTCTGGAGCGCTGGACCATTGCGAACTGCGCGACATCCGCCACTGACGCGGGGCCAAACCCATCGAGATAGCGCAGAACCAGCGTTTGCAGCGACGTGGCACAGACATCAGGATCGTCCAGCACCGGCGTCGTTCGGGGTGCGACATATGCCGTCCGCGAGTTGAACGACCACGGTCCTCCCGTCGGCGCGCGCAGGAGCGGCGTATATTGTCGGAGTCCCCACCACGCACCGGGTTGCTGCGGCGTGCCAAGTCGCTCGTCCAGCCAGGCGCTCATCTCAGCAGCCATCCGTGGCTGGGCGGCGAACGCCTGTAACTCCGGGATCAGGGCGTCGGCGTCGGCGGCGGTCAACCCGCTGGCAGTGAAGCGGCCACCGAGTCGGGAGGCGCGAATCGACGGATCCATGGCCTCACGGAACGCGCAGAAGTCCTCCGCGTGGACCGCATGCAGCGTGATCCGCATCAGCGTTGCCTTGACGATCTCGCCGCTGGCGAAGGCATCGTCAAGCGTTTCCGGTTCAAAGCCGCTGAGCCGGTTCCAGAGGGCGAGGTACGGTGATGCCGCTTCCTGCGCCTGCAACGCGACCACGCGACGCAGCGCTTCGGCGATACCGAGCGTTTCCCGCTTAAGCAGCAATTGCCGACCGAGCGTAGCCCGGTTCAATTCCCGCGCGCTGAGGCTCATCCTGGGCGGCTTCCGGTGGTCATGTGCTGAATCCTGACGCTGTCGTCATGCAAACGGCTGTTCCGACGATCGATGTTGATGATCATTCGGGCGGATCGTGGCCGGTGAGTCCGTCGATCGACTCGCGGATGAGGTCGGCATGGCCGTTGTGCCGCGCGTACTCTTCAATCATGTTGAGCAGGATGTAGCGCACGCTCGGCAACCGGCCGTGGTCGCCAGTAACCCCGGTGCCTGGTCCACCCAGATGCCCACTGGCTGTTGCCTCCGCGAACAATGAACGCGAGCGGGCCACAGCGTCCCGCCAGCCTGCATACAGCTGCTCGGGGGAGTCGTCAGCGGCAGAACGCCAGTCCCAGTCGTGGTCGGTGTCCCAATCGATGGCGTTCCATGGCGCGACCTGTTCGCGTCCAAGCAACCACTCGGTCGACATGTCGTCTTCGAAGCGGGCAAGGTGCTTGAGCATCCCACCTAGGGTCATCGGTGAGGAGCCGATTGACGCCCGGAGGCCATCGGCGTCCAGCCCAGCGCACTTCCAGGCGAAGGTCGCGCGCTGGCGCTCCAGGTAGCCCAGAAGGGTGGCGGCCTCGTTCCCCGCGATAGGAGGTTCTGGCCTGCCCCGTTCACCCGGGTCGTTCACTTGCGCGTCGTCCCTTCTATATAGATTGCCGACAGGCGGAGCCTCGAGATTCTCAGCCCAGCCGCAACCGACCGGGTGGGGTATCCACGCGTCGAGCGTCGCGGGGACTGGAAGGGTTGGCTAGACAC
>JBGSWU010000079.1:0-4654 GCA_041751795.1 Thermomicrobiales bacterium
CATCTCCTCAACGCGTTCGAGGATACGGCAGGCGCGTGCATGCGCGTACTGGATGTACGGTGCGGCGTGACCGTCGAACGAGAGCGCCTCGTCCATGTCGAAGACGATGACACGATTATTGTCACGCGCAAGCATTGCGAAGATGATGCTGCCAATCCCCACCTGTACCGCGATCTGGTCTTTCTCAGCATCGGTGAGATGCACCTGCTTGGCTTTCTCCTCGATGATCTCCCGCGCGCGAGATTTCGCCTCTCGGGCAAGATCATCGTAAAGGATGACGTTCCCCTTGCGGCTGGACATCGCTCCTTCCGGTAGTGTGACGACCTCGTAGCCCAAGTGGTGACTCTTCTCAGCCTGTTCGAACCCGAGCAGTTCCATGATTTTGAAGATCTGCTGCATGTACAGCGCCTGGCGGACGTCGATAACCCAGATGGAGCGGTCGATGCCGTAGTCTTCGAACTTGCGCTTCGTCAGCGCCAGATCCTTCGTCGCGTACAACGTCGTACCGTCTGATCGCAGCACGGGCATCGTCCGGTACGTTTCCTTTTCCAGCCCGAGCTTTTCGTCGATCTTGACGACTGGAAGCCCATCGCTGACTTCGGCAATGCCGCTTTCCAGCAACTCACGGACGATTTCACGCCCCTCGGCCTCGACCTGGCTTTCAAAGAACCAGACATCGAAGTGAACGCCTAACTCTTCCCAGATGCGCTCAAAGCCATCGAGACTCCACTTGCGTGTTTCCTGCCAGAGCGTCATGAACTCGGGTTCTTCGCGCTCCCAACGCTGGAAGGTGTCCCGCACATCCTGCTGCCAAACAGGAACGTGCGCCCACCAGTCCAGGTGTTCACCAAGGCGCTGCCAGCGCGCCTTGCGTTCTTCGGTCTGCTCCAGCGTCACCAGTGGCGGAATGACCGGTGGTCCGCCGGAATGTGATGGGACAGGCGGCGCTTGCTGCGGCCCCTCGCGGCGAATCAGATCGAGTTCGTCGTCGAGTTGTCGTCCAACAATCGGCCAGAGCCGGGCAATCGTCGTATCGTCGAAGAATGCATCTGGCTTAATCTCACGCTGATTCGCGATCTGGCCGAGCAGGTAGGCGACATCCTCGCCAGGTGCGCCCGCCTTATAGAGGTCCTTCGACATCCGGTCGATGACCCCGGCAAATCCGGCGTCCATCTTCGCCAGTTCGTTGAGTAAGCCGACGACTTCTTCGCGATACTCCAACCTTCGGACCGCTTCGGTATAAAGACCGCCAAGCCAGCGGCCACGTTGGTCGGCTGGAATTGACGCCGCTTCATCGGCATGAAACGCCCTGTAGCACCAGAGCGTACGAATGACATGCAGGCCGATGTCGCCGGGGTACGTCGCCCGGAGGGTTTCGTAGCCAGCGAACTCAGTGATTCGGGCCAGCGCTTCACCTAGGCAGGTATTTCGCAGATGACCAACATGAAACTCTTTATGCGTGTTTGGCTGCGAGTATTCGATCATCACCTTGTCGGCCTTCGCACCGCCGCGACCGTACCCTAACCCGTCGCTGATTACCGTGCCAATCACATGGTTCGCAACCTGATTCGTATCGAAAAACAGGTTGATGTATCCGTTAACGGCTTCAACGCGTGCATACTCCGGGCGGTCCATGAGGGCAGCAGCAATCTGTTCAGCGAGTGCCGTGGCTTTTTCTTTGACACGGTTCTGCTGCAGTGCTTTGCGTTCTTTCTTCGACAGTGACTCATCCTCTACGACAGCTTCTTCAGACATCGCTTCATTCGCCAGCGAAAATGCGATTGATGAGGACGTTCCCCACGAACCGGAGAATGGGATCGCGCGCATGTCGAACTCACGTCGCCGGAAGCCGAGGTCGCTGATGACGTCGTTTATCGTGGCTGCCGCGTTTTGTTCATACGTGCGGAACATGCTTTCTCCCCGGTCGTGACGCGATTGCGGCTCGCGGTTGAGCGCATCGTGAAGTATTCCACTGTTAGCAGGGAAATGAGATGCGGTCAATTGTGACAGCGGTAGAGGCCGACGATCTTCGGGTCCCGCCACACCCTACCGAGTGTCCTGAGACGCTCCACGGTCTCAATTTCAAGCCATGAAACCATCTCAGAAAGCAGGCGATCGTCGCTTCCGACTACCGACGGGAGCAGCGTCGAAATGTAACGAACGATCGGTTCGTGCGAATGAAACACGAACGCGTTATCGATGAGCGTTTCTTGGACGTATGGCCAGACGGCTTCCAGTAACGCCACCGCGTTCTCGGTGTGGAATTCGCCGGCTGCGTGCTGCTTTCTTGGAAGGCCGAACGCATCGAGTAGGTCAAGGTATAGCTCGTCAATGAGTGGCATCGTTCTGGCGGCGTTCGTTGTCGCGACGAACATCCCGGTCGGCGCGGTTATCCGGGCGATTTCATAAAGTGCTGCATGCAGATCGTCGACGTAGTAAAGCATGTGACGGGCTGAGACACGATCGAACGAATCGTCCGCAAATGGCAAGCGCTCGACGTCACCGGTAATCCACTCAATCCGAGTTTCCCGAGCCTTCGCCTCGTTAATCATCGCTTCAGATCGGTCGAGTCCAACGATACGACCTGCATGTCCTCCGTTTCGCAGGTATGACGGGAACAGACCCGGTCCACAGCCAACGTCGATGATCGATTCGTCCCCATTTAGAGCGAGCGCCCTCGAACACACAGCGTCGAGATCAACCTGGCGCTCCGAGAAGTGATTATGCGTTTCCACTCGCACCTTGAGCGGATCGGTCGTTTGATATTGCTGCTCTGCCTCACGTCTTAGGCTCATTTCGCCCCTTCCAATCTCGTGTCAGAATCGCACCACCAGCGTATGCCGTCCTGAAGTGGCGAAACGTTCGGAGGCCGGGGCAGTAACGCCCCGGCCTCTGGCTAACTAGCAGATTGGTGAGAGCGGACTGACGGCTAGCTGAGATCGATGTAGACGTTCTTGACCTCGGTGTACAGATCCATGCCGTGCATCGAGAGTTCGCGTCCGATGCCCGACTTCTTGTAACCACCAAATGGGCCGAGGACGCCTGGACCACCGTTGGAGTTGACGGCGACCATTCCGGTTCGCAAGCCCTTGGCAACGCGGAGCGCCTTGTTGACGTCCTGCGTCCAGACGGACGCAGCCAGGCCGTACTCATTCGCGTTTGCCTGACGAATGACGTCCTCCTCGTTGTCGAACGGAATCACCGAGAGAACGGGGCCGAAGATCTCTTCACGGGCGATTCGCATGTCGTTGGTCACCTGGCCGAAGATCGTTGGCTGGAGGAAGTTGCCATCGTCCATCGCGGAAGGTCTCGATCCGCCGAAGACCAGTTCGGCGCCCTCGCCCTTGCCGATGTCGATGTACGACGCGACACGATCGTACTGGGCCACCGAAATCATCGGACCCATCAGCGTCGCAGTGTCGAATGGATCTCCGACCTTGTATGACTCGGTCTGGTCGACTAATTCCTGCATGAAGTTGTCGTAGGACTGCTGGCCAACAAATAAGCGCGTGCGCGCCGTACAGGTCTGGCCGGTGTTGCCGAACGCTGCCGGCACCGCTGCCGCAGCAGCCTTTTTCAGATCGGCATCAGCGAAGACGATGTTCGGGCTCTTTCCGCCAAGTTCCAGCGACACCTTCTTGATCGTCTCCGAGGCCGCGCGGAGGATGCGTGCACCGGTGATTGTCTCTCCAGTGAAGGCGATCTTGTCGATCAGTGGGTGCGCAGCCAGGTATTCACCAATTTCGCCACCCGGACCCGGGAGGACGCTGACGACGCCTTCAGGAACACCCGCTTCATAGCAGATCTCGCCGAGCAGGACCGCAGTAAGTGGCGTGTTGCTGGCCGGCTTGAGGATCAGGCAGCATCCAGTCGCCAGCGCCGGCGCGACCTTCCAGGAGGCCATCGAGAACGGGAAGTTCCACGGTACGATCTGGCCGACGACACCGACCGGCTCGCGCAACGTGAAGTTGAGCACCTTATCGCCCATCGGAATCGTCTCACCGTAGAACTTGTCGCCAGCGCCTGCATAGTAATCGAAGACCATGGCGCTGCCGAGGATTTCGCCCTTTGACCGGGTAATCGGCTTACCTGTGTTCAGGCTTTCGAGGGCAGCCAACTCGTCGGCGCGCTCTCGAATACGATCCGCAAGCCGCTGAATAACGCGGCCCCGCTCATAGGGACTCATCCGTGGCCACGGCCCCTCGTCGAATGCCTTCCTGGCAGCAGCGACGGCGCGATCGACGTCTTCCTTGCCAGCCTTCGCAACCTGTGCAACGGCCTGGTTCGTCGCTGGATTGTAGGCTGTGAATGTTTCGCCACTGGCTGCATCGACAGCCTTGCCGGCGATCAGCAATTGGTAGCTACGTGTCTGGGTTTCTGCGACCATGTTTCCTCTTCCTGTCATCCCGCTGTCGGCAGCATGCCGAATCGGGCCAGAATTTCACGTCCCGTGGCCGTATTCTACCGCTTGCGGCATGCAAAGACGCGTGTGAGGAAACAATTTCGGGGCTAGCGATCTGTGACTTGCAGGACTGGATCCGTCAATACCGGCGAGTCCCGCAGGCAACACGGCGCATCGGTCGGCGCTCGCAGGCAGCGCGCCGTGACCACGCGGGCGTTGCGCGTTGATTGCGGCGTGGAGCCGTCAGCGGAG
>JBGSWU010000080.1:0-19163 GCA_041751795.1 Thermomicrobiales bacterium
ACGCTGACGGCGGCAACGACGTGACCCTGATGGTCAAACACCGGTGCTCCGTAACAATGAGCGCCAACCTCGTTCTCTCCACGATCTTCGGCAACACCGAGTTGTCGAATCACCGACAACTCGGATCGCAGCGCATCGTGATCGATAATCGTTCGATCGGTGCGACGAACAAGGGGGCAGGCGAGGATGCGATCCTGCTCTTCCGCTGGTAAGTAGCTGAGAATTGCCTTCCCGAGCGCTGTCGAGTGCATCTGGTCGGTCACGCCAACGCGTGCCGCCATCCGCAGCCCCTGATCGCTCTCAATCATGTCAACGTAGGCGACTAACGAGTCAGCGAAGACGCCAAGGTTGACCGTCTCATTGAAGCGGTGGTGTAGCGCCTCAAGAACGGGCCGCGCTCGCGTCCGAACGTCCGATGATTCAAGCGCGCGCTGACCGAGCCGGACCAATTCACCACCAAGTTGATACTTGCTGCTGACCGGTTCCCGGACAACATAGCCACGACGTTCGAGGTTGACGAGCAACCGGAAGACTGCCGACTTGGTCGCGCCGATGCTGCGTGCGATCTCGCTCACTCCAAGCGGAGCACCAGCGTCGCCCAGCACGTCAAGCAGGTCGAGCGTGCGTTCGACGACGGCGATGCGGTACTCGTTACCGCTCACAGTATCCCTCACCGGCTCCGCCCAAGCGTGGCCGAGACATCCTCGATGATCGTCAACGCTTCGGCGAACTGCTCGGACGTGTGTGACAGTGAGAATCCGCAGTGGCCCGGCGCACCCTGGCGCGTAAAGGCATGGAAGTAGAGACCACGGTCGAGACAACCAAGCACGAACTGCCGGTTGAACTCGTGCTCATGACCGAACGCATCAGCGTAGGTCCGCACTGGTTCAGTCCGTCCGAAATACAGGCCGAAGCGCGCTCCCAGCCCCTGGACAACGACGGGCAGGTTATGGCGGTCAAATATCCGCTGCATGTCGCGGTAAAACGTTTCGCTGGTTTCCAGCAAGCTGTCGTACAACCCTGGCTGGCGCAACTGTTCGAGCGTCGCGATCGACGCCATGACGCTCAGCAAGTGACCGGAATAGGTGCCACTGTGGGCAACCGGTCCATTGGGAGCAAGTTGCTCCATCAAGGCAGCACGCCCGGTCAGCGCCGAGAGCGGCATCCCGTTCGCCAGCGCCTTCGCCCAGGTGCTGAGATCCGGGGTGACACCGTAGTACGACTGCGCCCCACCGAGATCCATCCGGAAGCCGGATAACACCTCATCGAAGATCAGCACAATATCGTGGGCGGTCGTCTGCGAGCGCAGATGCTCCAGAAAGCCCGGCTCAGGTGGGATGCAGCCCGCGTTGTAGTGCACCGGCTCGACGATGACAGCCGCAATCTGTCCCTGATGCTGGGCCAACGCCGCATCGAATGCTGGCGTGTCGTTGAAGGGGACGAGGATGACATCGTCCGCGCCCGATTCGGGAACGCCGCCCGAAGACGGCACGACGCTGCCCGCATCATCGGATTTGTAGAGGAATGTCTCGGTCAGGCCATGGAAGTGTCCATCGAACTTGAGCAGTTTCGTGCGGCCAGTGACATGCCGCGCCAGCCGGACGGCGACGAGCGTGACCTCGGAACCGGTGCTGGCAAAACGAACCCGTTCAGCAGACGGGATGATCTCGGTCAACGTCCGCGCCAGTTGCTCGTGGAACGGTGTCTCAGCCGCCGAGATCGTCCCCATCGCCAACCCTTTGGCAATCGCCTCGTTCGTGGCTGGATTGTCGTGACCGAGCATCGTCGCACCGTTGGACATGTTGAAGTCGAGATACTGCTTGCCGTCAACATCAGTGATCACGGCACCGTCGCCGCGAACGAGATACAACGGACGATCGAGATACGGATGAAACCGCATCGACGCAGACACTCCACCGGCCAGAACATTCTGCGCTGCACTCGCTAGTTTCGCCGACGGCGCAACGGACGACTCGGGATTGGGCATATCTCCCCCTATACATCATCCAACACGCATCGAAGCACGTTGTCGATTCACTGTATGAAACATAGTCGCATTGTGTGAAGAAACTAACAGGCAAAGCGGTTCAATGTCAATCTCCTGGGCGGTGCATCCCCGATTAAGAATCGACCTCAATCAGACCGGCATGCCCGCGCCAATGTAGTGACACAGATGCAGGCACACCGTTGACACGCTCCAATCATCTAGCTAGCATGACGACACTGAGTAAACTGTCGTTTCAATAGATGAAACAACGAATCGACCATTGCAGGGCGATCATCGAGGGCAGTGCCACCATGGTGGCGTGGCCCCGCCAAAGGACAGAGTCGTGAAGCGCATCGCGGTAGCCTCGTTTTTCCACGAGACGAACACATTCGCGCTGGAGCGAAACGACGAACCGGATGCCGCATGTTACGTCGGCCAAGCGATGATCGACCACGCCCACCCCAGGAGTTTTGTCGGTGGGTTCCTCGAAGCCACCCAGCGCCCGGACATCGAGATCGTTCCGACTGCCGACGTGTTCTATTCCCACGGTGGCGCGATCAGCGCGCCGATGTTCGAGCACTACCGCGATCTGATCGTCGATGGATTACGCCAGGCAGGTCCACTCGATGGCTGCTATTTCGCCCTGCACGGTGCGATGGCAGCCGAAGACCCCTACACCGACGCCGAAGGTGAACTGTTGCGCGCCGCGCGCGGAGTCGTTGGCGAGGGCATTCCGTTCGTCGCAACCTATGATTTCCACGGCATCATGACCCACGCTGAGGTCGCCCAACTGTCCGGTGCCTTCCCCAACAACACCAATCCACATATCGACAGTTACGAGTGCGGCCTTGAAGCAGGTCGGTGCATGTTGCGTATTCTCGACGGCGAGATCAACCCGATTTCCCGCGTCGTCCATGTCCCGATCATCGGACCAAACATCGGCCAAAGCACCTGGTCCCACGATCTCGACGAAGAAGAATCACTCCCGCTCTACCAGCTCAATCGGATTCGCGAGCAGATGGAACAAACTCCTGGAATCATCGACATCACGATCATGGGTGGCTACGGCTACGCTGACACCCCTGAGTCCAGGATGTCGGTCGTCGCCACCGCAGACGGAGACCCTGAGCTGGCGCAGCAGATGGCACGGCAGCTCGCTGACCGTGTCTGGGGAAAGCGGGAGGAGATTCGCAACGCACGGCGGATCTACCCGGTC
Organism: Thermomicrobiales bacterium; assembly: GCA_041751795.1. Classification (GTDB taxonomy): domain Bacteria; phylum Chloroflexota; class Chloroflexia; order Thermomicrobiales; family CFX8; genus JBBECJ01. The sequence goes on from JBGSWU010000080.1 coordinate 3,204, forward strand.
GATGACGGCGTGCGTTTGGCAATCGAGAGTAATGAAGAGAAACCTGTCGTCCTCGTCGATCTCGGAGACGATCCCGGCAGCATGACCGCCTCAGACAGTCCAGTCGTCCTTGAAAGCCTGATTCGTCTGGGCGCGCGCGACTGCGTCGTTGTCATCCGTGACCCACATGTCGTCAAAGCGGCCATGGATGGTGGGATTGGGGCAACGATCGAGATGCAGGCTGGTGCAGCGATCGAAACACGCTTCTACAGCCCGATTCCGATCACCGGGCAGGTGAAAACGCTGGACGACGGTGACTACATGATCTGTGGCCCGACCCACGGTGGCTGGGGGAGAGATGTCAACCGCGAAGCATGGCGCGAGGCGAACGCGGGGCCACGTGCCGTCATCCGCCTTGCCAATAAGGTCGACGTGATCTTCACCGTCCTGCGGACGCGCAACGACCGGGATTTCTTCAAGAGTGCCGGAATCCTCCTTGAGGAAAAGAAGATCATCGTCGTCAAATCGAACCAGGCGCATCGTGCGTCACTCCGGCCAATCGTCTCACGCATCATCGAACTCGCGTCACCAGGAGCCAGCACGGTCGACTACGCGAGTCTCCCATACCGGCACATGCAGCGTCCGCTCTGGCCGATCGATCGAGACTTCGATTGGAATGCCGCCGACGCCTGATCAGCTGATTCCTGGAACAGACGAATCAGTCGGCTGCTGTGACGCTGGCCCGCGTCTCCAATGCATCCAGTAACCGCTGGGTCACAACCGCGATCTCGTCAACCGCCGCGTCAAACGCCTCGGTGTTGCGGCATGAAGGTTTGCGGTAGCCACTGACCTTGCGGACAAATTGCAAGGCAGCAGCGCGGATATCTTCTTCCGTTGCAGGCGACTCTTCGCGGCGAAGCTGAATGATGCTACGACACATGGAACCTCCGAAGTGATGATTGCTACATGATGGGAAGTCTACTTACAACGAATCCGAATTCGCATGGATAAGGGCTACCTGCCACCGATCAGGTAGCCCTCATGCTGCGGGACGTCGTGACCGATGAATCAGTCGGCGGCAACCTCCGAGAGTCCGGTCACAACGTCGAGGAGTTGCTCGGCTGCATCAGCCGCTGCGTCGATGTCCTCGGCCTCGACTGCTGCCTGAAGTTCATCGAGGTGCATCGCGATACTGTCCAGCGCATCGCCGTCCAGTGAGTGGGCAACGCGGTCGAGTATCCAGACGAGGGTGGTCACATCGCCAGTAACCGAGCCCGCCTCGCCTTCATATGCATCGACGAGGATCTGTCGTGCCCAGAGCCCCATCCGAGCGAGGTCGATTTCCGTCGTGGGACGGTAACGCAACTGGATGTCGAGCGTCGCCTGCGCGGTATCAAGCGCTGCCTGGCGGGCTTCGGCGGAGTCTTCGACATCGACGGATTCCGAGACGGCGTCGAGTGCATCACTCATCTGAGCGTCGAGCCGTGGCGGGACCGGGCCTTGCTGATACATCTCCCAGGCATCGAGCATCTCACCGAAACTGGCGGATGCATCGTCCCAGGAGGCGGAATCGGCTGAATCGAAGATGTCGATCGCGCCGGTGAACAGGATATCGAGTTCGGTTGGAACATCATCTGCCAGGGCATCGGTCGGCACGGCCAGCGCGAGTGCTTCCTCGTCTCCGCCTGCACCTGTGTAGAACTCGCCGTACCCGGGGGCGAAGATCTTGTCTTCGGTCGCACCGTCCATGTGCAACTCGCGGACGACGATAGCGCCTTCAACTGGCCCCTGTGGTCCATCGACGGTCTCGTTGATCGCGATGACAGTGGTTTCTTCGAAGACGATGCCGGGCGCGTTCTCAGGCCGATAGACGTCGCCAACCTGCGGATTTGCCGGCATGATCATCGCAGGCGGGCCTTCCCTTCCGGCCAACCAGGTTCCGTCAGTGTCGGCGACGACGCCATCTTCGTAGTTGAAGACATCCTCACCGAAATACCAGACTGACCCATCGTCGGCCTGGGCATAGAAGTCGAGCGCGACTTCGTGAATGCGACCATCCGAGTACGCCACATACTGCGAGACGAGCGTTGCCGTCTGCTGGCCATTCCATTCAATGATTCGCGGCTCAGGAAGCAGCGTCACTTCTGTCCGGAACACCTCATCATCGACGATGCCAAGCAGGAGGACGGAGTGCTGGATGCTGCCTGGAAACAACGGATTCGTGATGTTGGTGGGGTTCGAGAACGACGGCAAAGCGAGGTCAACGCGCTCGCTCTCGTCCACACAACCCGTTCCACTATCCGTCCCGCACGCCTGCATCGATAGGTAATGTTGGCCGATGTTGCCCCACTCGATTCGGTAGGGATCGTTGTTGCTTTCGGTGTAGGTCAGCACCCGCCGCTCGAAGAGCTGGACGAGGACAGGCTTCACCGCCCCACCGACCGTCGCATCGACCCAGTATGGCTCGCTGATCGGTAAGCCAGCCGCATACACCCAGTCCACGCCGACATCGGGACGGAAGCCGCTCGCCGGGCTGTTGAACCAGTCCCAGAAGACACTTGCGATGTTATGTCCTGTTATACCCTCGTAGTGGGACAGGGTTACCCCATGACTGTCGCCCGCGCTCACCAGGCCATCGCCTGACATGAACGCCGTCGCTGACTGGCCCGTGCGATCCGCGTCGCGGTTGGTCATCCCATCGGTCGTGGCATATGCGGCGAAAGCGGAATACGTTGGGGTACCAGGATTGTTGACCGGGTCGCCTGCGACATGTTGATACGAGGGCATACGCGGCTCAACGGCGTTTCCTGCGTCACCACGTTTGAGTTCACCAGTGACGAGTTCGACCGTCAGCAGACCGTTGGTGACGTAGTAGATGTTGCTCGGGTCGCCGTCGGGGTGGTTGATCTCCATCCGACTCTTGTCGTAGTAACGGACTTCACGCTGACCACCGGGGCTGTCCTCGTATGGCTCGAAACGTTGTCCGCGCACCTCCGGTCCCCAGAACCAGGAGTAACTGGCCGCGCCGTTCGCGACGACCTGGTCAGTTGACGACCAGACCGAATCAAACGCCTCGTTTGCAGTCTGTGCCTGAACAGACGAGCCCAGCCAGAGCACACTTGGAATCAGCAGGGAAACCACCAACAGGAATCGCACGCGATGTGCACTCATCGGTCTTCCTTTCATGGATGTCTCAGAATCGGGATGTCGATGCGCCAGGTGAGCCAGACACCTCCCCACGACAACGAGCGCAGCGACGCATACCGCCTTCATTGACAGGTATCGCCAGCACGCCCGACATTCGCTGGTTTTGGGAAACTTGCAGTCGACTACCAGATCAGGCTATTACGACTGGATTAAGTTCGGGTTAGCCACATCCGAACCTTGTGGGCAATCTCGAACATCAGTCGAAGAGCACGACGCCGGCGGGAGATGGTGGCTGGGCACGTTGCCAATCCCCTTCGGCTTACCTATCATCCGCAGGATACGTTGACTGCAGGCGGCGCCAGCCGCGCTAATCACCACCTGCGACGACACACTTGGCACTCGGAAGGGGAACGAATGGCTCAGATGACTGGTGGACAGGCGATCGTCAGATCGCTGAAGGCATATGGCGTGGACTCAATCTTCGCGCTGCCAGGTGTCCAACTCGACAATATCTTCGATGCGCTCTACGACGAGCAGGACGCGATCCGGATCTACCACACGCGCCACGAGCAGGCGACAGCGTACATGGCATTCGGCTACGCCCAGGCGACTGGCAACGTCGGCGTCTGTCTGGTCGTGCCGGGGCCGGGGCTGCTGAACGCATCGGGTGCACTCTCGACCGCCTGGGCCTGCAACTCGCCCGTCCTCTGCCTGACTGGTCAGATCTTCGACCACCAGATCGGCAAGAACATGGGCGCCCTCCATGAGATCCCCGACCAGATCGGGATGATCGGCCACATCGCCAAGTGGACGGCGAGCGTGAACACCCCGCAGGACGCCCCGGCTGCCGTTCAGGAGGCGTTCCGCCAACTGACGAGCGGACGGCCACGTCCGGTTGTCATCGAGATGCCGCCGGGTGTGATGGGCGAGCAAGCCGAGGTCACGCTGCTCGACCCGTCGACGAACGGCACGACGCCGGATGTCGACGAGGACATGCTGGAAAAAGCTGCGAAGATCCTCGGCACAGCGAAATACCCAGTCATCTACGCCGGTGGCGGAGCGACGGATGCCGGCGAGGCAATCCAGCAATTGGCGGAGACGCTTCAGGCTCCGGTCATCATGACGCCGTCTGCCAAGGGCGTCCTCTCCGACCGCCACCCGTTGGCACTCTCGCTGCTCGGCGGCCACAAGATCTGGGCGAAGGCCGACGCCGTCATTGCCGTCGGGACACGCTTTGAGCGCCCACTGACCGACTGGGGCATCGACGGGATGCAAGTCGTCCGGATGGATATCGACGCCGAGGAGTTCGACCGAGTCACGCCGCCGGATGTCGGGATCGTCGCCGACGCGGCGAACGGGCTTGCACCACTCGCCAACAAGGTCGAGCGCCACAACGGCAAGCGCGAATCGCGCAGCGACGAGATCGCCGCAGTCAAGGAGCAGGTCAGCGAGGAATTGTTCGAGAAGGGCCAGCCGCAGGCGTCTATCGCCGAAGTGATCCGACAGGAGTTGCCGGACGATGGTCGCTTCGTCGGTGATGTCACCCAGGTCGCGGCGTTTGCTGATATCGGCTTCCCGGTCTACCAGCCACGAACGTTTATCTCATCCGGATTCCAGGGCACGCTCGGCTACGGCTACGCGACCTCGCTCGGCGTCAAGGTTGGCTGCCCGGACGTGCCTGTCATCTCGGTCAACGGTGACGGCGGCTTTCTCTACACGATGCCAGAACTGGCGACGGCGAAGCAGCACGGCATCAACGTCGTCGCGGTCGTCTTCAACGACGGCGCATACGGCAACGTCAAGGCAATCCAGCGCACGCGCTACGGTGGTCGCGAGATCGCCAGCACGCTCGAAAACCCCGACTTCGTCACGCTGGCGAAAGCGTTCAACATCGCTGGTCGCCGGGCCGAATCGCCTGAACAACTCCGCGAAGCGCTCCGTGAAGGATTCGCACTCAATGAACCGATGCTGATCGACTACCCGACCGCACCGATGCCGATGGTCCGCCAGCTTTCACGCGGCACAGTTCGCGGATAGCGAGATTTCCGTCGATGCCCGACAACGCGCCGGACGAATGTGTCCGGCGCGTTTCCGTGTCTGCTACGCTAGGCACTCGCGATGCCGCCGGGATGATGCGTGCGAAGGAGGCATCAATGAGTACGTTCCTTTACAAGGTCGTCTACCAACTTGGCGCGGCTCCGTGGGAACGTCTCGCGGAGGTTCCCGCCGCCCGGCAACTGCTTGCGATGATCAACAGCGAGGAGTCGGGTCGTCAGCCTCCATTTGGACCGGCGCTGGACATCGGCTGCGGGACGGGAGGCTGGTCGGTCAAGCTTGCGTTACGAGGCTGGCAGGTAACCGGCATTGACATCGTCTCACGAGCTCTGAGGACGGCGCGGAAGCGGGCTTCGGAGGCCGGTGTCGACGTGCGCTTCATCGCCAGCGATGTCGCTGAACTCCAGGCGACCGGCATCGGCAACGGCTATCGTCTGATCCTCGACATCGGGACGGTCCACGGCATCCCGGAGTCGAATCGCAAAGCGGCCAGCTGCGGGATCACTGCCGTTGCCGCCCCCAACGCAACGCTGCTGATGTACGCATTCAAGCCCGAACGGCGGGGGCCGCTGCCGCGAGGCATGAGCCGCGAGGAGATCGAGGCAACCTACCCCGGCTGGCGCGTGACCGACGAGCAGCCATTCGACCTCACCGGGATTCCAGAATCGACGCGGAATGACGATCCGCGTTGGTACCGACTCAGCCGCGTCTGACCGGCTCGCGAGCGATGATCGTCACGCCCCGCGAATCACCTGACCTCCCCTGAAAACACCCCTTTTTCTCAAAAGAGCGAGAGCATAGCGTCATCCAGAACCGTGATACTAGTCCAGTCGAGTGAACCAGCCAGAACTGGCTGAAAATGGTGCGGCAGGTTTCACGCGGCAAGGTCCGCCAGGCACGGTCGATTGTGAGGACACGGTGCACGCTACATGCAACGTGCACCGTGTCCTCATCTGATCCTCAACTGGCCCTCATCGGCCTATCCTCTGCACCCACCCGCAACGCGTGGACACGGTCGACGATCTCCAGTCGGTCCGTCGTCACGCCATCGACGCCCCAATTGAGAACGGTTTCTAGTAACTCAGCGTCGTTGATCGGCCAAGTCATGACGATCGAGACCCGTTGCTTCAGTTCGCGGACGGTGTCTGCATCGAGCAACTTCACATGAATGCTGACTGCGTCATGATCGTCCCGTTCGAGCTTCGACCAGGCGTTCGCAAGTTGGCGCCGGTTACCGATCGAATGGACCAGCAGCACCCCTGGAATCTTGCGGATATCGTCTAACAAGGACCAGTTCTGGCTGCAAACGAGGAATGGCCGATCGGGTCGTCCGGCGCGCATCGCGTCTTCGATCCGGTCGACGATCGCCGGATCGCTCCAGAACGGACCTTTCAGATCGAGCATCAGTTCGATCTCCGGATCGAGATGCTCCAATAACTCGTCCAGTTGAAACCGGCGACGCCAACCGGGAGCGAGTGACCAGCGATCCCAGAGGATCGGTATCGGTCCCATCGTCTTCTCATGCCGCAGCTCCAGCGCGTCACGGTAGAGCCAGACATCTGATTCAAGCACCTCGGCACCGGCAGCGAGTGCGGCTGTCGCGTCTTCGAGGCTGTTACCGGCACGATGAGCGACGGCGAACGGTCTCGGCAGCGCTGACCAGTCGAACGCTTGTCGTTCGACGACCGGTCCACCCTTCCGGTATCGCTCAAGCCGATCACGAAGTCGTCGACCGATCCCGCCCAGCCGTTCGGCAAGAAGGAGGCTAACCATCGCCAACGCGCCACCTGCGACACCGTCGAGAATGTAGTGATTCGCCGTCAGGACTATCGCCAGAAACATCATCGCCGGCATGATTGCACCGAACCAGCGGACGGATGCAACTCGCGCTTCTCGGAAGATTGCGATCCCAATCAGCAGGTTCCAGCCGAAGTGCAGGCTCGGCATCGCAGCAAACGGATTCGTCAACGCTGGTGGCTGGAACACCCGATACGACTGTGAGTGGAGGGTGACCGTGTCCTCGAAGCCGAGGCCGGGCATCAGCCGGGGCGGGACGACCGGAAATAGGGCGAAGACGATCATCCCCACCGCGCCCGACAGGAGAATGGCGTTGCGATACACGCCAAATATCCCACGCGACCGAAACGTCACGAGCCAGATAATCGACCCGATCACGACCGGCCAGTGCATCCAGATATAGATCCAGTTCATCAGCGTCGAAATCGTCGTTGACCGGAGCACGAGTTCCTGGAGTTCCAACTCGACGTAGATCCCCAGTTGCTGTTCGAGGCGGATGACGCTTTGTGCGTTGTGGAACGCGTCGCTAACGCGCGCATCGACGAGCCCACGGACGAGGAAGTAGCAGAGCGCAGCAGGAAGGAGCAGCGTCAGTTCGGCGAATATCGCCTGATAGCCACTCCGGATCGGGGGCAGCAGCACATGGATGAGCAGGCTGACGATGATGACCACAACAAAAGGCCAACTCGTCCAGGAGAGCGGATTCCAATCAACTGAGGTAAGAAGCAGGATACTCAGTTGAGGAAGCGGATCATACATCCGTCGCGCCTCTCCTGAAAGCGTGCGAGATTGTCAGCGAGGCGACACGCTATCAGGATAAGAGCAGGAGCAACGTCAATGCAAGGTGACTCAACGAAAAGGTCACCTGATTCAGTTCACTGAAGAGCAATATCGGTGCTGCGCTTGCCGCAATTCCGGCAGTCGCGAGCCGGATCATTGCGCGACTTCGCCACGGCGCGTGGACGATGACAGCACCCGCAAGTCCCAACGCAGTCGCAAGCATGACGAGCAACATGCCCGACGGATGACTGTTGACCGGCGCAACCAGCCAGAAGAGCGCAATGGCGCCAACGCCGGTTGCTAGCCCTCCAAGATGCATCCCAGCCCGTCGCACCGAACGATACTGACCAGCCTGCGCTAGCAGGCCGAGGCCGAGCGGCAGCCAGATGTCAGCCAGCCGGTAGAGCAATGTCGCGGCGAGTGCCGCTGACCCTGGAATGCCGAATCGCTCCAGCGTCACGACAACGCTGACTTCAACGAAACCGACGCCCTGAAAGACTGGTGCGACAATCGTGAAGAGGTTCCCGACCGCAAATGCCGCCAGCGCAGTCGTCGGAGATACGTTCTGGCCGAGTGCCTGCAAACTGACATAGAGCATCGCTGCTCCGGTCATGTTGAGGGCCAGTGCAAACAGGAACGGGACTGCCAGGTCGCGTGGGAGAATTCCGTGCCCTTGCGAGCGCGCCGTGAACGTTGCGACGCGCTCTGGCAACCGGCGCTGTAACCCGGACGCTCGTGGTCCAGAACCCAGTAGGAGGATCAACCCGGCCAGCATGACGAGTAGCATCAGCGCCATGCACCCGGCGGCACCAAGCATCAACGGCGATGGGCGAGCAATCAGCAGCGCCGGTATTAGTGTCGTGACGAACGCCGCGTAGCCACTGACCCCACGCAACGCAAGCACCAGCACACCGTCGTCGGTCGGAACCGCGCGACACGCCAGACCGCGGACGAAGACATAGGCTGACGCAGGACCACCAACAGGAGTGATCGTTCCAGCAATATGTCGTTGAAGGTGAAGCAGTGTCAACCGGGGGTGATCGAGTTCGTGGCCGAGTCGACGGAGGATGACCTTATACGTCGCGACGACCCAGCCAATCGCGACCAATTGCAACGCGGCCAGCGCGACAAGCCAGCCTGGTTGCGCATCAGCCAGCGCTCCGGCCAGATCACCGAGAATACCTCGCTGCTGACTGACAAATAGCACGATACCGGCGACGATGAGCACACCCCAGATGACGAGGCCGTAGCGCCCGACCAGCGCACGTACGCCCGCGAGGGCAGCCGATAGATTGAATACGCTCAAAGTGTCACATTCCCCATTGAACCGGCGGCATCCTGCACATCGCCGCAATCAGTTCATGTCCGCAGGTTAGACGGTATTGACAGGGGAACACGACATGAGAAATCTGCCAGCGTACGACCGACAGTTTAGACTGATCCCTGACCCGCAACCCCAGATCCTATTCACCAAGTATACGCATCGCAACCATTCGATATGGCACGTTGCTACGCAAAACGTAGGCCGCGAACGGCTTAACCTGCTGGTATCCGTTTCCGAACGCCCTGAAACCCGTGTTCTATCCGTCGCTCAATCAGTTCCGGTGCGCCCCTCAGACAACTGCCGCCGAAAGCCCAGTTCGTCCCAGCCGTCAAAGCCAGAAGCGATCATTCCGTTATGGATATGGTCGAGGCTCATGCCACCCACGTTGATCGTCGCGCCATTTGCGGGCGATCCTTCGAAATCAGCACCACTGTGCGTGCCGGTGAGCGTCCAGCGTGTCACGACGGCGTCACCCTCAGCGACGATCTCTTCAACGGCGAAGTGCAGATCGGGGAACGCCGCCTGCCATTGCTGCCACTGCGTCCGGAACGCTTCCCGACCTGCCCCAAATGTCGGGTCGTTCCCGGCTGCGTCAGCTGCGATGTAGCGGTCGATCGCCGCCTCATCGCGCTGGTTCCAGACTTCCTCAAAAAATCGCCGCGCCAGTTCTCGGTTCTCGTCGGCTGACACTCGCGCTCCTTTCCACCATCCCGATACCCCATCATTCAGCAGAATAGCCGATCCGTGAACGGGTTAATATGGGAGGAAGGTCGGATCACAACCCTTGAATGGTAGAGTGATGCGATGACCGTTCGCAGTGCAGTATGGGAGGGTGACATGACGCGCGAAGAGCGTTTGAAAGAACTTGGCTTCGAGTTGCCAACGATCGAACTCGGCGACCGGCCGTTGATTCCCTGGGTCCAGGTCGGCAACCTGCTCTACACGTCTGGGCGAACACCTGATTCAGAGCACAAGACCGGCCAGGTCGGCTCGGATGTGACAACCGACGAGGCTTACCAGGCAGCCCGCTCGATCGCGGTCGGTCAACTGGCCGTCGCGAAGTCGGCTCTCGGTGATCTGAGCCGGATCAAGCGTGTCGTCAAAGCACTTGGGATGGTCAACAGCGCCCCCGGATACGGCGACCAGCCGAAGGTCATCAACGGCTTTTCCGATCTGATGGTCGAAGTCTTCGGAGAAGAAGGCCGCCACGCCCGTTCGGCGGTCGGAATGGCCGGACTCCCTGGCAACGTCTCGGTCGAGATCGAAGTCATCTTCGAGATCGCCGACTAACTCCGACACATTCACTGGGGGCCGGTGGTGAACTGGTCCCCAGTCATCTTGTCGAGTGCCGCCACCCGCAACTGCTCGAGTTTGTCGATGATGCCGTTCATCTGATCGTGCAACCCAAGGCCGCTATCGAGCCAGGCGCTTCGCGGAGCATCCGCGTCATGGACCAGCATTTCAATTCCCACACGATACGCCCCGATTGCCTGCTCCAACGCGCTTGCAGCAAGGCCGAGATCCATCGAGCGGCCCAGAAGATCCTGACCGATGCGTTGATGCCTCAGCGCGCGTAGTTGATTCGCGGCAAATCTTGCAGCCAGGAGGTCGCGCCGGATTCGCCGACGTATCCGATCATCACCACTGTCGCCCAGCGCCCGTTCACCAAGTGTCACCACCTCAGCCAGCACGTCCAGAGCACGATCGATCGCCGCTAGCCGTTGCTCGATCGATGGATCGGCAGCAGCGTCCACGCGCTCGATATCGCCGTCGTCGACGATGTTCGACATCGCCAGTTCGAAGCGTTCGTGAAACGCGATCATCGTCCCGCCAATAGCCCCGTACCGGTGACAACAGAAGTCAGCGACAAGTTCATCGACTGGCAGATCGACATCCCACGCCAGACGCCCAACGACATAGAGATTCAGCGCATACGCCCACCAGCAGTAGCGACTCATGAACAGGACGCGGAGCCATCCTGTCGCCCCGGCGTCCCTGTACGTCTGCAAATCGGCGGCAATCACTCGTGTCAACGGGACCGGCAGCGACAGAAACCGCACTGCGTCGGCGTAATACTCGATCACCGCTAGGCTACCGTCGTCCAGTCGCGCCGCCCAGCCATCCAGGCATCGCAGACACTCTCGATTCGGCTCGGACCTCAGGCCCGCAGCGTATGAACGTTCTCGCGGAGCGAAGTGGACGAATAGCGATTCCGGGCATTCCGGCTCATCGAAGGCTGGCTCAATCGTTGATTGATAGGCGGCAAGCGCCACCCGCGTCGCGCCAAGACCCGCCGCCTTCAAGCCCTCCTCAACTGCCCGGCAGAGCAGCAGGTTCTGTTGCAGACCGCTCAACCACCGGCACTCCCGGCAGGCGCACCAACTGCCACCCAGAACATCCTCGCCTTGAACGCTGTACACCTCCAGCGGCTGGCTCCGGCGCACCTCGTCAACTGCGTTGGCAACGACGACGGCGACCGCGTCGGAGTTCGAAACACATAGATTGCCATTTGGCTGCCGCTGGCCGTTGTCATCTATCCGGAAGTAGTCGGGGTGCGTCGCAAACAACTCCCGTGGCAGGAGTCTCGGAATGTTGTGGCCGGTCCCGTAGATGCAATCGATTCCATACCGAGCGAGATCGTCCTGCAATTCGGGGATATCCGCGAGTGACTCAGCGCGGGTCGTGAAGTGGCTCATCCGCTGCTTCGCCATCCACGCGACGAAGCGGCGAGTGTCGGCGACGAGATCAGAGAGCCAGCGATCATCATCAACTGGGACGGCTCGCGTATCCTCGCCGAACCCGCGACGGCGGAAATCTGGCGTTGACGATCGAGTTCCCCCCGCCAACTTGATCTCATCATGCGCCGGTATCACCTCGCCATCATCGTCGGGCGTCAGCCAGCGGCAGCCAAGGTCATGGAGTAGTCCGTAGACGCCGTGTAGCGTGCCGCGCGCATTCGACCCACCAATCGCGACACCCCGGTGGTTCACGGCGATCGCGTACCCATCGACGGTCAGTTCGGTTCGCGCAACCCGAACCCGCTCGATCAGTTCATCATCGTCCCCAAGCAGGACGACCGTGTCCGGCAGCCTCGAATCGACGACGATGACTGGTTCGACTACCGACACGATCGCGGCGATGTAGTGCGCCAGTTCCCGGGCGGCGTGAACGACAGGTGGGGCGCATTTTGCCGGTACAGCGATGCGCAGCCGTTCGACCTCGGCTCGCGTTAGGACGAAAGCTCGATCCTTGTCAGCCAGTGATCACCACCTGTTTCCCCCTTCCATCATCGTTCGTTCCCAGCATAAACGAATCGCCCCCGCCGATATGGCGAGGGCGATCGTGGCGTATCTATTGGTTCAGTGTCGAAGGATTACTCCCAGGTGACGCTGATCACCTCACCCATGCCTGGCATCAGGCCATAGTTCGAGATGTAGAGCGTACCGTCCGGGCCGAACGCCATTCCAGCCGGGAGGACCAGACCTTCACTTAGTTGCTCGGTCACCGATCCGTCCGAACCAACCGAGTACAGCCCACCTGCGAACGTCGCAGGATCTTCAGGGTTGACGCCAAGCAGACCGACTGCACTGATTTCAAGAACCCAGAGCATACCGTCTGCATCGAACGCCAGGTCGATGATATTAGTGAAGCCTTCGGCATACACCGTTGGCTCCTCGCCTGGGACAACTCGCCAGACTTTGGCCGCACCCGAGACGAACGGGAAGCCGGTCAGTTGCCCGACATACCACGCGCCATCCGGCCCCTGGACAACGCCGGTCGGGACGGCCTGCATCGGAATCTGGGTTCCTGGTGGCAGGCCGAGGAACTCAGGAGCGTCGACCATCGTGTCCGGGAAGACGGCCAGCGTCGAGGTATCACCCTCGTCGGGGATCCAGAGCAATGCATTAGCCCCGGAGTCGGCAACTGCCCCGCCGCCCTCACCCAGATAGCCCGAGAATGGGTTAGAGTCGATCAACCCACCGTCAGGGTTATTGGCAGCCTCATAAGCAGCAACGTCGATTGCCGGGAACCAACCACCCTCACCGTCAGCACCGATAACCCAACCCAGACCGACTGCCGGGTCGCCGGCCTCTTCACGCAGTGCCGGGTCCATGCCGAGTCCAACGATGCCGTAGACCATGCCGTCTTCGAGCACGACATCCTGAGCGCCGATGTACTCGCCTTCGGAGAACAGGAACGATGGGATGCCACTTATGACGTCCTCAGCGACGCCATCGACAATCATGCTGATCGAGGAACTGTCGCCGAAGCAGGCTTCACGCTCTTCTTCGCCTTCTCCGATGGTGACACACTCGTCGCCACCGACACCTGCTTGTGCAACGTAGACCACGCCATCACCATCAACCGCGATTCCACGTGGGCTGTTGAGTCCGGAGGCGATTGTCGTGATCGTCGGTGTCGGTGGAACCTCGACCACTGGCTGCTCGCCACGAATCTGCACCTGACCGCGAACCGCACCCGGCGGGAAATCACCAGTGTGGACGTTGACGTAGTATCCACCGGGGTTCGCGACGATCGACGCCGCCAGGCTTGCGTCAATGTTCATGCAGCCTTTGGCAAGTCCGTCTGTCGGGGCATCAAACGGCACCACAACAGGTCCAGTCGTCCCCGCACTGCCCTCATGGATATGGGCAGCGACCGGGGTGTCGGTGTTCGCAACGCTGAGCTGGTAGCAGAGTCGACCAGTATCAAGGTCGATCGTCACCCGGGCATAGCCAAAGCCATCCGGATCTCCAGGCGGAATGCCATTGTCTCCGCGTAGCGTTGCGAACAGAGAATACAGATTCCCAGGCGGGGTTGGTCCCTGAGCCATCACCACTGCGGGAAGCAGAAGTGAGAGGGCCATGACGACTGCGAGGGCCAAGCGCCGAAACTGCATTCCGCAGCTCCCTTCCCATGTACCGCCGATGGCCAAGGTCGACCGACCGGCATGAATAGCCGTGACGGCACACTGATTGTATGCGTCCTGGATTCATAATACGCCAGAGTTGGGAACTTTGGATTGACTATTTGTACAGATCCTAGTTGATTCCTCCGCGAACATGAAGTTAGCGGGACAATATATCGATCGATGGACCGTGGTTCAGTGGCTTGGGGAATGCGACAAGCAAACTGACTGTTTGTAACAGTTGAGAATTGGATCAATCAGCCACGACCCGGATTCTGGACAGGCATCGCGTTTTTGCCTTCCGTGTCGTGTTGCTGGACACAGGGAGTTGCATACGATGAATGAACCCATCAAGATCATGTCCATCCTCGGCAGTACACGAGAGGGGCGCTTCGGGGAAACCGTCGCCGGATGGTTCAACGGGATTGCCGAGGCACGCGAGGATTTCCAGAACATCCCGGTCGATCTACGCGATATCAATCTGCCGTTCCTCGGCACGCCCGGAGTTCAGAGTGAAGACACCGACATCGAACGCTGGCGTGAGATGGTGTCCCAGGCAGATGGCTACGTCCTGATCACGCCTGAGTACAACCACAGTTTCACGGCAGTCCTGAAAAACGCAATCGACCACCTCAACAAGGAGTGGAACAACAAGCCAGTGGCGATCGTGTCCTACGGCGGCGGAGCAGGCGGCAGCCGGGCAGCTGAACAACTCCGACTCGTCGCCATCGAGTTGCAGATGGCACCGATTCGCGAAGGCATTCACATCGTGATGGCGCGCATGAATTTCGACGAGCAGGGCCAGCCAAAGGATCCGGCCATGAATGGCCGAGTCGACACGATGCTCACTCAACTCGCCTGGTGGGCGAGGGCACTCAAAACAGCGCGGCAGGGATGAGACAGTACGCCGAATGCCTTCGGCCTCAGCCTATTGCCTTTTGCGCATGCGCCGTCCAACGTGTGCCCATTCCTCACCGTCCGACCCTGGCGACACGATCCTGACACCCCAGTCGAGCAGGTAGCGGATATTTTCCTCGATAGTCTGGCTGTCGTCGTGCCACGACGAGAGGAAGGCGATCCCGGCAGCATCGCAGGCCGCCTTTACGTCCTGACGGGCGGACTCCAACTCCGGTGGATACGGTGGGTCGTGGGCGTCGGGATAGCCGAACGATATCCCCATGTCGCCCGGCCCCCATTCGGCAAACCCCAGACCCGGCACGGCTGCTACCTCACGGGCGTTCGCAAGGCACTCTCGATCCTCGATCTTCACGCCAAGCAGCAGTTCCCCGTTCGGATTCAGCGGCCACGGATCGGCGCGTTGCATGTACTCAACCGGCGAGATGCCCCAGATCGACGCAGGCCTTACCTGCCCACCCGCACCACGTTGGGGCGGGAACCTGGTGTCGGAATCCGATCCTGCCGCAATGCCTGCATACCGGGTTTCCGCGACGAATGCCGCCACCGCATCGGCGTTGCGCGCATGCGTATGGAGGACGCCATGAACACCGGCAGTCAGCACCTGACGTACCTGCCATGCGTTGGCACGAACCTCATCGACTGTCCGGCAGTTGGATGGCAAGGTCGCGATCACCGTTGGCGTTCGATACCCATCAGCCGTTGGACCACCAGCAGCAAGGCCACGCATGAACGCGGTCAGACCGACGACATCGAAGGCTTCGTGCTCGAAATCGACGAGGAGAATGTCGGCCCAGGTCGCTGCCTGCCGCAGTCCATTCTCCTCCGATAACTCGCCCGGATTAGTGTAATAGATGACATCCCCGCGCTCCAGCAATTCGATCGCCCGGTTGATTCTCGGCATGGGTACCTCCAGTACTGAGTGCAGCGGGAAACGGTTTGTGATGGCCTGCTGACAGGTGTTGCGCGCCATGGTACCGTACTCGCCGCGCACGACATGTCGCACAGCTATTTCTCGCGTCATTGATGCTTTCGCCCCTGTCCGTTGCACGAT
>JBGSWU010000081.1:0-41422 GCA_041751795.1 Thermomicrobiales bacterium
GATCACATCGGCGCGAGTTCGCATTTCGAGCGTGTATACGTTCATTCGTCTGAATCAGATGACTTGCGGGAAGGATATCCGAACGAGCGTTTCAAGCCGTGGTTTGACGCCAAACTCCTTGTCGGGAATCGACTCCCGGACGATTTCGATCCAAGCGTGGCGAAAATTGACGGATGCGAACCGACAGGCAAAATCGAGCATGGGCAGCAGTTTGACCTCGGCGGGAGAATGCTTGAGGCATTCCACACTCCGGGTCACTCTCCTGGAGGAGTTACGCTTCTTGACCGGGAAAACCGGATATTGTTTCCTGGTGATGCCGTTTACGCCGGACCGATGTTCGCGTGGCGTCCCTACAGTGATCCGGTAGCGTATCGCGAGACGCTTCGCTTGTTGTCGGATTTGTCGCAGCATGTTGATGTTGTCTACCCGTCTCACAATCGGGTGCCGTTATCCCCGGATGAAGTGCGATCGATGCACAGTGCGTACGAAGAAATCTGGGCTGGCAGAACTCCTGATGAACAGGATGACGCCAAGGCCATCTTCGACTTCGGATCGTTTTCCTTCTGGCTGCCTATCGGCGGCTACCGCGGGGATGCCTGAAATCGTGATCATTTAGCGTGAGATGAACGTATAGCGCGGCTTGGCCCTCGCCGTCAGAAAACCACAGTCGCGAGTAGGACCGCTGACAGGAGCAGGCCAAACTGCAGGTGGATCCCGGCGGTTTGACGCAGGGCAGCATTGAGGAACCTCGCCTCGTCCCGCTTCAGGATGATTCGCGTAACCTCGATAGCTCGGGGCAACGTCAGGAAGACGATCAATGCGCCAGCGGGTATCAGCCCACCCAGGGCGATCAAGCCGATCACGACGTAGGCGCCGAACAATAACACGACGTACTCCCTGTTCGCCCAGCGGCGACCGATGTACGTCGCCAGCGTTCGCTTTCCTGCTTCGGTGTCATCGGCAATGTCACGAATGTTGTTCGCCTGAAGGATCGCTGTCACCAGTAAGCCAACGGGTACTGACAACAGGATCGACGCCCAGGAAATCGAACCAGTTTGAACGAAATAGCTTCCGGCGACGATGACGGGTCCCATAAAGACGAAGACGGTCGCCTCGCCGAGCGCGACATAACCGAGCGGCTTCGGGCCTCCCGTGTAAAAGTACGCTGCGGCCAGGCTCGGTAGCGCGAAGAGGAGAACCGGCCACCCGACCAGATAGACGATGACGAACCCGATGGCGGTCGCTATCGCGAAGAGTATCAAGCCGAACCAGAGGATCCCCTCGGGTCGTATCAACCCCCGCTGAATGAAGCCGCCCCGGCCAAGAGCGGCGGGTTTGTCAGCGCCGTTTTTCCAGTCAAAGTAATCGTTGACGAGGTTACTGCCCGCATGGACGATCACCGAGGCGACGATCACGAGCGAGAACAGCAGGATTCGGAATTCACCATCGTGCGCCGCCAGTAGCGTCCCGAGGAGAACTGGCACGATCGAAGCGGTGAATGAGAATGGGCGAGTAGCCATGAACCAGTTTCGAACGCTTGCTGGTATGGGGATAGAGAATCCCCGGGACGCAGACGCGCGCCACGGGATGACGACTCGTTCGATCTCGTCCATCACCAGATTAAGTGCCCATCCGAGGAGCGCTGTGACGACGAGACCGACGTACATCTTTTCGATTGCGAAGGTCTGATAGGAGTTCCAGATCAGGTAGCCGATGCCGTCCTTCGCGGCGAGCATTTCCGTTCCCACGATGACGAGTAACGAGAACCCGAGCGCGAGACGCAAGCCGCTGAAAATACCCGGCATCGCCCCTGGTAATGCCACTGTCCGAAGTTGCTGCCACGGGTTGGCTCCCGCATTACGGGCCACGTCGAAGTAGGCGGACTCAACTTCCAGGACTGCGCTCATCGTAGACAGGACAACCAGGAAGAGGACGCTGACGGCGACCATCGCGATCTTCGACGTTTCGCCAATGCCGAAGATGATGATTACGAGGGGCAGGATGGCGATCTTCGGAATGGCAAAGAACGATGCTGCGATCGGAGTCAGCATCGCTCGTAACGGCCACCAGAGCGCCATCATGACGCCGATCAGCACGCCAGGGATGGCCGCGATCGCGAATCCAGCGAGAACGCGTCCCATGCTGACCCGCGTGTCTCGCCATAGTTGGCCCGATTCGATCAAGTCCTGTGCTGTTGGCAGCAGACTCGTTGGAGCAGGAAAGAAAAGCGGGTTGATCGCCTCGGCACGAGACAGCAGTTCCCAGATAGCGAGCACAATGAACGGTCCGGAAAGCGCCAGTGCGAACGCGATCCACCTGCGGTTACTCGCCATCAGGCCGATACCCGGGCACTGACGGCTGCTTCATCACGAAGTAGTGCCCAGATCTGGAGGAACAACGACGAGAACGCCGGGTCCGAACGAACGGCTTCGACCGTCCGTGGGCGTGGAAATGGAACGCTGATATCGGCTTTGATCGTTCCGGGCCTCGCACTCATGACAACGATCCTGTCGGCGAGGATCATCGCTTCGTCAATGCTGTGCGTCACAAACACAACTGTTTTTCGAGTCTCTTCCCAGATTCGAAGCAACTCATCCTGAAGGATTAAGCGCGTCTGCTCATCTAGAGCCCCAAATGGTTCATCCATCAGGAGGAGTTCCGGATCAACGGCAAACGCCCTGACGATCGCTACGCGCTGGCGCATGCCCTCCGATAGCTGCGAGGGATAGGCAGAAATGAAGTCGCCCAGGCCGACCTGATGAAGCAACCGCTCCGCGATGGCCTCGCGCTCAACTCGTGAGACCCCGCGCATCGCCAGACCGTACGCCGCGTTCTCCAGCACGGTCATCCACGGAAAAATCGAACGCCCTTGAAAAACCATTGCCTGTAGCGGCTTGTCATCGTTGTCACGTTCGACGTGGACAACTCCATTGGTCGGAGAGGCGAGCCCGGCGACCAGACGGAGGAGAGTGCTCTTACCACACCCGGACGGACCGACGACCGCGCAGAACTGGCCATTTGGAATCCGTAACGAAACATGCTGGAGTGCGGTGACTGACGACCTGCCCAATCGGAACTGGACAGACACGTCGTCGATGTGTAGTTTGCCGCGTTGTTCCACCATCGTGGGAGTCGTCAATCCGGGTTCAGTCGTTCAGATCGGAAGTGCCGATCTTCTCCAGTGCCGCTTCGACGTACGATCGGTCAATTATCGATTCGATGTCGAGGGGTTCGTCGTATTCAAGCAGTTCACGATCGCCGAAGAATGCCTGCAACGTTTCCAGGTCTTCCAGTCTGAGCGTTCCGTTCGGCTCGCACCAGGTTCGCGAAGATTCACGAATGAGCGATGCCTCGACATTGGTGTACTTGTTGATGACGGCAAGGTTCTCGTCCGAGTCCCAGTCATCGGACCAGAGGTCGCGACAACCCTGCATCATCCCGGCAACGAATCCGGTTACGAGATCGGGTTCGTCGGCGGCGAAGTCAGGGTTCACCCAGACAAAGGTTGGCTGGAAGTCTGCAGGAAAATCGACGTCAAGACGAACGGCAATTCCCTGTTGCTCGGCGAGGGTTGCAATTGGCTCGCCCAGCATCGCGCCGTCGAGCGCACCGGATTCAAGTGCTGCCGGAACATCAGGAAACGGCAATTGCTGCAGGTCAACGTCGTCTATGGTAAGCCCGTCCGTTCTCAACGCCGTATCGAGCCAGTACTCGGTGGCACCGCGAGCGTTTACCGAGACTTTGAGACCTTCGAGATCTTCGACACTCGTGATTTCTCCGCTATCGAAGCGTTCCTTTGACACCATTAATGGCGTCGCCTGAGGATCACGTTCGAAATGCAGCGGAGCGATGATCTTCAAATCCAGACCTCGTTGCACTGCGTTGAAGTACGCTGGCCCAGCGCCGCCGACGCCGATATCGAAGTCGCCATTCGCCGTCAGGACAACCATATCTGAGCCACCGGGGAGGTTTTCGAACTGGACATCGAGGCCGTGATCGTTGAAGTATCCCTTGTCTTGGGCCATCATCAGCGGACCGTAGATCAAGACCGGAATGAAGCCGACCGTCACTTCGGTCAACTCGCTGCTGGCGCTCGTGGGTGAAGCTTCCGTTCCTGGCGAGGACTCTGCTGTCGATGCACTTCCGGTTCCCGATGTTATTGTTGCTGTCGGGTCGTCGTAATCGTCGTCCCCTCCGCAGGCTGCAAGGAACGTCGCCATCAATGAAAAAATCACGAGCGCCGTGATGGCGCGGTTCAGCGGTCTCATTGGTCCAGACTGCTCCTCGGTACGACGCGCAAACGAGGCGCAGGACGACGTGTCGCGCGCCACTATCCAACAACGAATTGTACCGAATGGATGATGGTTGTGAGAGCATTCACAATCGAAACAGCGAAGTGAGATTCGCGGTTCACAACGATCTCGTTCGTGTTGTTTGCTCACAACGGAAAGCGGCGACCGTCTTACTGTAACGGGGTTGAACTGCGGCTTACCGTTTCGGTGCTTCCGGAGTCCCGTAACCGTAGCTGGTGGCGCCAGATGCCGTCGCAATTCGCTCCCGGAGGTCCCACAACCGCGGGAACATCTTATGGCCGATATTCCCTCTGAGGTACGGAACCCCTTCACTGCCACCAGTACCCTGGGTGGACCCACCAAGAAATCGCTCGGCGATTTGAAGGTGGAGTGATCGGAAACGATCGAGTGTCGCATCAAGATCGAGGAGTGATTCGGCGAGATCGTAGCGCGAGTCGCCTCTACCGGTCATATAGAGTGCGAAGAGTGCATCGTCGTCGCCAATGACAGAATCAAAGGCCGCGGCAAGTGAACGACCCTCACGTCGCAAATACGCGTAACCCGGTGACTGCAATCCGCTGGCGTTCCCCAGTTGGGTGCGGAAGGCGTGATAATCAGCGGGGGGCATCATTTTCAGCATTTCAGTCGCTTCGATGACACGTTCGACTGACATCCTGGCTCGAGCGGTGAGACGGTTCGCAACGACGATGTTGCCTGCGTCAATTGCGGCTTTCGTACGTTCAATTTCGAAGCCCGCAAGGCGAAGCCAAAGTTCGGACGACATGTGAACGGTCCGAAAAATCACTTCTTCGGCATGATTGAGTTCGACGGGAACTCCCTCGGCGACCTGGACCCCGAAGATCGTCTCGAGGCCAAGATACCGGGCGTAAGGGCTGTCGAGCAGAGAGCGGATGCTCTTTGGCAACGGATCGATCGAATCATCGTTGACTGCCATAGCGGTATCTCCCTGCTGGTGACAACGTGTCGACGGAGTCAGTCTCAACCATTATCCATGATAATGCGTCGAACAAGCAGATGCGAAGGTACCGAGTCGGAATTTCCGAGGGGACTGCACGATGAACCGAACCGTCACGACTCTTCTGGGGATCGCGAGTGTTTCAACCGCATTGACCGCGGCAAAGCGGAATCGAATACACCGCCTGTCCGCGCCCGAACTCTCGGCTCCCGTAACGATCAGCCGTGACGGTAAGGGCATTCCGTCGATAAGCGCCGGGTCGAGGGATGACGCACTGTTTGGGCTTGGGTATGCGGTCGCGCAGGACCGACTGTTTCAAATGGATACGCTGCGGCGCACTGCTCTCGGGAGGCTGAGCGAACTGGCTGGGTCAGTGACGCTTGAGTCCGACAAGATGATGCGGCTGATCGACATGCCTCGAATCACCGACGAAATGGTCGCGTGCGCTGTTCCTGAAGCTCGATCCGGCCTGGAATCATTCTCGGCTGGTGTGAATCTCATGATGTCGCAGCGACCATTGCCATTGGAGTTTCAGATTCTCCGATACCGACCCGAGCCGTGGCGACCTCAGGATAGTGCAGCCATTGTCCGATTGATGGGCTGGACGCTATCAGCGTTTCATACGCATGACCTTATGGCTGCTCTCCTTCGAGAAACCATCGGCGATGACTGGGCCGACGGTATTGTCCACGGGCGAAGTCCAGAAAGCCCACTTGTCGTTCGTGAGCCGTCGCGACCGTTCAGGAATACTCGTGGTTCGGTTCGTCCAATGACGCCCTTTCCCCATGGAGGGGCGAGCAACGCCTGGGCCGTTTCTGGCGACCGGTCGACGACCGGTTCACCTATACTGGCGAACGACCCTCATCTTGGCTATACGAATCCGTCGATCTGGTGTGAGGCGTCGATCGACGCTCCGGGTTTTCGGGTGTCCGGTTTCACTCTCCCTGGCACACCGGGATTGGCAATAGGCCGCACTCCCACATTCGCATGGGGATTGACCGCCGCAATGATCTCGCAGACGTTCTTGTATCGAGAGCAGGTCGACGATGATAGAAACATCGTTGCGACCGGTGCGGATTGGTCAGCGATAGCAATCCGAACTGAAGAGATCGTCGTAAAGGGCAGTCCATCGGTAAGGTTGCAGATCAGATCGACGCCACGCGGCCCTCTGCTGTCAGACATCCAGCCAGAATGGTCATCGAACGCCGTTAGTTTGTACTGGACTGGCGCAGAAACCCATCCTGATGAATTGAACGCCTGGATGGCGCTCGGTTCGATTGGATCGGTCGACGATGTTCAAAGGATTCGCGAGGCGATCATCGCGCCGACCTTGAACATGGCTGCCGCCGACAGTGACGGGAACATTGCGACGATTGGCATCGGCCGTTGGCCGGATCGAGCACCGGTTGCCGGGTTGCTTGAACCGACAGCCCATCCGCCTTCCCACATTCCACCTGCCGCCGTTCCAGTTGAACTGAATCCATCACGCGGGTGGGTTGCAAGTGCCAACAATCGGATTGCTGGTTCGGACTATCCATTCAGCCTGCACGGGTTCTATGAACCGATTTACCGAATCAACAGGATTGCAGACGCACTCGATTCCCGACCCAAACATTCGATCGCCGATATGCGCGCGCTGCAACTCGATCAGTTTTCAATGCACGCCTCCGAACTCACGGCGTTCCTTCTCGATCTTGGTGCAGCGTCGATTCCTGAGTGGGCGCGCCGCGAACTGAGTGATTGGGACTTCAACACGCCACCTGAAAGTCGCGCGACGCTACTGTTTCAATCGTTCTACCGGAATTGGGTGATGCGTTCTCTGTCCCATCGATTGCCTGAGGGTGTAGTCGACAAACTTCTGGACGGGATCGGCATTGGCGATGTGCCGATGGGCTTTTGCGATCGACTCCTTAAGGGAGATCATTCGGAGTGGTGGCTGGATGATGGCCGTGCGCGCACCGTCGTCGTCGCATTCAATGACGCCATAACGTGGATTACTGATCGGCTTGGAAGTGACCATCGGTCGTGGACGTGGGGCGCGGTCCACTCGGTGACGTGGGCGCATCCGTTCGGGCTGATCAACGGTCCGCATCAGCGGTTTGTCAATGTTGGTCCGTTTCCTGTCGGTGGAGACCGCACCACCGTTTGGCCGACTGGCTTCGATTCCGAGAAGTTGTTCGAAGTGGTGGCAGGGCCTTCGATGCGAATGATTGCGGACATGCGCCGGTTCGAGTCCACATGGGCAACGAACACCCTCGGGCAGCATGGCCGCCCGTTCGGTCGCAACTACCGCGATCAAACGCCTGACTTTCTTGCGGGTTCGATGCACGCTATTCGTGGTCAGCCGACGAAACCCAGGGTCGTTATCGAACCAGCATAGCAATTACGACGCATAAGTTGGGTCATACAGGTGACACGCGACCTGGTGACCGTCGCCGACGTCAGTAAGGACGGGTTCGACTTTCGGGCAAGCATCGAATGCGTACGGGCATCTGGTATGGAATCGACAGCCAGACGGTGGATTGATTGGACTCGGAACATCTCCGCGCAGAATGATGCGCTTTCCACGATGACTGGCGATGTTCGTACGAGGAACCGCCGAAAGAAGGGCCTTCGTGTACGGATGGAGAGTATCCTCGTAGATCTGTTCGTTGGATCCGACTTCAACCAGTTTGCCGAGATACATGACCGCAACTCGATCGCTCACTGACCGAACGACCGATAGGTCGTGTGCGATGAAGATATACGACAGGCCCAAGTCGTTCTGGAGGTCCTGAAGGAGATTGACGATCTGCGCCTGAATCGAAACGTCGAGCGCCGAAACCGGCTCGTCGCAGACGATGAAATCCGGGTTCGCGGCAATGGCTCGCGCGATACCGATACGTTGCCGTTGTCCTCCCGAGAATTCGTGTGGGTATCGGGCAGCGTGGACCGGATTCAGCCCGACGCGCTCGAGAATGTCCTCGACGCGCTCGTTGACCTCCTTGCCCTTCGCAACGTTGTGCAGGGTGATTGGCTGGGCGACGATCGATCCAACCGTTCGTCGTGGATTGAGCGACGAATACGGATCCTGAAAGATGATCTGCATCCGCTTGCGCATCGTTCTAAGCGCTTTGTGGTCGAGTTGGGCAAGGTCGTTGCCGTCGAACATCACCTGACCGCTTGTTGGGTCAAGCAGTCGCAGCAACACACGCCCAGCCGTGCTTTTGCCACAACCCGATTCACCGACGACGCCGAGTGTTTCCCCCCGGTGTAGCTGGAAACTGATTCCATCGACTGCCTGAACGTGTCCGACTGTCCGCTGAATAATTCCTCGGTTGATCGGGAACCACTTTCGCAGATCGCGGACATCGAGCAGCACGTCGGTTTTTTCCGGCTGATCGACGACGTTCGAATCTCGCACCTCGGTGACGCGTTTCGCGTCACCGGCGGCGCCGTTGTCATACAGCCAGCAGCGGACCGACAGGCCGTCCTCGCGGGTGAACAGCGGGGGTTCTTCGAGGACGCACTGTTCGAAGGCGTACGGGCAGCGGGGATGGAACTTGCATCCGCTTGGCGCGTTCGCCAGGTTGGGTGGCTGGCCGAAGATCGGTGTCAGCCGGATACCTTTGCGTTCTTCAATGTTCGGAAGACAGTCGAACAGTCCCCAGGTGTATGGGTGTTTCGGGTTGCTGAAGATCTGCTGGGTCGTCCCTTGTTCGACGATGCGTCCCGCATACATGACGATGACGCGATCACACATCTCGTTGACGACTCCGAGGTCATGAGTAATGAAGATCATCGACGAACCAAAATCCCGCTGAAGATTGCGCATCAACTCAAGGATCTGGGCCTGAATCGACACGTCGAGCGCCGTCGTCGGTTCGTCAGCGATCAGCAATCGGGGATTGCACGAGAGGGCCATCGCGATCATCGCCCGTTGGCGCATTCCTCCCGAAAGTTGATGGGGGTACGCCTTGACGCGTTCGCCCGGAGACGGAACTCCGACCAACTGGAGCATCTCAACCGCTCGGTCCTTTGCGTCTCGCCGGTTCAGACCCTGATGCAGCATCAACGGTTCCATGATCTGATCGCCGATCGAGAACACCGGATTCAATGATGTCAATGGCTCCTGAAAGATCATCGAGATCTTATTGCCCCGAAGGTCTCGCATTTCCTTGTCGGTCATATTGAGAATTTCGTCGCCGTCGAAGCGAATCTCGCCGCCGACGATCTTGCCCGGAGGACTGTCGATCAGCCGCATGACCGACAACGAACTGACGCTTTTGCCGCTTCCCGATTCGCCGACGATGCCGACAACCTCACCGGGATTCAGCGAGTAGCTGATTCCGTCAACAGCCTTTACAATCCGGCCCTCGCCGAAGAAAAAGGTTTGCAGATTGTTCACGACGAGCAATGGCTCGGTCGTTGGATCGAGTGTCGTAACGGTCGCGGCTTCTGATTGCACCAGTACGTAGCTCCGCTTCTGAATTAATCCGGGCGAGTACGTGGGTCGAGAGCGTCGCGCAACCCGTCTCCTAGGAAGTTGAATGAAAGGACAGTCATCGCGATCATGAATCCAGGAAAGAACCCCATCCACCACGCTCCGTAGTCGCGCATTTCGCCGAATGCTGACTGCAGCATGTTCCCCCACGAGGCCGTAGGTGGCTGGAGACCGAAGCCGAGGAACGAAAGCGTCGATTCTGTGAGGATCGTTCCAGGAATACCCAGTGAGGCAGCGACAATGATCGGCCCGAGCGCGTTTGGCATAAGTTCGCGGAAAATGATCGACGGGGCGCTTGCTCCGACGGCCCGGGCTGCTTCAGTGTATTCACGCTGGCGGAGGACAAGAAATTCGCCTCGAACAAGGCGTGCGACATTCATCCACGAGATGACAGCGATGACGAGGGCGATTGAGACGATCGTCGCCTTGATAGAGGTCAACGTTGCCATCAGGAACAGCAACGGCGGGAATGCCAACAGGACATCAGCGACACGCATGATAAGCATATCGATCCAGCGACCGGCGTAACCGGCGACGGCTCCAGCGATCGTTCCGACGATGATCGCGACGCCGGTGGCAAGAAAGCCGACCACGAGCGAGACTCGCGCTCCGAAAATGATGCGTGACAATTGATCGCGCCCGAGCTGGTCACTCCCAAACGGATGCGCCCAAGATGGTGACGCCGGTTCTCCGAATCGCGCAAGTTCGCGATTCGTCGCGTCGGGATCGTACGGCGCAACGATCGGTGCCAGCGCCGCGACGACGAAAATCACAGCCAGAATTCCAGCGGAAATGACGGCAAGTCGATGCCTGCGAAATCGTCGCCAGAACATCTGCCATTGGCCACGGTGCGGCTCTTCTGCAACACGTGCCTGCTCGCCAAGCCGTGGAGATGCAGCGCTGGCACTCATCGCTGCGCTCCTTCACCTGCATCAGTGGTCGTCCACTCAGTCATAGCGGATACGCGGATCGACGATTGCATAGACGATGTCGGACACCAGCGTTCCGATCAGGATGAGCGTCGCGGATAATAGGACGATCGCCATGATGACTGGGTAATCGCGCTGGTTCAGTGAGATCACGGCGAGTTGACCCATTCCGGGCCACGAGAAGATGTTCTCGACGACGACAGAGCCTTCGACGAGGATGACGAACACGTATCCCATTAGCGTGATGATCGGGATCAGTGCGTTCCGCCAGGCGTGTTTGAAGATGACGACACGCTCGGACAGCCCCTTAGCGCGAGCAGTTCGAACGTAATCCTGCCGAATCACCTCTAGCATCGACGCCCGTTGGAAACGGGTGTAACCAGCGATCCCGACGAGTGTGATTGACGTGACTGGGAGGACGTAGTGAAGGAATCGGTCCTTGACCAATGGCCATGCTCCATCGTCAACGTAGGCACCTTGCATACCGGTCGATGGGAACCATCCCAGCTCCACCGCAAAGATGTAAACGAGCATCAGCCCGAGCCAGAACTGTGGAATCGAGATTCCAACGAAGTTGAAGAACGTCAGGAAGTAGTCGAGTTTCGAGTACTGCCGGACTGCTGAAATAATGCCGAGTGGAAGGGCAATTGCAAGCGTGAAGACGAGCGAGACTCCCGCCAGTTTGACCGTGTTGGGAAGGCGAGTCTTGATGACATCCCAGACGGGCTGGTTCGACCTGGTTGAGTTGCCAAAATTACCGCGCGCCGCGAGACTCACCCAGTCGTAATACTGGACGTAAACAGGGTTGTTCAGTCCATACTGCTCGCGCAGCGCTTCGCGATCCTGCTGAGTCATCGTCGAACCTGAGTCTCGGCTCGACGCGACGATAGCACTGACGGGATCGCCCGGCGCGCGCAGCAACAACGCGAAGCAGATGATCGACACGCCGAGAAGTATCGGTATCATCCATAGCAACCGGCGAACGATGTATGCAGTCATTGAAATATCCTCTGAGCCACGCTCGGAGAGAATGATCGACGGGCCGAGTTCTCGGCCCGTCGAAGTCGCGAACTAGGATTCCTTGTAGACGTCCTTCAGGCCGTACAGGACGTAGCGCCGGAAGTATGGCGTGTCGGCGACGTTTTTCAAACGGCTGGAGACGACCCATCCGTCTACAGCATCGTAGAGTGGAACAACAACGACCAGTTCGTTTCGACGGCGGTCGAGTTCCTTGTAGACCTCGACTCGCTCGTCTGGATCAGTCGTCGTTCGTCCCTGGTCGATCAGGCGATCGATCTCTTCGTCATCAACCCACATGTAGTTCAGGCCGGTTGGTGGTAGATTGTCGGAATGCAGTTCGTTGTATACGTCCGGATCGAACTCGAATGGGTGCGGATATTCCTCGAGTTCGAGAGCTCGGTTCGACGGATCGTCGCTCGGATCAGCCCACATCGATTCGAGCGTTGAGTAGTCGACGACCTGTGGCGTCAATTCAATGCCAATCTCGGCCAGCATTTCCTGAAGGATGACCTGGTCGTTGATGTATTCCTCGAAGCCCGAGTAGGTGATGATGTTGAACGAAAATCGTTCGCCATCCGGAGAAACCCGGACGTCGTCGTCCCCCATCGTATAGCCCGCCTCATCAAGGATGCGATTGGCTTCCTCGACGTTGAACTCCGGCGCGCTGACGCCGTCGTAATCGTTGTACCGTTCAAGTGGTCCTGTATCGGCGTACTGGTTGTTAGCGACGATGCCGCGACCCTTGGTGACGGTTTCGGTCAACGACTCCTTGTCGATTGCCATGCGGATCGCCTCGCGCACCTTGACATCCTGGAGGATCGGATGCTTGAAGTTAAACGCAAGCGAGATTGGCGTGAAGTAGACGTAGTTGTAGATCTTGACATCCGGATTGTCCTCATAGCGAGGCTGCAGCTCCGGCGGTGCGAACATCAAGTCGATTTCTCCGGAGTCGAGCGCAGCCGAACCAACTTCGGTATCTGCGTGGAAAAATACGGTGATTCCGTCGTTCGCTGGCCGACCTCCCCAGTAATCCTCAAACGGCTCAAACCGCATGAACTGGTCGGATTGCCATTCGCCCATCTTGTACGGGCCAGTCCCGATTGGTGCGCGATTAAATGCATCCGTGTTGATATCGGCGGATTGAGAAAGGATGTGCTCGGGAATGATTTCAAGATCCTGAAGGCCAAACAGGAATGGAGCAAACGGCTCCGGAGTTACGAGCTTGACAGTCCGGTCGTCAACCTTTTCCCAGGTCACGTACTCGCCGCCGATTTGCAGCTTCGACCGCTGTGTCGTGTCGGTGCTTTCGTTTTTAATGGTGTCAAACGTAAAGATGACATCGTCGGCAGTGAATGCTTCACCGTCGTGCCAGAGGGCTTCACGGAGTGTGACGGTTAGTTCCAGGTTGTCATCTGAATACACCCATTCTTCCGCCAGTTCTGGTTGGAGGGTGCCGGTGTCATCGTAGATCATCAGCCGGTTGAAAATGTAGTACTCGATCAACGACACACTACTCGTCAGAATGGGATTCCCGATCCCCGAATCTCCGAGCGTCGTGTTCATGTTGATGATGCCGCCGGAACCAGCTGGGGTCGTTCCACCACCGGTCGTCGGAGTCGCATCAGCGCCACCAGAAGTCGGCGACGCGGCACCACCCGCTGGTTCTGTCGAACCGGCTGGGGCTGCGGTCGTGTTCGTGGGCTCGGCGTCGTCGTCATCACTGCCGCCACAGGCAGCGAGAACCGCGCCAATAGCTGGGGCGGATAAGCCGAGAACGGCAGCGCGTTTCAGAATCTCACGCCTGCTCCATCGAAGCCTAGTGGCTTCGTCGATGAGTCGTCCTACTCGATCGTCGTTCACCTGATATTCCTCCTACTGCACCCATCGCCAACGTGGCGACTTCACCCACCTGTGAGACTACTACCGAGACTGCGATCTGGCATTCCATTGCCTACGACGCGCAATGTCCGGTTATTCTGTCTACGTGCCATTCAGAATGCTCGGACGCATCCGAATGAAGTCCGCAATTCACGCAGTCGAATCATCGATCGGATTCCGTCGCAGCATTCCTGCTGGCAACCGAAGCGTTTTGCGTTACAGCCGATGCACAATAGGCGTGAACGACGGATTGTATGCAGCATCATCGATCGTCGTCAACTTTCTGATTTTGGTGGGTCGAATTGGTCCAAGTTCCGGCACTATTGCAAGAGTCGGCCCACGCTCTCCCGAGGAAGGATGCATCGACGTATGCGAGTGCGCGTAGAACGTGAAAAATGCGTGTCAGCCGAAAATTGCATCGTGTCCGCACCCACGGTGTTTGTACTCGATGAGGATGGGAAAGCGCGACTATTGGATCCGGCGAGCATTGCCGAAGACGCGCTATGGATGGTGGCCGAGTTGTGTCCCACGGAAGCGATCATTCTCGAGAATGACGATGGCCAGCAACTTTATCCATAGCGAGACATCGCAACCGAGGTTTGAACGGCCCGTGCCGAGTCGGATCGCAGGTCGTGAGAGAGAAGTTGCCGACATCGAGGCTGTCGTCGAATCGGCACGCGCTGGTCAACTGCGCGTTGTGCTGTTGAGTGGTGAACCAGGCATCGGGAAGACACGGCTGTTGTCTCACGCCGCCGACGTGGCACGAGCGCATAATCTGCTGATTCTTCGCGGTAGTTGTTACGAAGACGCCGAGATGATGCCCTATGGGCCGTTCGTCGAGATTCTGCGTGACATCGTCCGGCAGCGCTCCGGAGAGTTCGATTATCGCTATCACGAGGACGATGTATCTGCGTTAGCAGCCCTGGCGCCCGAACTGGCACCTGACAATCGAATCGCCGACCGTGGGACGTTCTCGGAGTTCGAGCAGCGACAACGGCTGTTCGACACGTACGGTCGGCTCATGGTGGATGTCTGTTCGCGGACGCCGGTCGTGCTCATCATTGATGATCTGCATTGGGCCGATGAACCGAGCGCACGATTGCTACGGCATCTGACTCGCGCTTTACGTCACTCAAGCGCTGCAGTTGTGTGCGCGTACCGGGACACCGATCTCGATCAGGGCGACCCATTCGAACAGGCGCTCATCGCGTTGACTCGGGAGCAGATGGCGAGACGGATTGTCCTGCGCCGTCTCGATCGTGATGGGAGCGCCGAAATTGCCGCATATGTTCTCGGAGTCAGACCGGAGCAAATTGCACCAGCGGCCTTAGCATCGATCCATCGCGAGTCGGAAGGCGTACCGTTTTTCGTTGAAGAACTCACGCTGCACCTGCGAGAAGAAGGGCTGTTTCATCGTTCGGAATCTGGCAGTTGGGCTTTGTCCAGTGATGCCGAGTCACTTGTACCGCAGAGCATTCGTAGCGTTATCAGCCGCCGGCTGGCTCGGTTGAATCCGCAGACCCGTGACATCCTCAGTGTGGCGTCAGTAATCGGTCGCGAATTCGAGGTGTCGCTGCTTCAGAATGTCGTGAGGCAGCGCCGGATTGGTGACGAATCATCGACCGTTTCTGCGTTGGAAGAGTCGGTGCAGCGACGGATCGTTACGACTCGGGGCAGCGCATACTCGTTTGTCCACGAACAGATTCGTGAAGTGCTGTATCAAGGACTCAGCACCATTCGACAACGCCAACTCCATCAATTGACGGCTGAGGCAATCGAGCGTCAACAGGAAGCCGACGGACAAGCCGCGGCGCGGCTAGCCTTCCACTTCACACGTGGTGATGATCTGCAACGTGCTCTGCATTTCTCGATTGCGGCCGCTGAGCAAGCGACAAGCATCCATGCAGGCAGTGATGCGATTCGACTGTATGACAGTGCGCTCGATATCCTCGCTGTTATCGATGACCGGGAATCTGAACAACGCCGGTTCGACATTCTCCTTGCCCTGGATAGCCTCCTCGATCATCGCAACGACCGTCAACGTCGGATGCGCGGCATCGACGACTTGATTATCTTGGCTGATCGCCTCGGCGATCACGCTCGAATCCCCGCGCTGATTCGCGCTTCGCAACTCCAACTAGTTCTCGGAAACGTTGACGACGCTGTACGTCAAGCAACACGCGCAGTCGAGATCGCCGATGCGCGGTCTGATGGGCGCGATCGACTGTTTGCGATTCTCAATCTGGCGCAGGCACTGGTTGGCAGGCCGATGGGTGAGCCATCGCCGTTGTTGCATCGCTTCGAAAGCGTGAGTACGGCAGCGAGTCTGTATCGAACGGCATTTGACCTATCGACCGAACTGGGTCAGACGATCGATCAAGCACGTATTGCTCAGGAACTGGGTGTAGTCGAATGGGCGTTACGAGGCGATGACGATTCCAGCGACATCGAACTTTCGCGATCGTGGCTTCTGCGCGGCCTTGAACTGTTTCGCTCACTCGGGGATCGAAAGGGCGAAGTTACGTCGCTGATTGCGCTCGCCTATCGTCGAAGGGTGGAGCCGTCGGCGCAATCGATCAACCCTCGTGAAAGTTACGTGTCGTTTCTCGAAGAGATTCGACGCCTCCGTGCGACAGAACACCGCCTGACGCGCGTTTCGGACCGGCCGCGGATGGAGGCGATGGCGCTTTTGTCCGTCGATCTGTACTGCCGGACGAACGGATGGTACGAGGTCGCGCTCCAACGAGCGACGCAGGCGTTGGCATACGCTGAGGAAGCCGTTGACCATCGCATCGCTGTCATCGCTCGGATCGCGCTATCTGAGACGGAGCGAATGCTTGGCAGACTACCCCGTGCCATAGAACAAGCGGAACGTGCACTCGCTGCACTCGATGATATCGAGCGGGTGTCACGCCCGGTCCCGCATCAGCGTGTCGCCGCTACAATCGCTCTCGCTCACGGCTACGCGCTGACGAATAACTTAGACCGCGCGAAGGAACTTAATCGCGTCGCCATCGATTGCGCGCAAGTATCGAAGATTCCCGCGCTGATCGCTGAAGCGTTTTCGGGAGCCTCGGAAGTTGCCCAGATCGCCGGAGCTGATGGATGCGCTCGCGAGAGGGCGCAGCGTGCGTTGTCTGCGTCGTCAGGGATGATCGGAGGAATCTCGTGGGACATTCGTGCGGAACTTGTGCTGGCGAGACTCGAACTGTCGCAGGTACGAGCCAATCTGGCGCTTGGGCACGTGTCTGCGGCTGCCGCGCGATTGGCCCAACGCGAACTCCCGCATGCAACGCTTGCTATCGACATTGACCTTCTACGCGGACAGGCACTACTGGCGTCAGTTTATGGCGAGGACGCACATGAAGCGCTGACGTCGGCATACAACCGAGTCACGCGTATCGCTGAACGCATTACCGATCAGAGCCTGCGTCAGGGATACCTATCGCGCTCTCCGCTTGCGACTCCAGTCATCGCAGCATTCCAGGCGGCAGGATTACGTCTGTCCAAACAGGACTCGTCGTCAGTGGATGCCGCCACACCAGATGTGCTAACGAAACGTGAGAGCGAAGTTCTGCGGCTTGTCTCGTCTGGTCTTCCGAACCGAGACGTCGCGGATCAACTTTTTATCAGTGAGAAGACGGTCGCTCGTCATCTCACAAACATCTTCACGAAACTCGATGTGGAGTCTCGCACGCAGGCTGCCGCATGGGCGTTTCGCCATGGGATTGCATGAAAGGAATCGCAATGCTCATACGTCCGGATGGCGATCGAACGATCGTGATAACTCAGCCCGCCCATGCGGCGCTTTCGGCACAACTCGCTCACGGATGGGGGAACGATCGTTTTGGCGAGGTCGAACCGCGGGATGCTGTCAGCCTCGGCGCGCTACTACACGATATTGGATGGCTCGACTGGGAGCAATCGCCGACCCTGAATCCTTCAACCGGCCTTCCCCACTCATTCATGCAGCTATCAACTCGTGTTCACCTCGACATCTGGAATTCTGCGTCTCGACGCGCTCTGATGTTCGGTCGATACCCTGCGTTGCTCACCTCAATGCATTTCACGGGACTATACGAACGCTTTCATGACTACTCTCGGGATAGCGAAGAAGACGCCCGCGATGCACGAGCGCTTGTCGATCATGAACTTGCGTTTCAAAATGAACTGGTTGCGGCACTTCGTTCGGATGCGACGATGGCCGCAGCGGCGGGAGATGCGCAATTGAACCGCAACCGGCAACTCGTTGCGTTGTGGGACGGGATGTCGTTGGCGATTTGCCACGGGATTGCTGAACCTCGCGAGTTCAGGAATGCACCAACATCAAACGGAGGAGTTGACGTCACGCTGACGATGAGCAATGCCGATGTCATTGTTGATCCCTGGCCGTTTCGAAAGGATCGAGTTGTCGTCACCGTCGACGGCAGAATCCTGACTCGCACGTTCGACGATCAAGTGGCGATGCAGGATGCAGTCGCGAACGCGTCATGGATAACGCTGACGACGCGTCTCGTTCCCGCTTGAGAATCAGCGCGTGAGTTGCCCTTCGTTCTGATACGCGCCAGCATAGAGCGTGTCGGTTGCACTTGCGAGTCGGTGAAACACCAGTTGACAAATGCGCGCGTCACGGGCGAGACGGAATCCGGCAGGATGATAGACGACCATCATCGACATGCCCCTGCCAGAATAACCCGCGTCCCAGACAGCCGTGTGCAGGGCAACGCCTGATCTGAGCAGGCTCGATCGGGGACGCGCGTAGGCCATGAGCCAGTCCGGTAGGTGGACGATTTCATTGAAGCGGACCTGATATGCACCGGGTGGAAGATATAGCGAATCGTCCGGCCCAAAACTCAGTGGCTCCGTCTGGGGGAGGATCCGTTCTTCGTTGGTCAGGCCAAGAAAGCCCGGGCCGCGGAACCGCTCGACACCGGCAAGCGTGATATCTATGCCATTTGGTTGGAGTTGGCTGTCACGGTCTGGCAAATTCTCCAGAAGTGGTGGGACGCCATCGAGTAGCATCGCGATCGCTTGCCGACTCAAGACACCGTTCTGAGATTCCATCCGACGATCCTTCACCTCTTGCGCGCAACCATGTACGTACACACTGTACGCGCTACGGTGGCGCTGGTCAACGTCCTGCAGACGAATATGATTAGAATGCAAGCGCAAGAGAGGGGACGTCATGGATCAGCAATCAGAAGGACGCAAACCACGATTTCACCACGCCACCAGCGACGATATTCGAGCGGGATTAACGACCGACGTATATTTCGAACGAACCGTTCAAATTATTCGCGAGGCTGGTCTTGATCGCCATGTCAGGGCCGAGTTCTCGGTGAAGTCGCTTCCTGCGGAACTGCCGTGGGCGATCCTTGCAGGTCTCGAAGAAGTCTTTGCGTTGGTCGAGGGTCTCGACCTGAGCGTCCGTGGGATTCCGGAAGGGACAGTCGTCAGGCCATTCGAGCCGATCATGGAGATCTCCGGGTCGTACCTGTCGTTCGCGATCTTCGAAACGGCGATCCTCGGACTGCTCTGCGAATCGTCGGGGGTGGCGACGAAGGCTGCCCGTATCCGTCATCTTGCAGGTCAACGGCTCCTGGCGAGCTTTGGCGCACGAAGGATGCATCCTGCGGTCGCGCCAGTGATCGAACGCGCTGCGTTCATCGGAGGTTGTGATGGAGTCAGCGTTGTCATGGCAGCTCGTGACCTCGGTGAAGACCCGACGGGTACGACGCCACATGCGCTGATGCTGCTTGTCGGTGACACCGTTGAGGCGATGCAACTCTACGACCAGATTGTCCCTGCCGAAGCGCGAAGGATTGCGCTGATTGACACGTTCCTGGATGAAAAATTCGAAGCGGTCCGGGTTGCCGAGGCACTTGGCGACAAACTCTATGGCGTTCGACTTGATACTCCAGGTTCAAGGCGCGGAGACTTCGTCCAGATCCTTCGCGAAGTTCGCTGGGAGTTGGATCTTCGAGGGTTTCAGCACGTGAAGCTGATCGCGAGCGGCGGCCTGGATGAAACGACGGTTGCCGAACTGGAGCCGCACGTCGATGGCTTTGGCGTGGGGACAAGCATTGCGAACGCGCGGACAATCGACTTCGGTATGGACATTGTCGAGATCGAAGGAACACCGGTCGCGAAACGCGGGAAGATGAGTGGCGCGAAGCAGGTCTGGCGAGATCCTTCGACACTCACCGACATTGTTCTGCCGCTAGGTGTTGAGCCGGATGTTTCTGGGATGAACGCGCTGCTCAATCCGCTCATCGACGCGGGCCAACTCGTTGATCCCCTTCCTGATGCCCATGCGATCCGACAGCGTGTGCTTGATCAACTCGCTGTCGTGGGTTCGGAAGTTGTGCCAGTTGGCTAAACCGCATCCTCGTCGGGCGTTTCTGCGAGTTTGCGGGCGATCTCGGACGCCATTGGCGACAGGATCTGTGGAAATACCCGGCGTCCGAACTGCTCGACAACGATCGCATGTGTCGGACACGATCGCGCAGCTGCAAAGATTGACTTTGGAGTCGCATTCAGAATTTCCTGCTCGTCGTAGTACGCCTTGCCGGTATCCTCGTCGATCATGAATACGCCTGGCGACACGGCTGCGCAGCGACCATAGCCGACACATCGGTCAGGATCGATCGTCACGTGAAGCGTTTTCGTGCTGGACATAATTTCTCCATTTCGATCGCAGGCGAGCGCGATACCTCGGCTGCCGACCTTCAAGGTCTACCAGAGGCCGATACACCCGGCAATGGCACTGCGAAGGTTGACGGACTCGTGATCGATTGGAAAGATCATCGGAGCCGATCGGGTTGCTACTACCGGGAGTCAATGCGTTGAACGATGATGCAGCAAAAGAATCAATCGCTGAGATGCTAGCGGCGCTGACGTCATCGGTGTCTCAAGTAGACGTTCAGCCATGGAGCGCGCACCCTGAGTTCTCGATAATGCTACTCATCAATACATCGATTGATGACCGACGATGACCAGAACTCATCGACCTGGGATTAGCGTTCCATTGAGGCTGACGCCGAGTTTCGACGCGAAAGCCTGGGGCGGCAGGCGTCTGGAATCGTTCGGCAAGCAGTTGCCAGCGGGGAAGATCGGTGAATCGCTGGAAAGTCGCGATGACGCAGTCGTCGACGGCGGACCGTTTCACGGAGTAACGCTCGGTTCACTGGTTTCGAGTCATTCCGAGTCGTTGCTTGGTTCACGCGGTGAGCTTGCAGCGAAACCTTTTGGCGGATTTCCTCTCCTCGTCAAACTGATCGACGCACATGACGATCTGTCCGTCCAGGTTCACCCAGATGATCTCGGTGCACCCGCTGGCAAGCGAGGCAAAACAGAGGCGTGGTACATCCTCGCCGCCGAACCTGGAGCCAGGATCATCAGTGGGGTACATGGACCAATTTCGATCGACTCTGTCCGCGATCAACTCGTCGAGACTGAGGTCATGCCCGGAGAGGTCTACTTCGTCCCGGCTGGTACGGTGCACGCGATCGGCAAGGGCGTTCTTCTCTATGAAATTCAACAGGCGAGTGACGTCACTTGGAGACTCTACGATTGGGGGCGTCCTCGCGAGATTCATGTCGACGAAGCGCTTATCGCGGCCCGGCCGGAACATCATGCGTTCCGAGTAGCACCATGCCAGGTCGAGGAAGGGCGTGACATTCTCGTTGCGTGCCGTCACTTCGCCCTGGAACGTTGGAGGATCGACGGCCAACGGCCCCTCCCTGCAGCCCCCGAAACGTGTCGCGTCCTGACCGTTCTCGACGGCGAGATCAATCTAGATGGCGTGATGTTGCCACGGGGAGCTACAGCGGTTCTGCCAGCTGATCTTCCGGATCTGACGATACAGGGCGACGCAGTCTGCCTGCTTGGGTACGTCCCGGAACTCGACTCCGACGTTCGAGAACCGTTGAGGGCAGCCGGATATGATGCGGGCTCTATTCGAGCACTTGGAGCTGACCTTTGACGGCGAACTACCGTTGGATGGAAGCGCTGCTCAACCTTCTTTTTTCACGATACGATCGAGCGGAAGCCGCGACGTTTCTGAACGATCTCGGAGCGCGCCAGTCGGCGATTGCATCATTTGCTGCCGATCTGCAGTTGTTTGGGATGCCCGGCGACATGCTCACCACCCCGGAAGGACAGAATCTATTCGTCGCGATCCTGGCACTCAGGCTCAAGTTTCCTGAGGATGAAGCGCGTGAGAAGGTCGCCCTCAACATCGCGATGCGCGAAGGACGACCTCCGACACCGAGGGGCTAACGTCACGTCATCGTTAACGACAGCGTGCGCTGCCGTTTCGATTACTTACATCGCCGAGCGACTGACTTGCTCGTCGCGAACGACTGGGTCGGATCCAGCGTTACCGGTTGGATGTTCGTTCATGAATCGCACCCAGGACAATTCCGAATGCAGCATGACGAATATTTTCTGCGATGAAAGGCCATGGTCGGTTGAACGTGGGCAATTCGCCTGATTTGATCGCTGGATGGACCTGGTCTAACACAATGATCACCGGCCACAGCACCGTGTTTTCAATCATTGCGAAGGTCAGTCCTCTCATCCAGCCAGGACCGGGCAGTCGTTCGTTAACCATTGAGTAGACCGTTCCTACGGCGACGCTATTCACGGCATGAACGATAGGACCAGCTATCTGCCAATGGTCCCTCGTCGGCCCAAAGCCTGCGAGCAACTGAAAATCATCAACTGGCTCACCGCTGAGTTTGATGTCGAGTTTCATGGCGGCGGCAAATGCAGCGCCTCCTGCGAGTCCTCCCATTGCGCCGGCAATAAGGTTTGAACGATCGATTGTTGGCATAAATTACTCCGGTGTGTAGATCGGTGGTAGATGTCGTTTGTGTTCTGACACGCGGATCATCGTTTTCACGCGGTCGAGAAGCGACGGCGCGATTGTTGATTCCTGACCTGCATCAATCGCTGCCAGCGTTCGGTCAAGGTCGGCGTAGGTGATTCCCATTTCCTGTTCATCGGTTTGGCCAGCCCAGAGACCCGCGCTAGGTGGCTTGTTGATGATCGCGTCGGGAACGCCGATTTCGCGCGCCAGGTCCCGCACCTGCCATTTGTAAAGATTGGCGATTGGTAACAAATCGGTTCCGCCGTCACCGTACTTGGTGTAATACCCCGCCATTAACTCACTGCGATTGCCAGTTCCGACGACCATCCGCCGCATCGTATTGGCGTGATGGTAGAGCGTAATCATCCGTAACCGGGGTTTGATGTTCGCGTAGGCGAGATCGTTTCCCTCTGGAAGCGCCGCTACGAGGGTGTCATAGGCGTCCGATAAATCGATCGTGCGACACTCAATATCCCAGGTTCGCGCCGTCTGTTCTCCAAACGCCGCATCCTCAGGTATCGATTTGATCGGCATGATCACGCCAAGAACGTTCTCAGCACCGAGTGCGCGAGCGCATAATCCTGAAACGACCGCGGAATCAATGCCTCCGCTCAGTCCAATCACCACGCCCGCGAGCCCCGCGCCGCGTACGTGTCCAGCTATCCAGTTCGCGATGTCATCAGCCAGCCCCATCGCCTGCTCCTCGACTAATTCAGGTAGTTTGAACGCAACGCGTCGAAACGCGTCACTGTCGCTATCACGGTACCAGTCGCGAGAAATCAGTCAAGGGAACCGGCCAGACAAGACATACGGCGGCGGAGGACACAGTTCTCGGCTCACCGCAGCGAGTTGCGATTTGCGTCAAATCTGGGCGAATCCAATGAGTCGCTCGTTCGTTCTAACTACGACTGGGATGACGGGAACCGGTGCTGGGAGCGACAAAAGCCGGTTCGGACCGTCAGATGGGAATGCAATTGCCACATTCCAATGGCGTGGCACTGGGTACTGGAGGATACTGTGGCCATTTGGGTGGCACTCATCGCCGCGAGTGCTATGACGTTGTTGACACTGAAGTCCATGGCGTATGCGGTCGCGAATAGCGTCGATGCAAGGCCGCAGCCGGTCGCTGCGCCGCGATCGCCTGTACGCCGCGATCACCGAGGATATCTGTCGTCCCATGAGGCAGCCTTGCTGCTTCTGGAGATTGCGCTGTCTGCCGGCATTGCGTTGACGACGATTGGCCTGGCATCGATGGCAGCCTTGCCGGGACGAATGCTTGTTGGTGCGCTCCTCGCACAGGTGGCTGTTTTGGGTTCTTTGTTCGCACCTGCTGTAACGATCCGTTTGGGTTCGACCAGCGTCCGGCCTGCCGCGGTCGCGCTTGGTGTCGCCCAGCTCGCGAATGCAATCTTCTTCGTTCGGGCAATTGACGCGCTGATCTAATCGTTACGCCGTGGGAGGTGTGGCATGTGCCGCTCGCCGTTCGAGGCTGGGGCGCCATTGAACCAGTGGCGCGTCGGGATCAGACAGGTCTGCTAACCAACGTTCCTGACCGATCGTCGTCGGTGCGCCGTGGCCGGGGTACAGTGTCGACGATTCGGGGAAGGCTGCCAGCCTCCGAACACTCGTGGCGAGCGACGGTAAACTCGCTCCAGGCTCAGCAGTGTGTCCTGCTCCACCTTTCAATAACGTGTCTCCCGTGAACAGTGCATCGATCGACGGCACCCAGACGGTGACGCTTCACTGAGTGTGTCCAGGTGTGTGCAGTATGTGCAGTTCGACCCGACCAATTGACAATCGATCACCGTCGTTCAGAGGACGGTCGATTGAGACCCCATCGACTGCGAAGGGTAATGTCAGACCCTGACCGTGCGGGTCAGCAAACAGGTCGGCGTCGGCGAGATGGCCCGCCACCGGGATGCCAGCCTCTCGAACGCGAGCCATGTCCGTAATGTGATCCCAATGACCATGCGTCGCGATTGCCAGCAGAATTCGTGCGTTCTGTGTTTCGGCCGCTTCTATTGCCGCCTGCCACGCATCCCGAGGTGCATCGATGAGTACCGCCCCCTGATCAGGAACGATAATCGCATAGCAGTCTGTCAGGAGTGGGCCCCCAACGAACCGACGGACGATAACAGATTCAGAGTTCGACACGAATCGGGCTCCTTTGCTGGAATTACTGGCGCGAAAATAGCCTATCTGCTGCATTGCAGTGCCAGTACACTCGTTTGGATTGTATCGATATTGATTGTCAAAGAGCCGCCCCGGCGTGGGGGCCGGAGCGGCAAAGGGGAAGGGGATTGGGGGATTGTGGGAATGCGGTGTGGGAAACCGCATCTACACACGACAATCAGTACCTGTATTGATCGTTACGTTGCGTCCTGCGAGACTACGTCTGATGTCGTCGAATAGGGCGTGATGTCGTTGGTGGATCTGATTCGTTCCCCACGGTGAGGATGCCGCGTCATTTTTCGATCAGGGAAGAAATGAGGGTGAATCGATGAGCCTGGTGATGGATGAGATGACCAGGACCGAGCGTGTCATGGCTGCGGTCATGGGCGACGAGGTCGATCGTATCCCCGTCTGTTTCTGGCACCATTTCAAGCCACATGGTTCGGGCCGAAGGATGGCAGAAGCGACGGTCAACTTTTTCGAGTCGGAGTTCGATCTCGATATCATCAAGATCATGCCGGATCTGCCGTATCCGTTCCCACGTTTGTCGATTCGTGACGCGGACGACTGGCGGCTTGTCGAGCCTGTTGACATTGAGCGGTCTCGATTTTTCCGTCAACGGGCAGTAGCGATCCAAGCGTTGCGCGATGCGGTGGGATACGAAACTCCGATCATTATGACCGTCTTCTCGCCACTGTGCGAAGCGCTGCACTTCACCGAAACGCGAGAAATGTTCTTTGAACATGCCCGGCAGCATCCCGCCGCCGTTCACGAAGCGCTGGCCACGATTGCCGAGAACCTGCGTGCCCACGTCCAGGATTGCATCGACGCCGGAGCAGACGGTGTGTTCTTCGCTCTGCAAG
Organism: Thermomicrobiales bacterium; assembly: GCA_041751795.1. GTDB lineage: Bacteria > Chloroflexota > Chloroflexia > Thermomicrobiales > CFX8 > JBBECJ01. The sequence continues at coordinate 25,486 of JBGSWU010000081.1, forward strand.
GCTGTAGCGATGAAGTCATGACTCGCGATCTGTATCGTGAACTCGGTCGACCGTACGACTTGATTGCTCTCCAGGGTGCTCGTGACAGCTGGCTCAACATCCTTCACATTCACGGTGACAAGGACCTGCATTTCGACGAAGTTCTGGATTATCCGGTTCAGGTGCTTTCATGGTCGGATCGTCTTGCTGGGCCAAGTTTGAGAGAAGCGCGAACAAAGACGAGTAAGTGCCTGATGGGCGGCTGGCACGAGTTTGGTGCCCTCTCGAACGGACCGGTTGACGACATCCGCTCCGAAGCTGAGGACGCGATCCAGCAAACGGGTGGTCGCAAGTTTATTCTCGCGAACGGCTGTTCAGTTCCTGACGACACGGACGAGCAGTGGTTACATGCCGCCCGTCAGATCGCGGACGAGTTGGAAATACCATCTAATTGAAACATTGACGCTGCGCCGGAGCGGCGTCCGCACTTGACGGTTTACCGTACGGACAGACTTGTAACAGATTGAGTGTTGCCATAGTCTATCGGTGGACATCGAACGGCGACGTGCAGACACACAACGGTGTGTGAAGCCGACGCTTCACCGTTGGGGGATGTGTGCTTGAAACGGGGCGGGATGGAAACGCGCATGGAAACGATGCCCTCCGACGCCGGCGGCCCAATCCTACTGCTGATTCCAGACGTGTTCTTCGCAGTGACCGTTCGCAATACCGTCAGGCGCCTGGGATACGATCCACATATTTTGAAGACAACTGATGAACTGGTCGTCGCGGCAGGCGAGCATCAGGCAGTGCTGGCAGTTGTCGATCTCGCCACAGTGCGTTCGTCTGACGAGTGGACGGACATCGGTGAGATTGAGGCAAGCGGCATCCCTGTACTCGTGTTTGGGTCTCATAAGGACGTTGATGGGCTGCGGGCTGCCAAGTCGGCAGGCGTTGCGCGTGTCGTTTCGAACGGTCAGTTCCACCGAGAGATGCGCGATATGATCGAACGCTATGCACTCGCGTCGTCGTGTGCCGTCGCGGATGAACCGCAAGACATCGATGCTCCGCTTAGCAGCGTCCCTCCTGGGACGACCGACCATGCTCCAGAAAAGAATCAATCAGAAGTGATCGTCGATACGCATTAGATCTCCTGTTGGCTGCATGCGAGCCTGCGATGAATCGAGGAAAGTGTCGTGCGCGTCTTCTTGTCAGTTGATATTGAGGGAGTTGCTGGAGTTGTTGGCCGCGAAGAGGGCAGCCAGGGAAACCCCGAGTACGAGCGCGCCCGGCGATTGATGACAGCCGAAGCGTCCGCTGCGGTTCGCGGCATTGTGAATGTCGTTCCGGATGCTGAGGTGACCGTTGCCGACGCCCACGGCACGTTTCGCAACATCATTCCTGAGTTGCTAGACGCCCGCGCCCGGCTCGTTCGGGGAAAGCCACGACCCTTGGCGATGATTGACGGCGTGCAAGGCGGATTTGATGCAGCGATGTTTGTTGGCTATCACGGTCGAGCTGGCACGGGCAACTCCGTACTCAGTCATACGTTCACCGGGACGTTGGCCGATGTCCGGGTGAATGGAACGTCGTTTGGTGAAATCGGACTGAATGCCGCCGTCGCCGGATCATTTGGCGTCCCGCTCGTGCTGGTAACCGGTGATGCGTCCGTTGCCGAGGAGGTGGAGTCGCTGTTGCCTGGTGTTCGCACTGCTGTCGTGAAACGGGGTGTTGGCGCACTCGCCGCCGACAGCGTTCACCCCGAGCGATCGTGCCAGTTGATCGAGGCGGCGGCATCGGAAACGATCACGAAAAGAACCCGGCCGAATCCGTTCGTGGTTGAAGGACCGGTTTCGCTCGAAGTTGATGTGTCGATTCCAGCCTACGCCGATCAGGCCATGGTCATCCCCGGCGTTCAGCGAATCGCCGGTCGAACGCTCGGCTACGATGCGCCGGACTACTTGACGGCGTACCGTATCACGCGGCTTGTCGCTGCACTATCTGGGCTGGCGCTCTGAAAGAGATCGAACGACCGCAGTTTCGACTGTCTCGTATCGACCCGATCTGTTCCTTGCGACGAGTGGAGCGACAGCCTGCGATTACGGCTCGACGGTGGGACTCGCGCCTGGATTCGGTGACGGATCGTCCGATTGGTTGGTGGTGACGGTGAATGAAATTGAGCGTACCTCAGTTCCATTCAGCAGCACCGCAACGCGGTATTTTCCAGGTTGCAACGGATTGTCGGGTGCGTAGGTAAATGCCATCCGTCGTGGATCGCGCGTCCCAGCGTTCGGTGCAGGATCTGGTGCGCGTTGAGCGATCTGCGATTCGCCTCGATACCAGATCGTCGAAAACAACATCCCGGCGGAATCGACCTGATTTGAAACACGAACGCGCAGCGTCAGTTGCGGCGTGTCAACATGGAATCGTGTTTGCGGGTCGATGGCTTTTCCCAGTTTATCGAATCCGGTGGTGAACGCTGCGGCTGCGATTGCGTCCGCTGCATCACCGACGCCAACTCGAAAAGCCAGGCGTTCGACTGGCCGATCGTCAACGGACAGTTGCACCGCATGCTCGCGCGCCGGGTTGAGTTTTGACACGGGCTGGTACCGAAGCGATATCCAGATGGGTTCGCTGGCGTCTTCCAGCGCGAGTTTCTCGCTGCGGCCGATCATCTGACCGTCTTCGAACCAATCTGCCTGGAACCTGCTTCCACTCTGGACGTTCCGAACCTCGACACACAGGTAGAAACTCTCGGCCAACTCCGGGATTGACGAACGTTCGTCCTGCGGCGCTCCAATGTTCGACACTCTGGTCGCCAGCGTGATCCGCTTGATTTGCCGCTGAGGCGGGTTCAGCGTGGCGGTTGTTGTCGCCGCCACCGGGGTTCCGTCTGACTCGGTGGTCTGTGTTGGTGTGGCTGTAGGGCTCGGCCGTGGCGTTTCGCGAATGATTTCCGGTGTCGTACATGCCGAGAACACGATCGTGAGGACCGTGAGCAGGATGAACCCCACCGGTCGGCTAGCGCTACGCGCCATCCGGCTTACGGTACGTCCCAAAGGCCTCCTGGTATTCGTCTGAAACTTCCTGCGCGGTCTTGTGGACATAAATCCTTGTTGTCACTGGTGAGGCATGCCCTAGCAGCGTCTGTACGGTCGATTCTCGGACCCGGCGGCGAACGAGTTCTGACGCAAGTCCATGCCGAAACGAGTGAGGCGTAATCTCTGCTTCAACGCCAGCGCCGATACATAACTGACTGACGATGTGTTCGACCGTCCTGGGCGAAATCGCCGCTCCGGGTACTCCAAGTTTGTCACGTCCTGAGAATGCTGGGTAGGCACCCACGCCGCGCCCACCATCTCCTCGTGCCGTCCAGTAGGCAACGAGTGCCTCAGCCGTTTCGTTTTCGAACAGCACGGTGCGGCTCTTGCCACCTTTCGCACGGTAAATACCTGCCGTGCCATTTTCGATATCAACGTCACGGCGTCGGAGCGCACAAAGTTCAGAGACGCGTACTCCAGTTCGATGCAGGAACATGATCATTGCCCGAACTTTCAACCGGCGCAGTTCTGCCGCTGGCTTCGTCTCGTGTGGCAGATCACGTACATAGCGAACGATGCGCTCGAGTTCGTTGAGTTGGATGTCTGGCGGGGGCGGCGAGAAGCGAGGCAGCATCGCGCTGACGCGGGTGCGGAGCTTGTCGGTTGGAAGATCCGGGTGGAAATCGTAGGCAGCGAGGTATGCGTACCACTTGCGGATCGCCGCCAGCTGAGTCTGGACGGTTCGCATCCGAGACACATCCTCAGGTTGTCGCAGGTCACGCGGCATCATCGCCGAAACGAATGCTGTCACGTGCTCAATCTTGAGTTCGGTAACCGCAGCAGTCGCCGACTCGATCCCGAAGTCTCGCTCGACGAACTCCAGGAAGCACCGAAGTGAATAATCGTACGTCCGGCGTGACCTCGGAGAAAGTCTGAGGTCGTCGTCAATGAACCGCCGATGGGCGTCCTGCACCGTCATAGCATAGTCGCTATCGTCATCAGATACAGGCGGCTGCGCTCGTTCACTGTGTACGTACATAATGGTAGTATATGTCGGCGCTGGGTGGCGCGCAATCAATTGCGAGAGATGCTATTCGTGACCTGACCAAAGGGACAGGCCCGACAGTGGCCAATTGGGCCAGACGATCCATCCAGACGGATGACGTAAACACGATTCCGGAGTCGTATGCTGTGGAAGAAACGACAGGGGACTGGTGCGCAACGTCGCGTATCAGGCATGGAGGACACTGATGTTCGGAATCATTGGATACATCGCGTTGATCGTGTACGCGGGCGGTCTGTTCACCTGGGCAGTCGCACGAGGCAGAGATAGCGCTGCCGTCGGTATTCTGCTCGGCATTTCAGGATTGCAACTCGCTGTGTTGCAAACGATTCATCCAAGTCTCGGATGGTTCGTCGCAGTATCTGGACTATTGATCGGTGCGAGAGATGTATTCATGACGTTTCGCCGCAACTCTCATCTCATCCCTGCGATGGCTCATTCGCCAATTGATCGTGCAGACGAGACAGCGTAGTGAGGTTGTTACGGCCGCTCGCAGAGCACGAACCGGACGACGTAGAGTCGCCCGGTTCGTGCGTTTCGTGGGATGGCTGTCCTTGAATTTGACAATGTTTTGGGACACTCAAGCGTCAGAGTTTCTTGCGGGTCTCGATGCGTAGAATCGTCACTCGAAATTATCGAAACCATAGTTCCCAGCGTGGGCATTTTCCAGGTATCGGGCCAGGAGGTCGATTGATGCTTGTACGTCAGTCACCGACGCCATTTCGTTGACCGTGTGCACGTAGCGCGTTGGGATTGAGATCGTAATGGCTGGCACTCCGCCACGAGCGCGTTGTCCGGCCCCTGCATCGGTGCCACCACGGGGCAATATCTCCAGCTGGTGCGGGATGTCGTTCGACTCCGCAACCGATCGCATGTGGCGAACGAGCTTGTAGTTCGAGATCATTGACGAATCCATGATTTTGATCGCAGCGCCCTTGTTGAGTCGCGTGATCTGATCCTGTTCGGCACCACCGGGTATGTCCTGCGCCAGTGTAATGTCAAGCGCAATGGCGATGTCAGCATCGACGTGGAACGCAGCTGTCGTTGCGCCTCGTAACCCGACTTCTTCCTGTGTTGTTGCGACGGCGACGATTTCCGCCTGGGTTGTTCCGGACAACTGACGAATTGCCTCGATCATCTGAAACACACAGATTCGATCGTCGAGCGACTTGCCCATGACGTTATTGCCAACGCGCTCGACAGTACGGTCGAGGGTAATCATGTCTCCGATCTCAACGCGAGATTTGACCTCATCACCCGACAGCCCCAGGTCGACAAACAAGTCATCGATTTTTGGAGGCTTGATGTCGCTCGGATCGAGTAGATGAATCGGCTTTGCACCAATCTGCAACGCGCCACGAAGTTGCTCCCCACCGAAGCCGTGCACGATCACTCGCTGCGCGGGAAGAACCCGTGGATCGAACCCACCGACCGGCTGGATGCGGATGAATCCCTTGTCATCGATGTGCTTGACGAGGAAACCGATCTCGTCCATGTGCGCCATGACGATGACGCGTGGACCTCCCTGACCTCGTCGGACGCCAATGACATTGCCTAGCGCGTCGATCGATACCTCGTCAACGAGACTGGCGAGTTCCTCACGGACGATAGACCGCACGGCGTCTTCCCGACCGCCAATCCCGGGTGTCTCGCAGATCCTCTTGAGGAGATCAAAATTCAGGCTGGTCCCCGAGTTTGTCGACACGATTGTTCCTAACCTTTCATGCACGTATGGCTGATAGTACGCCTGACTTGCGGTACTTTCGGTATCTGTTCATTACCTTGGCGCGCTGCGAGACTCTAACAGGGTATTCAGGTTGGGTCAAAGGTGGATTGGCTGCGATCGGTTACTGATCGCCGGGCACAGGGGTAAAGCCGATGCGAGGCAAAGAAGTCGTTGTCGCGTTGCTGTTTACGCTCGCTGGGACCGTATTCGCGGCTGGCGGCTACTTGACGATGGGGGACACGGTCGACCCCGTCATTTTCTACGCCGGACTCGTTATTGGAATCGGCGCGGCACTTGTCACTGTTCGCATTGGGAGGATTGGACCGTTCGAGGGCGAATTAGGTTCGCTTCGGCTCGAAATGGACCTGCGCGACCGGATCATGCGGGAGGCTGATCGTGCCATTCGCTATGATCGCGAGTTCAGCATCCTTGCAATTCGTCAGCCGGGTGCCGCTGATCACTGGAGATCCACGGTCCGAGGTGCCGATGACATGATCGTTTGTCGTCGCGGTTTGTACATCCTTCTTCTTCCGGAAACGTCACGTGGTGGAACGTTGATGCTGCTGCGCCGCGCAATGATGAAGTCGGCATCGCCAGTTCAGGCAGCGCTGGTTAGCGCTCCAATCGACGGACGAACTGGAGATGAGTTACTGGACGCACTGCTCGTGCTCGTCCGTGAGTTCTCACAGCCAGGCAAGGTTGTGATGCGCGGCCCCGAGGCCGTTGAATCGCTGCCTATCGGCGCCTGACACTCGCTCTTCGCCCCGTTCACACTATGACTACAACGCTCACGGTTTGTCAGCGACCGTCGCTGACAGTCGCATGAGCATTTTGGTGCGTGTTAGGGATTGGCGATGACGATCGATATCGCGAGCGCTCGGCGCGAAACCCCAGGCTGCGACTCAGTACTTCACTTCAACAATGCAGGATCGTCGCTCATGCCCGGGGTCGTTCTCGATGCGCAGATCGAACACCTTCATCTTGAAGCCCACCGTGGTGGGTACGAAGCTGCTGATGCGGCGATTGACAAGGTTGAGCGCGTCTACGATGCGGCGGCCAAGCTCATCGGGGCGACGCGTGACGAAATCGCGATCATCGAGAATGCGACCCGCGCCTGGGACATGGCGTTCTATTCGATTCCATTTCAGCCAGGCGATCGAATTCTGACGGCGAAAGCCGAGTACGCCAGTAACTACATCGCCTATCTTCAGGTTGCGAAGAAGTTTGGTGTGCAGGTTGATGTCGTTCCCAACGATGAGCATGGCCAACTCTCCATCGAATATCTTCAGGCGATGCTCGACGACCGCGTTCGGCTGATTTCAATCACTCATATTCCGACAAACGGTGGACTCGTGAACCCTGTCGCAGAGATTGGTGAGGTTGCCAGACAGGCGGGAGTCCTATACCTCATCGATGCCTGTCAATCGGTTGGTCAACTCCCCGTCAATGTCGACGACATCGGCTGCGACATGCTCTCGACAACTGGTCGCAAATACCTGCGTGGACCGAGAGGATCAGGTTTCCTGTATGTGCGTCGCGGCGTGATCGAACAACTCGACCCCGTCATGCTCGATCTTCATGCTGCACAGTGGACATCGCGCGATTCGTACACCGTTCGCGCCGATGCTAGACGGTTTGAGAACTGGGAAACCAATTACGCGGCGAAGATCGGGCTGGGTGTCGGGATCGACTACGCATTGAACTGCGGGATGGACGAAATCTGGGACCGAATCCAGTTTCTGGCAGGCCAACTACGCTCCCGACTAGACGCGATTCCGGGCGTCACCGTTCGCGACATCGGAGAACTGCAGGGTGGCATCGTCACGTTCACGATTGACGGGCGGGATCTTCCAGAGGTTAAGTCGGCGCTTGCAGCCCAGTCTATGAACGTCACGGTGTCACAGACGCCTTCAACGCGGCTCGACATGGAAGATCGCGGCTTGACCAAGCTCGTTCGAGCATCAGTTCACTACTACAACTCTGAGGATGAGGTGTCACGTTTCTGCGATGCCATCAGCGCGTTGGCATGATCCCCGATTGCCGCATTCACTCTTCACGCATCCGCTGATTGCTGCGACAATCCCGGCAACCGTTCGTGTGTACAGGGAGGAATGACCATACGTGAGTGATTCGAAGTATCCGATCGTCTTTGACGGCCACAACGACACGGTTCTCAGTTTAACGGGAACTGGCCGCTCGTTCTTTGAGAAATCCGAAGAAGGTCACATCGATCTGCCGCGATCTCAGGAGGGTGGACTCGGCGGTGGGTTCTTCGCCGTCTTTGTCCGCGATCCGCAGAACTTCGACGACGTCACCGACCCTGACGAGGCCGCAAAGCAGGCGATGGCCCGCTACAGCGATGTCAGCACAATGCCGCCGCCAATGGGTCTCGACCACGCTCTGCCTGAAGCAATGAAGCTGACGGCAACGCTCTTCCGCGTCGAGCGCGAGTCTCAGGGGAAAGTAAAGATCGTCCGAACGGCTGCCGAGCTTCAGAACTGCCTGGACAATGGGATATTCGCGATGATTCTGCACTTCGAGGGTGCGGAACCTATCGACACCGATCTCGACGCCCTGGAGGTGTTTTATCAGGCCGGGCTTCGGTCACTTGGCCTTACGTGGAGTCGGAAGAATGCGTTCGCTCAGGGTGTGCCGTTCAAGTTTCCTAGTTCACCTGACCTCGGCCCTGGCCTGACGGACGCTGGCAAGAACCTCGTTCGAAAGTGCAACGAGCTCGGCATCATGGTTGACCTCTCACACATCACTGAGAAGGGATTCTGGGACGTACAGTCGATTTCGACTAAGCCGCTTGTTGCGACGCACTCCAATGCACACGTTGTCAGTCAGAGTCCTCGGAACCTGACCGACAAGCAACTTGATGCTGTCAGGGACAGTGGGGGTGTCGTCGGTCTCAATTATCATGTCGGCTTCCTTCGACCCGATGGGGAGCGCGGCTCAGACGTCCCACTTTCAGTCATGATCGACCATATCGATCATCTCGTCGAGAAGTTGGGCATCGATGGTGTCGCGCTCGGTTCTGACTATGATGGTGCAACGATGCCCGACGATCTCCAAGATGCCGCTGGGCTGCCGAAGCTCATGGGAGCCATGCGCGAGCGCGGCTACGATGATGATTCACTTCGAAAGATCGCTCACGAGAATTGGGTCAGGGTTCTCAAGGAAACCTGGGGCGGATAACCGTATGCAATGCAACAGCGGGATGGCGATCGCCATCCCGCTGTTGTGTGCTATCCGGTCGAGGCCGCAATGACCTTTGGCTTGAGGAGTTTGTTGAGGTTTCCAGCCTTATATCCGCCAAGGTCGAGCGTGACGAAAACATAGCCCGCGGCGATGATGCCCTCGTTGATTTCGTCGCGCATCTCCATCGCCCGCATCATGTCTTCCGGCTCCAGTTCCAGTCGCGCGACATCATCGTGATGGCGTACACGGAACCCTTTAAATCCGAGTTTGCGAATTGCGCTCTCCGCCTTCGCAACCTTCTGCAGTTTCTCGACGGTGATCGGGTCTCCGTACGTGAAGCGTGACGATAGGCAGGCGAACGCGGGCTTGTCCCAGGTGCGCAAACCGAGTTCGTTGGAGATCTCCCGGATCTCCTTCTTGGTCATTCCCGCTTCAACGAGTGGACTACGAACATTCCAGTTCTGAGCAGCTCGGAGACCGGGGCGATGATCTCCGAGATCGTCGGCGTTTGTCCCATCGAGTACCCAGGCAAAACCTCGTTCTTTCGCAACGGCGACGAGCTTCGAATACAGCTCTGTCTTGCAAAAGAAACAACGTTGGCTGTTGTTGCTCGCATAACGTGGGTCGGTCAGTTCCATTGTGTTGACGCGAAGATGCTCGGCGCCGATTTCAGCGGCTAGATTCCGCGCCTCGTCCATCTCTTCTTCCGGATAGGTGTCGGAGAGTCCCGTTGCCGCCAGAACGTTGTCGCCAAGCACGTCATGGGCGACCTTCAGGACAAGCGTCGAATCTACACCGGCGCTATACGCGACGAGCGCAGACTCCATGTCGCCGATGATTCGGCGCAGATGTTCGTACTTCTGAGTCGTTTCGGGAGACAATTAAAGGACCTCTCACTGGGAGAATGCTTACAGTAGCCAAGTCGATGCTACAGGAGTTCGGGTTGATTCGTCCACTCAGGATGCCAGTTTTCAGCAAACATGATAGCGAACCTGTAGCACAAACTCTTTGCCGTTCTGGTTCCACAAGCACCCGAGACCTGAATTGCATTTCGACGTGGGCTGTCGTTCCTTGTCGTGTTGCCAATCATGGAAATCGGACATCGGAGACGTCCATCTGGCATAGTCACCTACCGTTATCGGCGGCGGTCGCCGAAATCATACCGTTCTGACTGGAAGCGCATTCGATGCTCGAACAACTGCGCAAGCGAATGATGATTGGCGTTCTCGTCGGCGTCGTTGTTGTCGTCGGCGTCGTCATTTTAAGCGACGCGGGTGCCTTGTCGCGCGCGCTGCGCGACTTTGATTGGCGATTATTGCCGCTCGTTCTCGGGCTGACAATCCTGAATTACGGACTTCGCTTCGTTAAATGGCAGTTCTACTTGCGACTGCTGGGCGTGAGCATGCTCACACGGCGTGACTCAGCGATGATTTTTCTGGCAGGGTTTACGATGGTGATGACCCCTGGCAAAGTCGGTGAGTTGCTCAAGTCATACCTGGTTCGCCAGCGGGTTGGCGTGCCGATGACACGGACCGCTCCGATCATCTTTGCCGAACGACTGTCGGATGGCTTCGCGCTACTTGTGTTGTCTGCGATTGGCCTGACCGTCTTTCGATATGGCTGGCAGGTGCTCGTCGTCGGTGCTGTCGCCAGTATCGCCGGGTTGTTCATTCTTCAGCGAGAAGCGTGGATTCATGCGCTCCTCTCTCGACTCGAGCGGACTCGATTAGGACATAATCGAGGTGACGCGTTGATGCAACTCTATGACAGCACCAGAGTGCTGCTCCGAACCAGACCGCTCCTTACCGCCATCGGCATCGGCGTTGCATCCTGGCTGGGAGAGTGTGTTGCATTCTTTCTTGTTCTTACGGGACTTGGCATCCCGGCGACCGGACACATACTGATCGCGTCGATCTTCGTCTTTGCGGCGTCGACATGGATTGGTGGGGCATCGATGCTTCCCGGCGGACTTGGAGCGGCGGAGTTGAGCGTTGCTGGGTTGCTGCTTCTGACGATCGACGATCCGGCCATGACATCGACGCTGGCGGGGACGGCCACCTTGCTGATTCGATTCGCTACTCTGTGGTTCGGTGTCTTAATCGGGATCGTTGCCCTATCGCGCGTATCGACCTGGACGAGTACTCTACCAACGTCAGAGCCAGATCCGGCCCCACCGGTTCCGACTGTTTGACGGTAACACTCGAACATTCGAAGCGATCTACAACGAACGAGGAGACATGAGCGAGCAACCGCCTCAAACCCGAGCCTGTCCGACGTGTGGGAATGCTGTTCCAGTGATGGCTCGGTATTGTCCGAGTTGTGGCACTCGCCTCGACCCTGGGGCTGTCTACTCCGCTGACGACTTTGAGGATGCTCTGGAAGACATCTTTGATGCTCCGGCTGACGAACCAACGACGCAGCCGACCCCGTCGTTTGGGTCGCCGGAGTCACCCTCGGTTTCAACTCCGGTCGATTCCACGAGTGAGCCAGCCGCGCAACCGGAGTGGACCGCACAAGCGAGTGACTGGAGTGAACCCGTCGCTCAACCCGGAACATGGACAGCACAGCCTCCAATCGCGGTCCCAGCAAAGTCACGTGGCAGTCGGAAACTGTGGATAACGCTCGCTATTCTCGGCTTTGTGGTCTTCTGTTGCTGTGGGTCGTTTTTTGCGCTTCTGCTCGTAGCAGAAAGCGACACCGCGTTTCGACATGAATTTGCGAATCTGACGTTCGAATCGCATCATTACCTCGGCGGGTAACGTTCTCGGGCAACGGCTGCGACATTCCTTCGCCACAAATAAAGCGCCCCGGATCACATGATCCGGGGCGCTTTTCTATCGAGGTAAGTCGTTGCTAGTTGTCATCCTTGCGGATGAAGCCGGGGCGTCGTGAGTCGCTCGGACGTCCGTCGGTCGCGCTGACTTCCTGCTGGCGCTGGCCCTCAGGTCGCGGGGCGCGATCTGCTCGATCAAAGTCCTGGCGTGGTGCACGGTCACCGTCGCGGCGTGGGCCACGATCGTTGTCTCGTCGTGGGCCACCGAAGCCGCCTTCGCGAGGCTGCCGAGGGGCTGGCATTTCGCCAGTGATCGCGGCACGGCGTGATGCGTCGATCTTGCCGTCGTTGCGGACCGCCGTCACAACGACTTCGAGCATGTCACCGACTTGGACAGCGTCCTCCACCTTCTCGACGCGCTCGGTCCCGAGCTGCGAAATGTGGACGAATGCATCCTTGCCAGGGGCGATTTCGACGAAGGCACCGACGGCAATGATCGTCTTGACCGGTCCGGTCAGTCGGTCGCCGACCGATGGCGTGTAGGTGATGCGTCGGATCTGGTCTGCGGCGGCATCGGTGGCTTCCTGACCCACGCCACTTATGTAGACCATGCCGTCGTCCTCGATGTCGATCTTCGTGCCAGTCGACTCCTGGATGGCGCGAATGACCTTGCCACCGGGTCCGATAACGGCGCCAATCTGATCCGGAGCGATCTTGACTGTCACGATGCTTGGCGCAAAGAGCGACTGCGTGCCACGAGGCGCGCTGATCGTCTTAGCCATTTCGTCGAGGATGAACAGCCGCCCGGTCAGCGCCTGCTGCAGGGCCTCACGCATGATCTGCGTCGTGATTCCACGAACCTTGATGTCCATCTGGATGGCCGTCACGCCCTCGCGGGTTCCGGCGACCTTGAAGTCCATATCGCCGAGTGCATCCTCGAGTCCCTGAATGTCGGTCAGGACTCGGTATCGACCCGACTCATCCGTGACGAGGCCCATCGCAACGCCTGCTACTGGAGCCTTGATCGGGACGCCAGCGTCCATCAGTGCCATCGTGCTTCCGCAGACGCTTGCCATCGACGACGAACCGTTCGACGCCATGATCTCCGACACCAGCCGAAGGACGTATGGGAACTCTGATTGAGGAGGAAGGACCGGCAGCATCGCGCGCTCTGCAAGAGCGCCGTGTCCGATATCCCGGCGGGACGGCCCACGAAGCCGTCGAACTTCACCGACACTGAACGGCGGGAAGTTGTAATGGTGCATGTAGCGCTTGGACGTTTCGAGGCCGAGACCGTCCAACATTTGGTCTTCCTTGGTCGATCCGAGTGTGGCCGCAGTCAGCACCTGCGTCTGACCACGGGTGAAGATCGCCGAGCCGTGAGCACGGGGCAGATAGCCAACTTCGCTCCAAATCGGACGGATCTCGTCCGGTTTTCGGCCATCCGGTCGATCGCCACGTTCAATGATCGCGCTGCGAACAGCCGCTTTGACGATCGACTCGAACGCCGCCTTCGCCTTCTTCTCAGCAGCAACCTCGTCCTCGCCAGCCTCAGCGGCTCGCGCTACCATTTTCTCGACGATGTCTCGCTTCAGGGCCGCCGTCTTGTCCTGCCGCATTTCCTTGTCGGCGTTGAACACTGCTTCATTGAGGCTCGCGTCCAATTCGTCGCTCATCGCCTTGAGATAGGACTCGTCCTTCGGAGCGACAGTTACCTCGCGCTTCGACTTACCAACACGTTGCTGGAGACGGTTCTGGACTTCGACGAGGAGTTTGATCTGCTCGTGAGCCAGCGCAATGCCGTCGACGAGGATATCCTCGGAGACTTCCTTGCATTCGCCTTCGACCATCATGATCGCGTCGATCGTCCCGGCAACGACGACATTCATCTGGCTTTCTTCGAGTTCTGCATGTGTTGGGTTGACTACGAGCTGGCCGTCAACATATCCGACACGGACTCCACCGATCGGACCCTGAAACGGTACCTGGGAGATCGTTAATGCAGCCGAAGCACCATTGATCGAAAGAATGTCCGGGTCGTTCTGCTGGTCCGTCGACAGGACGGTCGTCAGAACCTGAACTTCATTTCGATACCCTGCGGGGAACAGGGGACGCAGTGGACGGTCGGTTACGCGTGCTGTCAGCACTGCGTGCTCGCTCGGTCGACCTTCGCGCTTGATGAAGCCGCCAGGAATCTTGCCGGCTGCGAACATTCGCTCTTCGTAATCCACGGTGAGTGGGAAGAAGTCCATTCCCTCGCGAGCGTGCGATTCACCCTCAGCTGTTGACAGAACGAGACTGTCTCCGTACCTGACGGTGACAGCGCCGTCAGCCAGGCTGGCGATCCTGCCGGTTTCGAAAATCATCTCGCGTCCAGCGATTGTGACGCGTTCCTCGATAATGTTTGGTCGTTGTTCCATTTTGTTTGAATTTCCTCACATGCGTGGGACGCGACATCGCGTCCCGTCGTGCTGCACGACGTCGTGGGTGCAGCCTGGGTGCCGCTGTGAGAGTCAGGGACTGGAGTGTGACGCCACCGTGCGTCGGCACACTTCAGTTCCCAACCCTCCATATGGCGGCAACTGATCTGTATCTAAGACTTCGTCACGTCGTCAGGCAACTCCTAACATGTGCGGGCCACAGATTCGTGGACGCAGAAAGGCCCAGGGTCACTCGCCCTGGGCCTGAGGGAAGCGGACGATAGAGTTGGACTGGGATGAGTCGTCGATCGTGGATGATGTCCAAACCTGTCTTCTAAAGGAACCGTCGCTTAGCGGCGCAGACCGAGCCTGGCGATCAGCGCGCGATAGCGGTCGCTATCTTTTTCATTCAGGTATGCAAGCAGTCGACGCCGTCGTCCGACGAGCTTCAGCAGCCCACGTCGAGAGTGATGATCGTGCGCGTGCTCGCGAAGGTGCTCGATCAGACCGTTGATGCGCTCAGTCAGCAGCGCGATCTGGACTTCAGGCGAGCCGGTGTCAGTATCGTGGTTCCTGTACGACTCTACGATGTCGTCCTTCTGAGTCTTCTGCAGTATCATACGGCGTGTTGCCTCCCTCATCGTCACGGCTCAACGTACCCCGACCGTGACGTACGCATTCACCTCATAACCATAACAGAAAACGTCGATAGCCGCAATTGGTTTTCGTGCTCGCGGGGCTGGACTGTGGCGAAGCCAACTGGTAAATTGATTGACACCGGACATACAAGCCTATACACTTCACTGCTGGGTTTCGAATGGGTTCGATCGAGCGTAATTGCCGGCGTAGCTCAATTGGCAGAGCAGCTGTTTTGTAAACAGCAGGTTGCGGGTTCGAGTCCCATCGTCGGCTCCAGGGGGAGATACCCAAGTGGCCAAAGGGGGCTGGCTGTAAACCAGCTGCGTAATGCTTCGGGGGTTCGAATCCCTCTCTCCCCACCGGCCCGTCTATATCGATTAGATGGGCTATTTTGTTGAAAACTGGTCGATCGCTGACGTGTACGCTGGGATCACACGGCATCGCGCCAGAACATCGGTAGCATCGGGATCTTGGGTACGCAGGAGGGCGCACAGTGGCGAAGCAGAAGTTTGAGCGGACGAAGCCGCACGTCAATGTCGGAACGATTGGACACGTTGACCACGGCAAGACGACCTTGACGGCAGCGATCACGAAGACACTGTCACTGCGAGGCGAAGCGACCTTCCGCTCGTTCGACTCGATTGACAACGCGCCGGAAGAGCGCGAGCGTGGCATCACGATCGCCATCGCCCACGTCGAGTATGAAACCGACAACCGGCACTACGCCCACGTCGACTGCCCTGGGCACGCCGACTACATCAAGAACATGATCACCGGTGCCGCCCAGATGGACGGAGCGATCCTCGTCGTCTCGGCGCCAGACGGTCCGATGCCGCAGACGCGTGAGCACATCCTCCTGGCGCGCCAGGTCGAAGTGCCAGCGATGGTCGTCTTCCTCAATAAGGTCGACATGATGGACGACGAGGAACTGCTCGAACTGGTGGAACTCGAAGTCCGGGAACTCCTCTCGAACTACAACTTCCCCGGCGACGAGATTCCGATCATCCGCGGCAGTGCGTTGGCGGCACTCTCAAGCACCTCGACCGACCCGAGTGCACCGGAGTACGCTCCGATCTGGGAGCTGATGCAGGCGGT
>JBGSWU010000082.1:0-5967 GCA_041751795.1 Thermomicrobiales bacterium
ACGTGGTCGAGACGTCCGTGTCCCGTTCCGCCGCAACATCCAGTTTACGAAGCGTGCGACCTGTCGTTCGCGATCCAGATCGTGTGCGACTGTATTTAAGCAATCCCAAGGTTCCCGGGATTCGAGTACCTGGCGAACGGCGTCGTCGGCACGATTGCCGGGGATAAACAAACGAAATCCAGCACGAAGGCGGTATTCATCTGGTGCGCCGGGTGCGCCGGTGGGGGAAATCGAAGAATCCATAGACACGATGGCCCGCTTTCAGCCGACGCAGTGTTGGCGACAACGACGCCGGCAATTGACGTTGATTTGCGGGGATTGAATTGTCGGGTCAAACCACGCGCGTTCGACGATATGACGGATGTGATGACTTTACGGTGTCAGTCGTGGCCCTGGCCGAAACCGGTGCATTTGCCGCAGGAGATCTCGATCGACGATCGTTGCTCCCAGGCGACCAAGGAGCACCTGGTACTCCACGGGGTGGTTCGGATGGAACTCGAACCGGGCTCGCTCGTAATACTGGGTCGTTAATCCGCTTTCAGGATCAACAAACTCTTCTGAGATTGGATAGCCAAACAGTGCAAGCGACTCCCGATAGGATACACCAGGGTCCCCGAACTCCAAGCCGTGTTGTTCCCAATAGCCTCGAAATCCGTCGCAGACGTTATGTCCGGTTTCCGGGAAATAGCGGCATTGGACGTCCGAATCGCGGGGTGTCGTTTGGAACGCCTGCTGGTCGAGCAAGCCACGTTGCTCCGCTTCTACTGCCCCAAGGAGGCCAAGGAGAACTTCGTACTCTGTCCCACGATTTCCAGGATGGAACTCGAACCGCTGGCGCTCGAAGTACTGCGCGGAGACTTCTTTTTCACTACCCTGTTTCGATACTGGATAACCAAACACCGGCAGCCCGCCGCTCCGTTCCCAGAAACGCTTGAACGAGCCACGTAGTGTGTAGCCAGTTTCTGGGAAGTAATAAGCATCGACCATCGACTCGAGCCGGTGAGTCCCCGGGCCAAGTTGCACGTAAACATAGCGTCCGTCCGAGGTTGCAATGTTTCCAACCGCTCCCGCGCGATCCCAGACGACCCGTCCATCGACGATGACGACGGAGTTCGGCCCAAGAAGCGGAACGCCTGCCCGTGCTCGACTTCCGTCCGGCACGGTCAGGTACTCGGTGAAGTGTTCATCCGATTCCTGCCACGACACATCGATGTTCCCCAGCGGGGTCGGGACACGGCCACGGGCCCAGTCCAGACCGCCTGGCGACGGAATCGCGTCAAATGTCGAGTAGCCGGGGCCAGTCCGCTGGATGCCCAGTGCGTGGGCACTCAATGACGCGGTAGCCCCACCCGACCACGCATGTGCGAGGCTGGCGAAACCATCTTCGATCGTCCCGTCGGCAAGCATCCACTCCCACATCGTCGATCCCGGATCGGAGCGGAGCATGTGGCCCCACTCTCGACGAAGGAGATCATACGCCCGGGCATCGTCGCCGGATCTAAAACGCGCCTCGACCTCAAAATAGCCAATGAATGGCCAGATGCGTTTGTCGTGATAGAGGTTGTGTCCATATGCTACATCGACGTTTGTCGATCCAAACGGTGTCCACATTGTCCGGTGCATATAGTCGAGAACGCGCCGGGCCTGGTCCGGAGACGCAATGCCATACAACACGGCCAACGCGTTGCCGTCCTGTGGAACGTGATTGCGGTCGAGACTGGAATCGACGTAGATGCCACGTCCAGAATCCCAAAGGCGCTGATTAACTCCCTGCTTCACTCCGTCGGCGCGCGCTCGCCAGATCGTCGCATGTTCCGACCGGCCCAGTGCAACTGCCATTTCCGCTGCGACGGTCAGTGCGTTGTAGTAGACCGCGTTGATATAGGTGACTTCGCCGTTGCGACCGAGCGTAAACGACCACTCGATACCTTCGTCTTTGGAGATCAGTCCGTGTGGTCCGGTTCGAGACGCAAACCACTCGAGTTGCCGCTGCATATGGCTGTAGTATTCGAGCGCGAACGCTTCATCTCCGGTGTACAGGAAGTGCTCTGCGAACGCGACGACCCACCACGCGTAGTAGTCGTACAGGATCAGGCTATGGTCGAGAAACGACGAGGGAGGGATCGTGCCATCGGGCCGCTGGAGGTCAGCCATCGACGCCAACGAGTTCCGAATCGCTCGCGGCTGGAAGTGGGTGACGTACTCCATTCTGGCAGCGACCATGACGTCACCGATCCAGACGGCTCGATCACGCTTTGCGCCATCAAGAACCAGCCAGTCGCCGTTGGCCATTTCGACAGTGTTGAGTTCGAGCGTGTAGGCACCCGCGTACCAGATACGGTTCAGTTCGTCGTCGCTTGATTCGAAGCAGCCAGCATAGGTATCGGCTGTTCCGAGGAATGGAGCGAAATCAAGCACAATCTGATCGATTTCGACGAACCCGTTGCCTGTCAGGTACACCATCAGGTATCGAAACGTCAGTTGTCCAGATTGGAACTCGTCACCGGTTCGTTTCGGTTGCCAACCGTATGCACGTTGCTCGCCCCAGGTAACGTCCCCGTCACGCGTCAAGAACCGCAGAGATTCGCTCGCAGCCAGGCGAACAGGCGGCTGGTTAGACGCACGGGTCACGACCCGCACGTGACCAGAGACAACTTTCCCGAAATCAAGGACGATGGATGGCTCGCCGGATGAATGCCGCTCGATGAGTGTCACATCGCCGTCTGAAGCGAATAGCGCGTCAGGGTTCTCGATTCGTCCACCGGTTGGATCAACTCGTTCAACCGACTCCGGTGAAACAGTCCAATCGTCGGGAGCGATAACGTATCTGTCCAGTGCTGGGCCACAGACATCTACCTGTGCCGCACGCGCAGGCGAGTTTGTGGCTGGTGGAATGAATGAGAGGATGAGCAGAAGCAGACAGCCGACGATCCAGCGGCGATACACGATTCGACAAACCCTCTACTGACCCACAATTTCCCCGACCGCCCCGCACGACTTTGCCGGACGTGACAAACCGTGTTGGAACGCCCTGATGTGATGCTGAACCTGCAGTCTGGCAGGCGATTAGTTCATTCAGCACAGCCTACCAGACACGAAGCGTGGAGGCGCATCCCGAAATGGTCCTGCATTATCGTTGCCTCGTTGCCGTGGCTGCGCAGCGCCATGAAGCGACACAACAAACAGCGCCGGTTCATCCCGGCGCTGCTCGCAAGAGGTGCCGTGTGACGGCGATCAGCCAGTCGCGACGGACTGGAGAATCTGCTCTGGCTCTGGGAACTTGCCCGTCTCACGCTTGGAGAAGATCAACGTATCGCCAAAGGTGATCTCGTACACTCCGCCCGAACTTGGGACGAGTGTCACACCGTTCAACTTGTCACCGTGATTGTCGAGGACTGATTCCGCCAAACTGGCGGCTTTCTTGAGGTACCCTCAAGACGTGCAGTATTCGATCGAAAGTGATCGCTTGTCCACCATACCCTCTTCCCTATTGTCCTGCGGCAAAAGCGCCGCTCGTGTTTCTACTACAGCAACTCTGATGCCGTATCCATTCCCGTACGGTGTCCAGAAAATGAACTGTTTGCCCGAATCGTTGGTCTTCCCTATCCTTACGGGCGAGATAGATAGGGAAGGAGCACGTACGACATGGCATCACAGAACTCTTTTGACGTCGTTTCGAAGTTCGACGCTCAGGAAATGCGCAACGCCGTCGACCAGACGATGCGCGAAGTTGGCACTCGCTACGATCTGAAGGATTCAAAAACACAGATCGATCAGGAAGACGAGCAACTCGTCATCAATTCCGACAGCGAGATGTCACTTCGAGCTGTTCGCGACATTCTTGAAAGCAAGCTGGTCCGACGCAATCTGTCACTGAAGATCCTTGACTACCAAGAGGAGGAGCCGGCCAGTGGCGGTCGCGTCCGCCAGAACGTGAAATTGCGCCAGGGGTTGAACGACGATCTCGCCAAAGAGATCAGCAAGCGCATTCGAACCGAGTTCAAGAAAGTGCAGCCGCAGATTCAGGGCGATCTCATTCGCGTCTCTGCCAAGAATCGCGATGACCTGCAGTCCGTAATTCAGGCCTTAAAGGAATCGGACTATGCGGTACCGCTTCAGTTCGTGAATTATCGCTAATCGTTGGGAGCGCCGGGCGCGGACGTTGGCTGGTAGACATCGCCTACCGCTGACACGGGCTCCGGCGCAGTCCTTTCGACTGGATTCACCTGACCTGTTGCTGATTGGCGTGTCAGTGACGCGGACGTGATCCGGTCGAGCAGTAGACGACGACGCGGTCGCTCGTCATCCCAGACTCGCTGGAACATGACCCACTGGTCGGGCGCCATTGATATCCCCTGCTCCAAAACGGATACCATCTGTTCGAGTCCCAAGCGCACATCGGCGTCTTCGTCGGAAGTTCGCTCGACGTACACCGGATCGAGGAGATGGAACGCATATCGCTGGTCCTGACCGCCGTCATCCTCGCGGATGGCAAAGACCGGAAGGATCGGTGCGCCCGACACTCGCGCGAGACGGACTGGTCCAAGAGGTAACGTCGTTTCGGTTCCGAAAAACGTGGCCGGAACGCCCGAGTCGGTGAAATCACGATCTGCGACAACGCCGACGAATCCGCCCTTAAGCAAAACTCTCAACATCCTCCTGATCGCAGCTGGTGAAATATCTTCCAGTGGGGCGTTCTGACTATGCCGCAGGTAGTTCACTGCTGCGTATACAAACTCGCCGACTGTCGGTGATGTCAACGTATACGGGTTGTACCCACGGACGAAAAGCGTCTGTCCCACGAAGTCGAACGCGCCGAGATGAGCAGTCATGATGATTCCGCCCTTGCCCTCGTCGCGAACCCGATCGAACATTGTCCAATCGTTTGCCGGTAAACGAACGATCCGCTCGAAATCATGTACTGTCAAATGAGGAACTCGCGTGAGATCCCAGAAATTTCGAGCGGACGTCCGAAACACATGCCGGGCACGTCGTCGCAACAGGAGTTCGCCAACCGACGGTCCGTACACACGTCTCAGGTTTTCGATGACATTGACGCGAAACTGGCGCGATCTCCAGTACAGCAGGTCTCCTGCCCGGTCACAGAACAGGTAACCAGCGCGAAGTGGGACGATCCGGGTGATGTGCGACGCGACACGCGCAGCAATTCGCCCGAGTCGCTGGCGCGTCGAGGGCTTTGGCGTGGGGATGAGCGCACGAGCTGAGTTAAGCCGGCTCGCCACGCTCTGTCCGTTCCGTTGTGAGCACCGAGCCAGACTCGCGTGCCGTCGGCTGAGGCTGATCGTCTTCGCGCAGGTAATACATCGCGTCCCAGATGACCGGGAGACCACGGATCACACATAGGGCCACTGACGAGTAGACCATCAGCCAGCCGATTGCGCGGATGCCCTGGTAGTCGAGGAAGAGATCGAGGATGCGACCGTCGCCTTCGGGTAATCGCCAGGCAACCATCCAGGCGAGGAAGACGAAGCCGATTGCTTTTGACCAACCATAGGCAGTTCGGCTGAACCGCGACGCCGTCAGGAACCAGGTGATCTTCGACCGCGCCATTGTCGATTCACCGAACGCCGTCTTCCCCTCGGTGAGCGCGACCGACCGGAGAACGTCCACGACAAATGAACGCGTCAACACGATCAGTGGAGCCCAAACGCCGACCATATGCATCTCGGCAAAGATCACCCAGAGGGCATTTTCGACAACTCGATCTCCGGCAATGTCAAGAACGGCGCCGAGCTTGCTGGAAGAGTTTCGTCGTCGGGCGACCCAGCCATCGAGTCCATCTCCAGCGAAGATAAACCCGATCATCGCCCCAGCGATGAGGATGACCCAGTAGTTGCCGGAATAAATCATCGCGATCGCGATGAAGAGCAACAGGACTCGTCCGATGGTGATGCTGTTAGCCATCAGGTTCCCGTCGTCATCCCCGCCTCACCCGAATACTCCGCA
>JBGSWU010000083.1:0-8354 GCA_041751795.1 Thermomicrobiales bacterium
GCGCGGATTCCGTTCGAATCACGCTGGGGCGCGATCGTCACGGTTGGTGGCCAGGATCAGCGGACAACGCCGAAGACGCTCGGAGCCGAACCCCCATACATGCCGCTGGCAGCACGGGACGACGTGCTGGTATTCCAGACAGAGCCGCTGACTCAGGATGTCGAGGTCGTTGGACCAATCTCGGCAACGCTGTACGTCTCGTCGTCAGCACCTGACACTGACTTCACGGTGAAAGTCGTCGATGTCTTCCCACCGTCGAGGGATTACCCGCACGGCTACGCGCTGAACATCTCCGACTCGATCTTCCGCTGCCGCTATCGCTGCGACTTCGCGAAGCCAGAGATGATGAAGGAGGGCGAGGTCTACGAGATCACGATCCCGATGTACGGCACCGGCGCGATCTTCGGCAAGGGCCACCGCATTCGGGTCGATATCTCGTCGAGCAACTTCCCACGCTTCGACACGAATCCGAACACCGGTGATCCAATCGGGCGACACCACCGGACGCAGGTCGCCGACAACACGGTCCATCATGACGCTGTGCGGGCGTCGAAGGTGGTTCTGCCGGTCATAAGGTCGTAGAAATGCAGGGGTGTGGGGGAGGCCGATGCCTTCCCCACACTGTCGGAAAAGTGACGTTATTGTGGGCATGGGAAAGGATTTGAGATTAGTGGGTTGTATGGATGGCAGGACAGCATCCGGTGTTTAAGGGTAGCTAGCATCGTTCGTTGCTCTGTTGGCGCATGTGCATACCGTAATGGATAGCCGCATCCTATCCGCTACCATGCGGCACTGAATACTTTAACAGGACGTGTAACCGCAATACTTCACTGGAGACCGTATGTTGGGACAGGATACCTGTGAAGGTCTTACACCGGAGCAGGTCGTGGAACATCTTCATACTGCTCAGAACGGAACAACCCAGCTTAAGCTAATCAACTGCTATGTGGAGCATCGCGATGCGTACTCACTCCCCCTCCTCATAGAACTCTTCCGCCTTGTTCCGGCCGATTATCGAAACGGCAATGAATCGTTCTTCGCCGCTGTGGCCTCGGATATTCAAGAGTCCGGCCCAGAGGGCGACCAGTTCCTCTTCGACTCCTACGCCGGTGCGGATGAACTTCGGGCGATCGCGATCCTCATGACCTTGAGCGATGCTCGCCCAGAAGACCCGTCGGTCACGGTCATGCTTCACACAGCGCTGGATGACGATCGACCGCTAGTGATAGAAGAAGCTATTGGCTGCCTTCGGCATCGTGGTGATACCTTCGTCTTCGAGCGCATTCTCGGTTTTACCGATCATCCCGATCCGCGGGTGCGCGGAGCCGTGCTTGATTACGTGATAGCCTTTGATCCGCTTTCGGCTGCATCGCTCATCGAGAACACCGTGGCAGAGATGCGCGAGGTGTCCCGTATCGTCTGCACGGCGATCGAAATGGCGGCGACGATGAGTCAATATACGCTACTCCTGCGCTTGCGGGAATCCCTACCACGCTTGGATGCAGCCGCTATAACACTGCCAAAACTTGCGCCACGGATCGAAGACTCCTCTTCAGAACTCAGTAAGGATGATCGCGAGGCAATTCGCAAGTTGTTGCGAGACCGCCTAGGGACGAATCTGGACTTCTGGGAGATCTTCGATCCATTCGAGGGCGAGGGCTTGGAGGTGGATGCAGAACCATCGGATCATCCGCCGGAGCCAGTGTGGTGGTCGCTGCCGGATGTGCTCGCGGAGATCTATGAGAAGATCAAGCCGGGGCTGCAGTTGCTGGACGACGGACAGCCAACCAATGCGATCTGGACGTGGCGGATGTGGCACAAATTTGGCGGCGCACGTGAAGTGTTGAGTGCACTACGAGCGATCCATCATCTGCTCGACGACGAACACATCGTCCCGGTTATCGACCGGACACTCAGCGATGGCCGGTGAAACGGCATCTCGGAGGCAAAAGCGTTTAGTTACGTATCGAATCTCGTCTAGCGTCGGAGGTTCTGATACACCCCATCACCGAGGATCCGATTGGACGTCATCACCGGACGCAGGTCGCGGTCCACAGTTAGTATCCGCAACAGATCAGCTAGCACACCTGGGAATACGTGGAAGCCACTCTTCCGCAACAAGTCGCGTCTGGTGTAACCTTGTGTTACCACCAATGGCGTAATGCGAACTTGTGTTCTGTACGTACAGGTGCTAGTATGCCGGTGGCGCTAATCCAGCGTGGCACAGTGTCATGACGAAGGACGGCAACATGCGGTTACTACTCACGTCTGCTGGCATAAAGAACCTGAGCATCCACAACGCGCTGCTCGACCTGCTCGGCAAACCAATTTCAGAGGCGAGCGCGCTGTGCATTCCTACCGCGTCGTACGGGCACACGTGGGTCACCCCTGCCGGGGCGTGGCGGTTCATCAGTGGCAACGAACCCGAAACCCCAATGGTCGAACTGGGATGGAAGTCGATGGGAGTGCTGGAACTGACCGCGCTACCCAGCATCGATCGAGAACGCTGGGTCTCGTGGGTCCAGGAAACGGATGTGTTCCTGGTGAACGGTGGCGACCCGCGGTATCTGTACTACTGGATGCAGCAATCCGGCCTGGCCGAGCTGCTACCATCGCTCAATGCGGTATGGGTAGGACTTAGCGCCGGTAGCTTGATCATGACCCCCAGCATCGGGGACTGGGACGTCGAATGGGTATCCCCCACCGGCCGGGACGATACCATGCTCGGCCTGGTCGATGTTTCGATCTTCCCGCACCTGGGACATCCAATGCTGCCCAAGAATACGCTTGCCACCGCAGAACGTTGGGCCGCCGATCTGTCCGGCCCGGCCTACGCCATCGACGACGAAACCGCCATCAAGGTGGTCGACGGTACCGTTGACGTCGTCTCCGAAGGGGAATGGAAGCTGCTTACCCCCTAAGAACTGTGCGTGGTCTCGAAAGTGGTTCGAGACGGACGCAATTGTGACGATGATTCTGGGACGGCTTCTGCAACAAGAAAACGGCTCCAGTTGTTCAATACCGGAGGACAACTGAAGCCGTCTCAACAGCGCACGTATGTACGATTCGCTTTTATCCGAGGATGCTTACTTTAACTATTTCCTAATCACGGGAATAGCCCGCCATGATCGAAGGGATTGAAAGGCTTCATTGCATGAAATGCTGCGTCTAACGCAGAGTATCTTCAGTTGTCAGAACGACACGCATAGAGTCAAGGACGCTGCCGCTTCAGTCCAGTTCCCACTTGATCTGGAACTCGATCTCTTCTTCCGAGCCGTCGCGCTCGTGTTCGATGTTGTAGGTAGCCCGTACTGGCACGTAAATGCGCTCACCGGCAATCATGATCTCAAATTGCTTGCCCTGCTCCAGCGCATCGGCCAGCCGGCGCAGTTTGTCGATGAAGTCCGGCAGCGGGTAGTCCTTCTCGACGTCACGTTCAGGTGTCGTACTCATGTGATCCCCATTCAGTTCATCGGATACCATATACCGCTGAATTCTATATTCAGATTACAAATGGAGAGGATCTCGTTTTCGGCATCTATGAACTGGACTATGCCGAACCGCCAAACTTCCTCGCTGCATCCAGATTCCCGGAGGACATGCGGAAGCAATGGATAGATTGCAGCTTGATTCGGGGATACGAACTGCAACGCGTCGAATAACTGCCTTCAACTGGTCGACGACGTTTGTCAGCGCAATATCACGTCGAGAACAACTGAGGTTTGGATGGATAGCTTCGACACGGTCTTCGATAATGTCAAAGCACTTGGACGACTCGCTGGTCGGGAGCCGATCTCTCCTGAGTTAGAGCCGCTGTTGCGAGCATTGCATCACGTTCTCAGCCAGCGGTCCATCAAGGTCACCGAAGTCAAAGCGGCTACCGTGGACGTACTCCGCTACCTGACTACACCTACAGGACGAACCGATGCCAACTGTTGGGCCGTGAACCTGTTCATGCTGGAGGATTGGGGACCCGTCGAACTCGACCTCGCCGTGGGCGATGCGTTGAATGATGTGCTCGCGGATATGGGTGGAGCACTACACGACACAATTGAGTATCCTGACATTGCCCGCATGTTCGAATCAACGCCTGAGCAACTGCTCCAACGTGTCGAGGCTATCCTCGCTTGATAATCTCCTACAGCCGCGAGCACTACTGTCATCATCCCGACGATCGGAAGCCAAACGGTGAGGTGTCAATAAATCCTAGTCATGGCCAGTCGATCCAAGCCAAGTTAAACAGTGAACCCGGATCGTGCTGCCAGCGATTGATGAACTGGCGGGCGCCATTTGCACAACATTGTCTATACGCGTCTGGACTCAAGGCATCGTCGCAATAGAAGTCACTGGACGCAATCCACTTTGGTTGGTTGCCTACTGATTGCCACAGTTCAACACCGACGACTGCACTACCGTTTTGAACAACGTGATCAACTACTCTAAGTGCGAGATCTGCAGGCCACGCAACCTCATTCGCCAGTACGGTCGCTCGCGCTATCAGATTACAAGGTAAATCGAATCCAGGTAATCGTTCGTCGTACATCATAGAGGGTGCTCTCACCAACTGCGTTGACTACTGTCTCAGATCAATTATTCACGATGACGGTCTTATCATGTTCTGGATGTGCATTTCCTGTCCCGGGTGCTCCTCCTCCTGCAATCACGTGCAAGAGGATGCCATGATACGGCTCAGTTGAAGAACGACGAGGTTACTTCGTGAGGTCCTCGATGGCGTTGATAGAAGACTGGAGGCGTTCGTCGAGGACGCGGAGCGCGGTGAGGAGTTGATCCGCCGTTGTCTCGTCGAGCGAAGAGATCGTGCTAAGGTCGAGGTCGCCGAGGGCATTGCTCAAGGCCATTGCGGACGATCGGACGCGTTCGACTTTGGGTGGGAGGTTGCTTGGCGTCGTCGCGCGGCGTGATCGCGTCGGCGGAGTGTGGTGGCCACGCAGATTGCTGACGTAGTCGTCAAAGCTCTTCGGCGGCACTTTGCCTTCGAGAAGGGCGACGCCGAGGTCACGCTGGATCTCTTCGGGAAGCCCCTGGACCATTCGGGTCTGTTTTTCGCTGACGATGCCACGCCGGAGGGCTTCCTGGACGGCCTCACCGAGTTTCTCAGTGCCGAGTAGCTGGAAGAGGCGGCTGCGACGGATGCCGACGGCTTCGGCAACAGTGTCCCAGGCCGGATCACCCATCTGCTGCTTGAGCGCACGCAAGGCAGCAGCACGGTCAAGGGCGTTGAGGTCTTCACGGACGATGTTTTCAACGAGTTGCTGGATCAGGCGTCGATCCTCGGGAATGTCGCGGACGACGCAAGGCATCGACTCGAGGCCAGCGATCCCGGCGGCACGCCAGCGCCGCTCGCCGTGGATGATGACGTAAACGTCACGTGGTTCGTCGTAGCGGACGGCGATCGGCTGGAGGATACCCTCGGCCTTGATCGACGTCGCGAGATCCTGGAGCGCGTCCTCATCGAAATACTGCCGTGGCTGCTCGGGGTCGGGTTCGATCCGGTCGCGCCGGATGAGTTTGGCGTCGAGCATGTCCTCCACGCCAACGGCTCGTGGCGTCGTGTCGGTGAAGAGCGCATCGACCGAGAACTTGCGGCGACGCGTCGTGTTGGTCGTCTCAGACATGGGCGGCTCCCGCCGGACTCGTGGCTGCGCCCGTTGCAGCAATGATGCACGCGGCCACCTCACGGTAGGCGACCGAGAGCGGCGAGCGCGGCATGTAGTCGAGAATCGATGTCTGGGCGGCGACTGACTCAGCACCCTTGACCGAGAGCGGAACGGACGTCAGGACCGGAATGTCCGGGTAGCCTTCGCGCAGGTTTTCCAGCATGTCGCTGACGAGGCGCGAGGTCGAATGCACTTTGGTCGGCAGGAAGCCGAGAATGCGGAGATCCGGATTGAGACGTCGAATGCGTGTGACCGTCTCAAACAGTCGTGGTAGGACGAGCAGCGAGAGTGGATGCGGTTCGATCGGGATGATCAGATCGTGCGCGGCGACGAGGATGTTGATACTGACCAGGCCAAGCGCCGGTGGTGCGTCGATCAGGACGTAGTCGTAGGCGTCGAGCTTCGGATCGCGTAACTTGGTTTGGAGCAGGCGCTCCCGTTCGAGTTCGTTGATCAGCGCCATCTCGGCGGTCGCGAAATCCGGGTGGCTCGGGACGAGGTGAACGTCCTTGATCTTGGTGGGAAGGCTGACGGCGGTCGCGGAGAGGTCGTCATCAAGAAACAACTCATAGACCGATTGCGCCAAGCTGGAGACATCGACGCCAAACGCCATCGTCAGGCTGGCCTGTGGGTCGAGATCCATCGCAAGCACGCGATATCCACGCTCGGACAGCGCGGCAGCAACGTTGAGGGTACTGGTGGTTTTGGCGGTGCCACCCTTCTGGTTAAAGAAGGCAACGATGCGAGCCATCTACGGCGTTTTCCGATCCTGATGGTGTACGTACGTTGACACTCAGGCATTATACCGGATTCCACCCAAACACGGTCGCACACCACCGGTCGCGTTGGGGCAATCGTAGCGGCCTTGCCCATCATTGTTATCCGGGCGGCCGGGTCAGGGCGAAGCCGCTATGAGCGCGGTGTTGACAGCGCTCAATTGACGATGAGATGATCGAAACATAGGGACTTAAATTGAGCAGGAGGCGTCATGGGGCTTAAAAAGCCTGTGTCACGAGAGCCTGATGTCGAAGCCTGGAGAGCGCTTGCAAACGACCCCGAAAAGATGGCCGCGCTGAGCGCGTCCTTAACCGATTATGCCCAGAAGTTTTCTGCTCCGCCGAATCCTCGAGAGTCAATCCCCTGCGTAACCTGCAATGCGTGGATCATGGAGACGTGGGATGTTTGTGGATCGTGTCAGACTCCCCGTGAGATATTGCGCCTTCGGGTTAGGAACATCTCCCGTCAAACCGGCACATCATATGACGAACTCATGCACCATGTCTTGTTGCAAACGAGGTTAGAACGTACAGGAGATGACGTACGCGATATCGTGCTTCACAGAGAGGTCACTCGCCGACAGCGTAAGGGCTGGCAGATCATAGACGCATATGAATGGACGGTGGTGATGTTCGGCAAACGACCGCGAGAGTTCTTCCTAGGCCCTATCGGCATGATTTACGACATCATGGCATCACGCAACGCGAAGACCTGGCACGTAATGGTCGATGAACAGAAGAACGTTCAGGTCACTGCAGCTGACTAGCTAAACGAGGCAGGATTACCCTAGTTTAGGCCCTATTCGTTGAACATCGGGGAAGTACGATTTGTTGAGACCGGCCGCTTGAAGTAGAAGATGTAGTCCCCGTTGTGAGAAAGAATCACACTCACTAACTCCCAGCCTTCGCGGCCTAGTTCATTAAGCCGACCACTCGGCATCGAACTCGTTTCCATGTATTCCCAGATCACGATGTCCACCAGAGTAACTCCTCTCAAGCTAGCCCCATGGTAGCACCGATCATTGCCAACAAAGACAACAAGGATCTCTGTCCCGTTCTGGTGAATGCTAAACCGCGATGCATTTACAAACGTCGTGACTGGGTCATCCCCTCATTCTCAAACCAAAAGCGTCAGGCTTCCATAGGCTCATGCTTTTAGACCACAGCAGAGTGGCTACATAATCTTATGGCCAATGTTTTTGAATCGGTCTGGAATCACTGAGGGCGGCTCGATTGAGCCGCCCTCAGGGTGTTGTGTATGAATTTGGCCGCATGTCAAGCGGCGAGTGGAGTGTTGTCGGTGACAGGTGAACGGCGGTCGCGGCGGGGGCCGGGCCGACCGCTGTTGATGCGCCCACCAACGAGGATAACGACGGGACCGTGGATGACACGGCTTTCGAGCGAGTCAGAACGTGGCTGCACGGTGGTGCTCCTTCCAGCAACAAGACGAGGAACGAAACGACCCGGGCGAATTGCCCGGGTCAGCGATGATCACGGTTACATTGCCTGTCGCAGGCTCAGTACTCGTGTCGCTTTCCCGGTGCGGTCGCGAAGGCAACGCGATGGCGATTCGCGAGCCCAACGGCGATACCGTGGTGACGATGTTGATTCACGTTGTCCTCCTTTCCGCGCTTGTTGTGGCGGTCCATCCGATTATCGTTGTGCGCATTGGTCGCCAAGACGTACTTCTGGCACTCCATACATGGTAGTCCTGCGTACGTATAACTGAAACTGCCGGGTGGTACAGAATCGACTGTCCGGCTGGACAGGTGATCGACTACTTGCTGACGGCGGCTCGTAGCGTGGTCGAGTTGTCGGCAATCAGCGCGCGAAACGAGTCGAGCGTGTCGAGGACGGCGAGGAGATCGTCACCGTCGAAGTAGCGGACGCCATCGGCCAA
>JBGSWU010000084.1:0-10969 GCA_041751795.1 Thermomicrobiales bacterium
TCGACGGCCTGTTCGATTCCATATTCGAAGAGTGTCCGGTTATCGTCGCCGCCGCAGTAACGCAGACGGTTGGGCATGAAGGCGTAGCGGATGAACCGGCTCATTCCTGCCAGCGGGCGCGTGGCTTCGAGGATAACTGCATCAGGCATTCGGGGAATCCTCCTCGATCCACATGTTCTCGAGTTCGCTAGAGAACTCGGTCGACAGTTGGACGTTTTCGGCAGCGGTCAGGTCGTTAATCATTCCGCGCTCGATC
Source organism: Thermomicrobiales bacterium (assembly GCA_041751795.1). GTDB lineage: Bacteria > Chloroflexota > Chloroflexia > Thermomicrobiales > CFX8 > JBBECJ01. Next base: position 257 of record JBGSWU010000084.1, read on the forward strand.
AGGGCATCGAACTTCAGTCTTTCGTCCGGGTGGAACGTCATGCCAAAACGCGGCATCCCAATGCACGTGTCAATCGTTTGAGTTATGACATCGTCGTGTTCATCGAGGACTGCACGTTAGCGAACAGATCCTCTGAATCTGGGTCGTCGAACATCGCATCCATTGCCGCTATGAATTCCAACATTTCACGAGCTTCCTCAGCAGTCATCTGCTCGATGGCCGCGTTGGCGTGGAGAAGGACAAAGTCACCAGGCTCAAGATCCGGCAAGCCAGCGCATACAACTTCGCGCGGTTGTCCATCGACGAGTACTTCGGCACGGTCGTCCCAGACACGAATGACTTCGCGCGGGATTGCTACACACATGCTCGACTCCGATCATCTGCTGGCCTGTTAATCGCCATGAACGATGTGTTTCTCTGTCTGGTTGATCAGTTCCCGAAGGATCGTTGGAATGCGCTGAACCGTCAGATCAACAGCGCGTTCGACTGATGGCGTCATTCCCTGTATCAAATCGTCGACGATCTCTGCCTGGCAGCCAACGATGATGACATGCTCAGGCAGCGCCCCAATGCCCTCGGCCAGTGCCAGCGCGTGGGTTGGCTCGGCGTAGTGCGTATCCGCGAAATAGTCGCGCCGAGTTTCAACCGACCACTCGTGCGGTTTGGCGCGTACCGGTTCCATGATGAACACGCTTCCTGGCTCCGCACCTCGCTCAATAGCATCGATGATCACCAGCGCATCGTATCCTGACATCAGTTCCTGGACGAGATGCATACCGCCAATCCCGGTTTCGATGATCGTGATGTCTGCGTCCGGCACCGCTGGCGGGTAGGCAAGCAGTCGCCTTGCGACCTCGACGCCGAAACCATCATCGCCACGCAGCAGATTCCCGACGCCGGCGATCAGTATCCTGAAACGGCGTGACCCGTTCACGTCGATCCGCGCATGTTGACGGCGACACGAACAGAGTCTCCTTCAACGATGACCGGGTACGGAATCAGATTGGTCCCTCGATGCACCAATCGTTCGCCGGTCCGAGCATCAAACCGGCAGCCGTGCCAGGGACAGACAATCTGATCTCGTTCGAGTTCACCATTCGACAGTGTAAGTGGTGTATCCGGGCAGGCGTCGTCGTAGGCGAACAGGTTTCCGTCGATGTTGCAGATGAGTATGAGCGCATCCGTGATTCGATGTCCCGTCATCGATGCCGGCGGAAGGTCCGAGACCTCGGTGACATCACGCCACTCAGGTTGGCGGGACTTGGTGCCGGCCGGGTCGGCGGGGCTGGATCGTACCATCATCAATGGGATCGTCGTCTTCGGGGGACGTGACTTGGGAAATCGCTTCCGTGGATGTTCCGGAGCCAGGTCGTACAAGGCCAGGACGGTCCGAATCAGTGAATCGTCCTGCGCCCGGTTCCAGCTATCCCCGGCGTTCGGAGACCTCAGTAGCGCGACAATGCGCTCAAGCGCGGCGCGGTGGAGCGTGTCGACACCGTCGAGCAGCGCGAAGACGCGGTCACGAACGTCGCTATCGGGGTGGTCTTCGAACTCCTGGATGAGATCGCCAATCCACTTGCCCAGCGCTTCGAGTTCGTCTGGGGGTTGCAGCATCATTGGTGTCATCCGGTCGGAACCTTGCACGCCCCCGCGCCATGACGATGACATGAGCATCCCGGCCCGCACTCGCCGTGGGCCGCGCCGGTCAGTTCAGCGAAATCGTCAGCAAAGACACGCGCCCCTTCCTCACCACCGCTTTCGCTCAACCAATACCGTGCGTTTTCTCCGTCGCCATCACGACGCAGGTATCCCTCCGCAGTCAGCCGTTCAAGGTGGTACTGAAGCGTGTCTGCGTCGGTGACGAGAAATCCGCCGAGATCGCCAACGGCTGCATCCGCCATTATCTCTTCGCCACGCAACCAGTAGAGAACGCCTAGAATCTCATCGCGCCATCGCAACGCCTCGACCGGATCGACAGCATTCCCAGAGGGATCGAATCTCATGTCGCGTCCCTCTTCCCGTAAGTCTGGTGCAACTGCGTCGTGAGATTGCCAACGACCCGTTCCACGCGTGGTGAAAAGCCCTCGCCCCAACCGTCGTCTTCAGGCTCGATTTCGATGACGGTCACGTCTGCAGGGAGTGCCTCGAAATGCGCGCAGATCACGAGCAGGTTGTCGAGACTGATGACTCCAGTCACTGCTTCGGCAACTCGCGCCTGAACGACCTCTGGGGACTCCGGCTCATAGTGCCATCGGCGGCGATAGCTTTCTCCGGGAATCCTGCCGGGCCGGGCTGTCGCGCCGACGACGATCAGTCTGTCGAACCGCGCTTCACGCAGGCGGAAGATGGCGTCCATCGGGCCATAGGACAAGTCCTCGGTTTCCACCTCGGCAGGCCAGTCGAGAGATTCCAGTGCATCAACCACCGCATTTCCGGCAGACAGGTCGCGCAGGTTTCGATAGCCAACACCGGCGATCAGCGTTCGCTGTGCCAGTCGATCGTTCTCGTCAGCCCGAGGATATTGTTGCGCCTGCTTGTTGATGCGGTCCAACGTTCCCCTCGCTATTCCACACCACAGGCACAGGTATTGACCTCGCGGACAATCGTGTGGTCGCCAGCGTAGACGTGTGTCGTGCACGGCATACATGGGTCAAACGAGCGAATTGCGCGCAGGATGTCGATCCCCTTGAAATCCTCGTCTCGATCGAAGCTTTCCAGCAGCGGCGTATTCAGCACTGCCTCTTCGTACGGCCCCATATTGCCGAATGGGTCACGTGGTGACGCCATCCATGTCGACGGCGTCACGATCTGGTAATTGCTGATCTTGCCGTTCTCAAAGACGCCGTGATGCGTGAGATACCCACGACCAGCTCCCCAGAATCCGACCCCGATCTGCGTTCCGCGCCGTGGAATCTCGAACGGTGTACTGACAGCGGTGTCCGCGCCGTCGCGCAGCATCTTCATGCCACGTAGCCAGTTGTCCATCGCAACCAGCGCGGTGTAGGCGCAGGCGTAGGCACGAGCACGATTGCGCTCAAGCGCGTTCCAGTCGTTCGGAACGTGCCATTCCAACTCAAGTTCGGGTGTCATCGCCTTGGGGAGTTGCATCTTGAGGCTGTGACCCGTTGCCTCGATGAACTCGCTTCGCGGCATCTTCTGGGCAACTGCCGTGTTCCACATCCGCGAGTAGGGTCCGGTTTCCATCGCCATCCGGTCCCAACGCGGAGCGGTGTCCCAGGTGTACTTTTCTTTCCAGTTGATCCCCTGTGGCCGGGGCTTGGTTTCTTTGTTCCACGGATGGTTCGGGCTGAGCGGCCCGCCTGCCGGATCGGTCGGGAAACGCCCTCCGTCCCAGCCTTCGTAGAACGAGTGCTCGACAAATTCCTCAATGCCGATATTGATGTCCTGCAGGTTGGTCGTTACCAGTTCACCATCGACGAGGACGCCCGGACTGGCCCACCGGCCATTGCCCCACGTGTTGCAGTTCTCGTAGGTCGTGTCATACAGCTCGGGGTCGTCCCAGAGGCCGGTGTCGATCATATTCTTGCGTCGTGCGCCGACCTTGGCGTACTCGGGGTTTGCCCGCAGGAAGAAATCGAAGACATCATCCCAGAGGAGCGCGACCTTCTTCGAGTAATCAAAGAGTTTGACGAGACGTGAATAGTATTCGTTGAACGTCGTCAATGTCACCGTCGTACTGATACCACCGGGCACAATCGTTTCGGGATGGGGGTACTTGCCGCCGAGGATGACATACGCCTCGCGCGCGACACGGGTCATGTGCAGTGCTTCGAGATACAGGCTGCCTGAAAGCGGGTTGAGATCGGTCATGATTGCGCCGATTGTCGAATACCCGTGGACACCGCCGTGCTGGGTTGATTCGCCCTTTGCCCGCTCCCAGAGTTCCGGGTTCGTAGCTTCGACGGCGGACTGCGAGTAGTCCGGCCCTGCCAGCAGGAACAGGTGGAGCGGATGATCGTAAAGGAACTCGGCGGCCAGCAGCATGTTGCGAACGATGATCCCGAGTGGCGGTGGCTGGATGCCGAACGCCATTTCGAGTGTCAGTGCCGAGCAGGTCGAGTGGACACCGCCGCAGACACCACAGGCACGACTGCTGATGAAGATCGCATCGCGTGGATCGCGGCCCTTCAAGATGACCTCGTAGCCACGGAACAGCGTCGCGACGGCATTCGTCTCGACGACGCGCCGGTTGGCAAGGTCGGTGATGCTGTGGAACGCAAGGGCACCGGCAACACGCGTGACGGGGTCGAAATTGACTTCCTTGAGATGACCGTTGCGGGTCAGCAGATCGGTGATCTGGGCGTCGGTCAGATCCTTCCGCGGCGTGTACTCATACGGGTTCGAGACGCCTTCCCGGAGATACGCCTTGCCGTCGGCGTCGAATTCAACTGGCAGGTTCTTGAAGCACATGCTTTAGACCCCTTACCCCTGTGTCAACGCCGCTTCGACGTTCGCAAGATGCTCATCAACCGAGCCTAACCCCTGGCCGACGAGTGTCAGCCCTCCGTTGATCTGCTCGATATGTCCTTCGAGCGGTGCTGTCTGGGAGTCGATCGCTCGGACGCCCATTGTCACCTTCGCAAGGTTCTTCTCGATACTGACCAGCGAATTGCCAATCTGGATCAGCGCCGCTGCCAAAGCCGCAACAAGTGTCAGGACTTCGGTCAATGAGAGAATGATCAGGATGCGTCGCATGAGCGTTACCTCCGTATTTCTACTCATCCCCAGCGACAGGCGCTGTGTCTTTTGCGCCGTTCAACGCCTGGTCGATTGCTGCAGCGTGCCCATCGATTGACTTGGCCGTTTCAAGGATCTGCCCGGCCACTGCATTCGTGCTTCCAAGCATCCAGATCGATGCAGTGTTTCCAGCAATTTGTTGACCAGCGTCCCAGATGTCGGACGCATAGCCATCGATGCTCTGAGCCGCGCGGATGATGCGCAGTAACAGTGCGGCGACGACAGCGACGACGACAGCGCCGATCGTCAGCGAGAGCATCCACCAGGTGTCGGCAGAACTACTGTTGTGATCGTCCATTCCGCCCGCCTCCTTCATCCATTCACAACGACGTTACTTCGAGAACTTCTCGTCCTCGCTGGTGCGGCCCGGCCGCTCAGAGCCTGCATATTGCAGTTTTTCGTAGAAGTAATGCGCTGCTTTCCCGGCAATCGTCGGTTGCCCCTTGTGGCGCGCCCAACCACTTGGGACGGCGTGTTCCTTGTCCCAGAGTGGTGTCCGGTTGCGGTCGCGTTGGCTAATCTGGCGCAACTTGCGGATCCCACCGCCGACGACGCGAGACGTCGTTCCAGACACCAGCGATCCAGGTGGAGCTTTGTAGAACGGCGCGAACTTGTCTGGGAAGCCCGGCATGGTGCAGCCGATACAGGCGCCACCAACATTCATGCATCCGCCAACATGGTTGATTGCGCCCCGTGACGTGATGTTGCACTGGACCACCGGACCCCAGCAGCCGACGTCCACCAGGCATTCCTTGTCACCATAGTGCTCGGCGAATACTCCCTCCTCGTAGTATCCCGCGCGCGGGCAGTTACGGTGAACGGTTTCACCAAATAGCCATGCTGGCCGACCAAGTTCATCGAAGGCAGGCAGTGGGCCAATGCCTTGCAGGAACAGCAACACGGCGGCGACGGTTTCGGTGAAATTGTCTCCTTGTGGCGCGCAACCTGGCACATTGATGACGGGCAAGCCGAACGCACTCCGGTAGTCTTTGCCGAGGAAATCCATCAGGCTCATCGATCCGGTTGGGTTGCCGGCAGCCGCAGGTACACCGCCCCAGGTAGCGCATGTTCCGATCGCGAACGCCGCCGCTGCATTGGGTGCGAGGCGCGATAGCCAGTCATTCATCGACGTTGGTGAACCAGCTCCATGTTCGTTGATCACGCCGGTTCCCATTGCGGAAAACCAACCGTCACCTGAAAGCCGCTCGTCGGGGACTGACCCTTCCAGGATGATGACGTAGGGTGCGTCGAGTTTTCCGTGCCAGGCGTCCTCAAAATGCTTGACGAACGCTTCTCCGGCGTCGACTGAGAGCACCGGATGATGGAGGATCACCCTCGGAATGCCCGGTATCGAACCAAGCAGGAGCGACTCGACCGACGGCTGGGTCGCGCCGAGGACGGAGATCGAGCAGCCGTCACAACTCATCCCCGCCATCCAGAATGCGTACACTTTTTCCAGTGGTCCGAGCGGGTGTGGTCTGCGTTCGATTTCCAGCATCTGGCCAGTGCCAGTGATGTTCCCGGCGTTTTCAGCACTCGAAGCGTCGAGGGAACCTTCGGTCGCCGCGACCGGGGATGTCACGTGTTCCTGCCAACCAGCTTCCACTGCATCCTCAGGCATATCTTGCTCGTCAACCCTTCGTTGCGCTGACTCATCACGTCGCGTGCGATCGGGATCTTCGTCCATCTGCAGCCTCCTGACGGTCCTACCCTGCGGCGTGGCTGGATACGGTGTGTCGTCCCATCATCTGCTTGGCCAGATCGGTCAGCACTACGACGGCTGGTGAATTGGGAGCGATATCAATGACAGATCGCCCCTGCCGCTCCGCTTCCGCGATATCGGCGTCATATTCCACAGTTGCGAGGACCTGGAGATTGCGAGGGGTGCAGTAATCGCGGATGGCTGCGTCGTCGCGTGGTGATTGGACCTTGTTGGCGACGGCGAAGACATCAGGAACGCCAAGGTTGCGCGCCAGTTCAGCGATCCTGCCAGCGGCTTCCAGCGATTTGAAGTACGGTTCGACGACGATCAGCAACGTTTCGGCATGCTCGAGTGTGCCGCGTTTGAGGTGCTCGAGGCCCGCCTCCATGTCGGTGACCGTCAGTGGTGCCTGGCTGGGATCGAGGTGTTCGAGAATACCACGGACCGTGGTATGCGCGTTGCAGTTTCAGCCAGCGCCCGCCTGGTCTGGCTCGACACGTCCAATCAGCAGGAGCGTGACATCGTCAGGTGCCTGGGTACCGTAATCGGCGATGATTTTCTCAGGCGTGACGGTCATGCCAACCGAGTAGCGCCCGTGTTCGTCCTCGGTATGGTGGATGAACGAATGCGGAACGGGTTTGATGTCCGCCGCAATCAGGCGATCGACTCCCAGACTGACGGCGAGGTTTGGATTCGGGTCGGCGTCAATCGCCAGTACTCGCTGTCCTTTTTGACCGATGATGCGCGCCAACGTTCCAGCGATCGTTGTCTTGCCAGATCCACCTTTGCCTGCGACGGCGATCTTCATGCAATCCCCTCTTCCTGTCTGTAGTCACTGAACTCTGTCTCTCCATCGTCTGGAACCTCTTCAACCCAGGCGAGTCCATGGCTGGTGGCGGTCGCCAGTGCTGCCACATCGTCTATCTGTTCGAGCGTGAGTCGAAAGACCATCTCATGAATGTAGGGCCAAAGGTCGGCGAACTCCCATCCATCCCGAGCGAGATGGGTCATGGCAAATGCAGCAAGAAGATCGCCGCGTTGTTCCGCCACGGCATTCGCCATCTCGGATGCAAGCGCCCTGCATGCCGGTTCCAAAAGTTCTCGATCGGTTTGACGGATCACCGGCACGGTTGGGGCGTAGTAGCGTTCACCTGTCGTCCGGCGCTGCTCGATGGGAACTTCGACTTCGACGATCAGCCCGTCGCGCTGCGCACGACGTACCTGGTCCAGCATCGTTGGCTGTGCCAGACCGAACTCCTGGGCGAGTTGCGCCACAGTTCTCGGGCGTTCTGCCAGTGCGGCAACGAGTCGCTCACGCGGCGTCGGCGCGTCGACCTTCGTGCTGCCAGGCACCTGGACCCGTTTCATCCACTGCAATTGCTTCGGTGATGATGTCATGAGTGGCTCACTTAGGTGGAGGCCTAATCGAACCCCCTTTTTTTAGCATCGAATCGGATTGCCGTCAAACGCCCCATGTTTGCCGACTGAAATGCGATAGCTATAAGCCACTCATCCTGACAACCTCGATGCCTCGCTCCTCGATCGCTGCGACATAGCGATTGATGCCGATCATGTCGCTGGAAATATGCCCGGACACGATCAGGTTCCCGCCGGTGCCGGCCGATGACTCACGAAGCCGGGCTACCTCATCGGCGGCACAGTGGATGTACAGCACCGTTCCGACGCCGTGGTTGAAGAGCGCTTGCGCGATCCGCGCACCGCCGTTCGTCCCGGCACCGTGGATGACAGCGAACTTTCCGAGCGGGTTGTCGAATGCTCCGACAGGGACCATGATGCTCGTCTGGGCGTTGGCGAGTTCAGGGAGTTTCAGGAGTCCATCGATCGCATCCTGAACGAGCGGTGCCCGGTCGAGCGCTGTTAGATGCTCGTCAACCGTCTCGACCATCATTCGTCGGCCAAGTTCGTCGAGCGGCAGGTGGATGTTGCAGAGTGGCATCCCGAGGAGTCGCGCGACCGAGGGAACATGGTCGAAGTTTGAAGCGTGCGCACTCATCATTGACCGAGAGATCAACGGCTGGGTGGCTTCGCGCGCGCCATCGACCGGGACACCATGCTCAGTCAATAACTCGATTTGACGAGTCAAAACTTCGGGAAAATGCAGTGTCGCAGCCCCGCCCGCCGGATGATGAGCGATGACGCCATCCATCCCAAGTTGCCGGGCCAGCAACAGCTCGGCGGCACCGATATCGATCCCGAACATCAGCCGCTGCATGCCGCTCCCCGAAACCTGGACCGCTGAATCGCCTGGCAGCCGGTCCATTCCTCCCAGTTCCAGTGCAATAGCGACCAGTTCATCACTCGAGATTGGCATCGACGTTCCCTTCACCTTCGACATCGTTGAACACACTACGCGTATTATCACCGCCGGTGGCGTGCCGCGACAGATTGACCATTGCAGGAATCAGGAAATCGACCGCAACGTTCTACAATAACAGGAACAAGGATTTGAACGAGCAGTTGAATCAACAGACGAGGTGTCATGTATGGCCATCGAACAACATGTGATCGATATCACCGACGAGACCTTCCAGACTGCGGTGATTGAGGAGTCGAAGCACCGCCCAGTCGTGGTCGATTTCTGGGCACCGTGGTGTGGTCCGTGCCGGACGCTTGGTCCCACTATCGAGAAGGTTGCCGGAGAGTTCAAAGGTGATGTCGTTGTCGCCAAACTGAATGTCGATGAGAACCAGCAATCTGCGGGACAGTACCGTGTCCAGGGCATCCCAGCAGTAAAGGCGTTCCGCGATGGACGAGTCGTCAACGAATTCACTGGTGCGCTGCCGGAGCCACAGGTTCGCGCTTTCTTCCAGTCGCTCGCGCCGACGGCGGCAGATCGTGCTGCGGCGGAAGCTGAAGAACTGCTCGCGAGTGGCGATACCGCCGGTGCTGAAGCGCGCTTCCGCGACATTCTTTCGACGGGCTCTGACGACCCGAAGGCGATTATTGGTCTTTCAACGATCCTGATCGCGCGCAGTGACCGCGACGAAGCCGATGGGCTGCTAAAGCGCATTCCGGCGGATCGTCAGGCAAAGGTTCTCCGTCACCGGATATTTCTTGAAGGGTACGCGGCGCGGCACAAGGATGAGGATCTGGAATCTGAAGCCACCGCGAACCCACGTGACGCTCGTACTCGCTATCGCTGGGGAGTCATGCTCGCTGCCCGCGAAGATTACATCGCTGCTTTGACCGAACTGCTCGAATCGGTTCGTGCCGACAAGGCCTGGGAAGACGGCGCTGCTCGGAAGGCGATGCTGGCCATCTTCGAGATCCTCGGTATGGACTCGACAATTACTCGCGACTACCAGCGCCGGTTGGAGAATGTCCTCTTTTAGCGGATTCACCAGTTGTGAGGGCGGCGACGCCCTCGCAACCTTTTGACAGGTATCCTTGCTCAGTAATCAGCATCACGTCGTTGCCACACCGACATATCATGGAGGATTCATGCAGACTCGCGATCAGATCCGGCTGACGACGCTGGCAGCCTGCGCTGGCTGAGCGGCCAAACTCGCGCCAGGGGCCCTGGCGCAGGTACTTGCACCGCTGGCGAAGCGGAACGATCCAAACCTTCTCGTTGGCTTGCAAACAAGCGACGATGCCGCCGTCTATCAGGTATCGGATGATCTAGCGCTCGTCCAGACGGTCGATTTCTTCCCGCCAGTCGTCGATGACCCGTATCTGTACGGGGCGATTGCGGCTGCAAACTCGCTGTCGGACGTGTTTGCGATGGGTGGCGAGCCGATGTTCGCGCTCAACATCGCTGCCTATCCGGACGACCTGCCGCTTGAGATCCTTTCGGAGATTTTCCGCGGTGGTGCCGATAAGGCGCAGGAAGCAGGCATCGTCATCGCTGGCGGTCACACCGTGACCGACGCCGAGCCAAAATATGGATTAGTCGTCACGGGCAGAATTGACCCGCGTGTCATCCTGACCAAGGCGGACGCGATGCCAGGCGACCGGCTGTTCGTCACGAAGCGATTTGGGACCGGACTCATCACCACGGCAATCAAGCAGCAGGCCGCGACCGACGACGACGCAAACGCCGCGGTCGAAAGCATGTTGCTTCTGAACATGGCCGGATCGCGACTCGCTCGGGACATTGGCGTGCATGCCTGCACCGATATCACCGGCTTTGGACTACTCGGACACGCGACCGAGGTCGCGGTCAAGAGTGGCGTTGCAATCGATATCGATCATGCCGCGATCCCGTGGCTACCAGGCGTTGCACGCTATGC
>JBGSWU010000085.1:0-8309 GCA_041751795.1 Thermomicrobiales bacterium
TGCCGTGAATGTCGGGCGGCCGCTGACACCGAACGGTGTTGAAGCGATGGTCGATGGGATGACCTTTACGGATACGGTGACGTTCGAGATTACGGCGATGCAGGGCGACGTTCTGTCGCTTGCCACGATGCTGATCTGCACCAACGATGGCTTCCTCGGTCTCGACTCGGTCGCGCTGCCCGCGAGCGGAACGGTGACGTACGCACTCGACGGGTACGACGCTGGCCGAGAAGACAACACCGAACTCAGCCAGGACATCGTCGATCCGTGCAGCGGTCTCGGACCAATGCCGCTGGCAGGTGACCCGGATGGTAACGAAGACGAAGGCGTGGCGACGACACCAGCCGACGTTATCACTCATCACCCAGGTATCCAGGGCGACGGTGAACTCGACGCTGTCATGCATGGCTGGACCGATCCGGTCGCGATGGTGACCGTCACCCGTGTTGATGGCGGCAATGGCGACTGCATGCAGTTCCCGGAAACGGGCCACAGCCTGTGTGGTGACTTCCTCGCGTTCTGGGAGGCAAACGGCGGCCTGCCGGTCTTCGGCTTCCCGATGACCGATGCGATGGACCAAGAGAACCCGGATACTGGCGAAACCTATCTGAGCCAGTACTTCGAGCGCCAGCGCTTCGAACTACATCCTGAAAATGCAGGCACGGTCTACCATGTCCTGCTGGGACGACTCGGTGCCCAGGTCCTCGATTTGCATGGTCGAGACTGGATGAGTTTCGAGATGGGCAACCCAAGCGATCCCCACTTCGTCGCTGAGACCGGCCATTCGGTCGCACCGATGTTCTGGGACTACTGGAGCAGCCACGGTCTGGAGTATGGCGACGCTGGCATCTCCTTCCGCGAGTCGCTCCTCCTCTTCGGCTATCCGTTGTCAGAGCCGATGATGGAAACGAACATGGACGGCGACACCGTGTTGACCCAGTGGTTCGAGCGAGCGACGTTTGAGCTGCATCCGGATAACGAGCCTGGCCAGCAGGTGCTGTTGCGTCGAGTCGGTGCTGAACTTCTCGAAGGGTCGGAGTCGACCACTGCGACGTACCAGGTGACAATCGAGAACCTCACGAACGGCCAGCCGTTCTCGCCGCCGGTCGCGGCGACACACGGTGACGGCGTGCGAATGTTCCAGGTGGGTGAACTCGCCTCGGACGAACTGGCGGCGATCGCTCAGGGCGGTAACCAGATTCCGATGTTCGACCTCGTTGGCGGCTCGGATATGGTGACCGACGCAGTCAATGTTGGAATGCCGCTCACGCCAAATGGTGTTGAGGCGATGGTGGACGGCATGACGTTCACGGATACCGTGACGTTCGAGATCACAGCGATGCCCGGCGATCTGCTGTCTCTGGCGACGATGCTGATCTGCACGAACGATGGCTTCCTCGGACTGGATTCGGTCATGCTGCCCTCGAACGGAACGATGACGTACACGCTCGACGGCTACGATGCCGGCGTGGAGGACAATACCGAACTCAGTGAAGACATCGTTGATCCGTGCAGCGGATTGGGACCAATGCCATTGATGGGCGACCCGGATGGTAATGACGACGAGGGTGTTGCAACGTCTCCACCGTCGATGATCACCCATCACCCGGGTATCCAGGGCGACGGTGAGCTGTCGGTTGACGAACACGGCTGGACTGATCCTGTCGCGCGAGTCACGATCACGCGGCTTCCCACGAACTAGTCGATCGAGGTTGTGTGAGCAAAGGGGAGGGAATTCGTCCCTCCCCTTCGTGTTCCCCTTAGAATGGAAGACACAACGGCATGACCCGTGCATGCCATGGTTCGAATGAATGCTTCGCCAACGATTCCGGCATCGTCCGTCGGACTGACGAATCGGTGGCGCGGACGAACGATCGACATGACATGACATGAACATGAATCTGGGAGGACCGCACGGATGAGCGAATCAGAGCAGGAACAACCGGAGCAGCCGCCGATTACGATTCGGTACATCGGCCACTCCGCCTTCACGTTCGAGGCCGACGGGAAAGTCATCGCGATCGATCCGTTCATCACCGGCAACCCGGCCGCGACGATCAAGGCCGAGGACATCGAGCCGACGACGATTCTCGTCACCCATGCCCACGACGACCACGTCGGTGACACGGTGAAACTGGCCGATCGGACCGGCGCGCCAGTCGTTGCGCAGGTCGAACTGGCCGGGTTCCTGGCCTCGAAGGGGTGCGAAACGGTTACACCGAACTATGGTGGCACTGCCAAATTCGATGGCGGGACGGTCAAACTCACCCCAGCCTGGCACACTTCGGCCCACTCCGAGGGTGGCCCGCTCGGCCAACCAGCCGGGATGATTGTCCGAATGGCAGGTAAGGCAATCTACCACGCTGGCGATACGGGGCTGTTCCTCGACATGCAGTTGATCGGCGACGAGGGGATCGACGTCGCGATCATCCCGATTGGTGACTATTTCACGATGGGTCCCGACGATGCCGTCCGCGCCGTCAAGTTTCTGCGACCGAAGGTCGTCATCCCCAGCCACTACAACACCTTCCCGCCAATCCAGCAAGACGCCGAAGCATTTAAGAAGAAGGTCGAAGAAGAAACGAACGCGAAGTGCATCGTGATGGCACCTGGCGACTCGTGGGTTGTCGAAGGGTAAAAACAGCGTGGACGATGAGCATTACTCGCAGCCACGATCAACATGAGCGACGAACGGATTCGCATTACCGCTGAGATGTCACGGACAGCGTTCCAGAAGAAGGCCGTTTCCCGAGCGCCTGCCAACGAAGTGATGGACGCCGCGATTGCATTCTTCAAGGAGCGTGGCTATCGATCGGGAAAGACTGGTCGTCCCAACCAGGTATTCGTCATGGGTGGGCGCGAGGGTGTCCTGCCGCGCGTTACGGCTGAGATTCTGGTGCAGGCCAACGTCGGCAAGGGAAAGGTGACAATGCTGACGATCTCTGGCTTCGGCGAGCAACTCTCAGCAGACCTGGCTGACTACGTCGCATCACTGCGGCCAACCGGAGCGCGTAAGGCGGTCAATGCTGACGATGATTCAGACGCAGACGCATAGGACAGCACAGATTCATCGTAGTGCTCGCCGTTGGTGTTGACCGTCAGCTATCAGTGTTTCCCCGGTCAGGTCACGACGTGCGCTGCCCGACGTACCCGGGTATTGCGCTCAGAACTGACCTGGATCAACGGCGAGCGTCAGATAGCGTGTCACTTGAAATGACTGGAAGTTGTCGTCGCTTCCGATGAACAGCGATCGTCTGCCATCGGAAAGTTGCGGTCCGAACGTCATGCTTTCGAAGTTCTCCAGCAGAGGGTTAATCCCATCGATGACGGCTTCGTCCCCGGCAGGACAATCGGCAATGTCAATGAGAAGGTTCTTCGTCGCAGGCTGCGCATCGGAATCCGCCAGCCCCTCAATCTTCGACACGTCCCTAGCGTCGCCTAGTGACACCCGGAACACACGGGCACTGAACCCTGAGAACAACGACAGCCCACGCTCCAAGACGAGGATCTCATCATCGTCGATCGCGGTAATCTCCGAGACACCTTGGTCGGCTTCTGCCAGGTAGAAGTACGCTGCAGCAGGCTGGAATGCGCCGTCGATCAAATCGTACTGCTGGATGCGAATCCGGCGCAGGCCGTCGTCGGTCGACCCGTCTGTAAGGAGTGGTTGCTCAACGGCAGTAAAGAGGTGCTCCCCGGACGGTGAAAGTGCGAGCGACTCAAACGTCCGATTGCCGATCGCCTGACCGTCAGGTTCGACGAGGAACATGTCCGGCACCGGCAGTTCGGCGACGAATTCCCCATCCGACGTGTACTGGCGAATCGATGGTTCCGCTTCCGACGACACCAGCAGATCGCCGTTCGGGAGAATCACCAATCCTTCGCCGTCGATGGAGTTGTCCGGCTCACCCGACGAGTCCTGTAGCCGGAGTACTGAAGCGACTTCCGGGTCGCCAGCGAGCGGGAAATCGAGGACATAAACCCAGCCGCCGCGATCGGACAGCGCATAGTACGTGTCGCCATCTCCGGTCCACGCCAAAGCAGACAACCCGCCGATCGTTTCGCCCTCGACCTCGACCTTGTTGAGTTCATCGGAATACCCGACCAGATCGACGCCCGTCGCACACGTCGTCTCCACGGATTCAATGGTCGGTGACAGTGTTGGGGTGACAGGCTCCAGCGTCGCAGTTGACGACGCTTCTGTTGCTGCAGCGGTGACCGTATCGGTCGGGAGCGCAGGTGCTGAGGTCGTCGCCGTGATCGTTGGCACCACGTTCGTCGTTCCGGTTGGCGAGGACTCACCATCTTCCGGACCGCTGCATCCGACGACAACAATCGCCAGCAGAAGCAGCGCCAGAAATGGCTTTGATCTTAGAAGTTGTGCGTCTATCAATCGTCTAGTCATCGCACGAGAGCCTACCAGACGACGGTGCACGGGATGGGTGATCGTCTGAGCCGGGCGTCGTGTATTATCGGGTGCGATAGACGTGGGCACCACGTCGATTCGTTATGGCAGACGACGAACATGATTGGAATGCTCAATGCCGTCGATGCGTCGCCATCACGCTCAGCGAAGGACCGCCCGAGGCAGTGGGCGCTGTATGACGTTACGGTCATGGAGCACCAGCAGCAGGTACCCGATGAGATCGGTGTCGTGCCATACGATTTCTGGCGGTGGCATTGGTCTGCGTTCGCCGCGATCTACTGATATTGGTATATCCGGATAAAGTCGTAGGAAATCGACGAACCTCCTGAGCCATCGTAGCGCCGCAGATACGCTCCCCAGCGTCCCCCCTCAAGCGGATCGGTGTCACGCCACGAAAAGATACGCTGGCCATTGACGATGAATTCGATACCTCCGCTGACGATCCGAAGTTCAACATCGTTCCACGCGCCGGGTATGATGGCGTCGGAATCCTGTGACGCCAGCATCGTCCACTCATAATTGTTTCGCCGGTAACAGCCAAACCCACGTGCGTTCGGTGCACTGCGGATCAGGCAGGCATAGGCGTTGATGAGGTTTCCGTCGTTGTCCAATTTCGCTCGTCCCATGACGCCGCCGGAGTCAGTGCCATCGAGTGCGATCCTCGCCGTCACCGTCCCGTCTCGCAGGCCGTCTGAGATGGGCGAATATGCCAAAAAATATTCCTCGTCTCCCGCTGGAAGCGACACTGACAGCATGCCGTTTCTAACGGCAAAGAGATGAGCGTCCGCAGGCAAGACGAGTAACGACCCGTTCGTTCCTCCGGTGAAGTCATCGGCATCGACCAGCGTCGTGTTCCTGTTTTCAGACGATGGACGCGGCGTTGCGGTGGGAGCCGGTCGGAGCGTTGGTGTGGGGATCGGGTCGATGTCAGGTCGTGTCACTGGCTCACGTGTTGGCACGATTACCGGTGATTCGCTCGATCCCGTCTGCGGAGAGTCTGGGATAGAACCAACGGCATTAATCGGGATGGCAAAGTTGATTCCCTCGATGGGCTGTCCGTTGACGTCACGGATACCCATCGTTGCGATACCCACGACCTCGCCCGACACGTTGATGACCGGGCCTCCACTGTTGCCGGGATTCATCGCCGCGTCGGTTTGCACGTATTCGACCTCGCCGATGAGCCGGCGTCCTGACACAATGCCTCGGCTGATCGACGGATCACCCAAGAGATTGCTCCCGAGCGCGTAGCCGATGACATAGACTGGCGTGCCGAGTTCGAGTTGATTCGCATCTCCACGCGGAAGTGGAGTGATCTCGGTTAGTCCACCCACGCGCAGCATCGCGAGATCGAGCATCTCGTCCATCATCCAGATATCGGCCACATGCTCGGTCCCGTTGGAACTCACAACGGTGACCTGTTGCGCATTGCCGATCACGTGGGCATTCGTCACGACGTAGGTATCGACGCCCGCGATCTCGTAAATGAAGCCGGTTCCCGTCGAACGATCGGTACGGACATGGACGACGCTGCGGATGGACTGCTGCACGATCTCAATTTCAGTCAACGTTGCAGTTGTGGTCGGAGTCTGCGAATCGGAAGCAGCAGAAGGCACGACTGCACTCTGCTCCCGAGTCGAGTCGTCCGTCGCACTTCGAATCAACAAGATCCCGACGCCGAGCAATGCCACGACGCTGACGCAGAGGACGACAACGAGAATGACGACGGCGGGAGTTCGCGACCCGTTCCCGCGTCCGGTCATCGTACTACCCGGACAATCAAGTTCTTGAAGTCGAAGGCGGTGGTCTCGGCGTCCCAGTTGGTGACGTAAAGTGCGACCGAGCCAGACGAGCGCGCGCCGTGTTGAACCGTCCCGACGACTCGGTCGTTGACGACGAACCAGAGTTCGTCGCCTCGGGCATAGACTTTAAGTGCGTTCCACTGATTTGCGGCACGTGCTTCGCTACGCAGGGCCGTTCTCAGCAGCGTTTCACTATGCCAATTGCCTTGTGAGTCAGCGTAATCATAGGTTGCGCGAGTCTGCCCATCACCGGTGATACACAGCGAGTAGTCCCCAAAATCGACGCTATGCCGGACGCTGATGCAAGCCGACGATTCATTCCCGGGATTGAGTGCCCGTACTTCGACTGACGCACTGATGTCGCCCAAGCCATCGCGATCCGTCCAGACACCGACAGTGCGCTGTTCGCCGACGCCATAGACGCCAATGTTCAGCGAGTTTGAGGTCGCCGCTGTCCAGCCATTTCCGGAGTAATGTTCCTCACTCCGCCACTCTGAGAGCGGAACGTTATAGAGGACATTTCCTTCGCTTGGCACTCCTTGACCAGCCGTCGACGGTCGTGGTGTTGCCGTTGGACGTGGCGTTGGCGTCGGGATTGGGTCGATGTCAGGACGTGTCACCGGGTCACGAGTCGGCACGACGATTGGAGAAGTCCCTGATCCGGTCATTGGTGATTCGGGCACTGCTCCAACGGCGTTGATCGGGATGGCGAAGTTGATCCCCTCGATCACTCGACCGTTCGAATCGCGGATGGCCGCTGTCGCAATACCCACGACCTGACCGGACGCATTGATGACCGGGCCACCGCTATTGCCGGGATTCATCGCAGCATCGGTTTGGAGGTAATCAATTTCCCCGAGTAACCGACGGCCCGAAACGATGCCTCGGCTGAGTGATGGATCGCCAAGCAGATCGCCACCGAGTGCATAGCCGATCACATAGAGATCGTCTCCCAGGGCTAATGCGTCGGCATCTCCGCGGGGAAGTGCTGGGATATCGGTTATTCCTGCAACACGCACGATGGCCAGATCACGCGACATATCAGCCATCCAGACGTCAGCTACATGCTCGATTCCATCTGATCCGACAATAGTGACCTGTTGGGCGTCACCAATGACGTGTGCATTGGTAACGAAGAAGGTGTCGATGCCGATGACCTCGTAGTTGAATCCGGTGCCCTGTGACTGAGGGGCGTAGACTTTGACGATGCTCTCGACCGCCCGGCGGACGATCTCGCCTTCGGACGGCGTTTCTGTCGGGATTGCCACTGTCGCGGTCGTCGCGGTTAGAGAAATGGCGGCTTCCCGATCCGGGTCGGAATCCCCGGTGGTGCTTCGCACGAGAAGAAAGCCGATACCGAGCAACGCGATGACACTCACGAGGAGAATTCCTACGAGAACGACCGTTGTTGCGCTACTTGACTGGTCAGGACGTCTACTCACTGCAACTGCCCCATCAGCGTGTCACGCTGGACGAACAGTCGGTCAAGATCGCCGAATGCGGCGGTGACGGTATCCATGTCGCGTGCGGCTGCGCTGTAGTAGCGATTCACGAAGTTTGTGTACATGGAATCGACGGTAGTGACCAAGATGGCGAACTGCTGGTGAATCTGATCATCAATAAGGATCACCTGTGCCAGCACGCCGCCAACCGCTTCAGCAGAATTCGCCCGGCCTTGTTCTCGTGATGCGTCGCCTCGCGCTTGGCTGAGTTGTCGTTCGAGTTCGCCGACATCCCCTTCGAGATCAGTGATGGCGGTGCGGGCATCGTCGCGCTCAGTCGTTATTGTCGTGACTTGGCCAGTGAGCGCCTGCTTCTCACCAATGAGTGCAGCCGCGTCGTCTTCAAGGTCGGCAATCTGATTGTTACGGTCGTTGACAACCGTCATCGTAAAGAACGCGCCCAAGACCAGCGTGAGGAACAAAACGAACGAGAGTGCCGCAAGCAGCCAGACCTGCGCTTTTGAGCTAGACACTTTGACCTGGGACACGTATGGCTGGGAATCATAATCGTAATACGGCGTCCGATGCTCCCGCTCCCGCCGCTGCGCAGGAGGTGGGACTCGAGGTATCTCAGATGTG
>JBGSWU010000086.1:0-19020 GCA_041751795.1 Thermomicrobiales bacterium
TCAAGCCGGTATTCCTGGACATCGGCTGGCAAGGCGTAGAAGTCAGAGACTTCCGCCTGGTACATGGCGTACCAGTTCGTCGCACCAGCGCGGTACTTATCGAACGCGGACGGTGGGAACGACGCTTCTCCAGCGCTGACCGGGGCAGGGAGTTCGCTGCCGGTCAGTGCCTGGTATGCCTCGTAGACGTCGGAGACGAGACGGACCTGGACGCCGTGCTGCTGGCCGACCTGAACGAGGTCGACCGACTGGCCGAGGGCATAGTCGTAATCGTAGCGTTGGCCGCCTGGGACAAGAACGGTCGTCTTGCCGGCTGCAGCAGCGCCTTCGATTTTGTGGGGGATACCACCGACCGGGCCGATCGTCCCATCCGGGTTGATCGTACCGGTCATCGTCACCGTCGGGTCGACTTCGTCACCGAGGTATCCGGCGAGGACGGCGATCGTCATCAGCGCGCCGGCAGACGGACCGTCAATCCGTCCGGCAACGTCAAAGGAGAACTCATAATTGGACGGGTCGTTGCCGATCAGCAGTGAGGCAGTGATGACGGCCATCCAGCCGGCAGCTCGCCACTGTGGGCCGGAGCCACCGACTTCTGACTCGAAGAAGCCGACGCGGAGATCCTGGCCTTCTTTCGACTCCACTGACACGACAACCTGGCTGGTGCCACCCTGGACGGACTGGCCGTCGCTGGCGAACCAGAGCGCGTCAACGGCAATTGGATCGCCGGAAGCACCCTGCTCGACGGTTGCCGTTGGTTCGGGGCTGGCTGCCGTCGTCGGCGTCGGCGCAATCGGTCGTGGCGTTGACGCCGAGCCAGCCGTCGTTGGCGTTGCGTCGTCGTCGTCGCCTGTTCCGGATGTCGCGGTTACCGTGGCCTTGTCGTCGCCGCTGTCATCATCATCGTCGCCACCACCACCACAGGCGGCGAGCATTGATACGAGCAGCATCAGGACCATGACCAACGACAGGCGTGTCAACACCTTGTTCATTGCTCTCCTCATTCTGGGTGAGAAATATGTACCTGGGCCGAGTTGGATCACTGCTCAACAGTGTAGCAGTTCCAAACATGACTGACTCTTGAGATCCGCGCGCCATTGCGCTGATGAGCGTTCCCCTGAGTGACCTCCTCCGAGTTCACTGTATCCGAACCCCCGCAGGACTCGACACGGCCATCCCCGTCCGGGTCGGTCCATGCTGCCGCGTTGCTCATAAACACCGCCGGGCCCGACAGCGTTCTGCTCTCCACCATGCGGTATGCATAGCTGAACAGTTTGAGCATACGAAGCATTATGTCGGTGCGTATCGTTCGACAGTTCCAATCTTACCTGTCCATTCGGACAGGGTAAAGCCTATGTGCATGCGGCTTGCGGAAACATAGCGCAATACAGAAGGATTGGGCGAGCCGTCCATTTTCGTGTGTATTCCAAATGAAGGAGGTCTGATGCCACGGCCGATCAGTCACGAGCGTGATAGCGCCGGTTATCTGCCGATCGAAGGTTATGGTGCGATCGGAAACGGCCGAACGATCGCGCTTGTCGGTGCCGATGGCTCGATCGATTGGTGCCCATTTTCACGTATCGACCGTGCGTCAGTGTTCGCCAGAATCCTCGATGCCGACCGCGGCGGTTACTGGCAGATCGTTCCTGATGAACCGTGGACAGCGACACGTTCCTACCTCGACGACACGAACATTCTTGTGACAACGTTCACGACCGAACACGGCGAAGTCGAACTTATCGACCTGATGCCTTCGATCGCCTTTGGCTCCGATCTCGGATATTCAAAGCGGCTCTGGGACGGTATCCTGCTGCGGATCGTTCGGGGTACTCGCGGGGCCGTGCCGATGCGACAGGAGATTCGCCCCGGCTTCAACTATGGTCTCGAGAGCACGAAGGTTGAGGTGATCCCCGGACGGGGCGCGCTCCTCTCGGGCGACACCGCCGCGCTGCGCGTCATCCTTTCCGCTGAGATGACGGCAGTCGAGGACGGCGTTGTCGCGACCTGGGTCGCCACGGAGGGTGATGAGTGTTTCGCCTCGGCTAGCTACCATGGCCTCGGGGCCGTCGTCTGGGCCGACTTGCCGGATGCTGAGGCTCGCGACCTCTATATCCGCGAAGTCGAAGGCTGGCAGCGCTGGATGGCGCGTTGTACATATGATGGACCGTATCCGGAGTACGTTCGGCGCAGTGCGCTGATCCTGAAACTGCTCGATTACCTGCCAAGCGGTGCGATGGCGGCAGCAGCAACGACGTCACTACCGGAAAAACTGGGTGGCGTCCGCAACTGGGATTACCGCTATGCGTGGATCCGTGACACCTCCTTCGCGATCCACGCGCTGAACTCGATCGGCTTTCGCGACGAGGCGGAAGGCTTCCTCCAGTGGGTGATCGATGTCACGAATGACGATCCAACGGCGCTTCAGATCATGTACCGCGTCGATGGTGGCAGCGACCTGGCCGAGGTTGAACTGGATCACATGTCCGGATACAAGGGGTCGCAACCAGTTCGCGTCGGCAATGGTGCCCACGACCAGGCTCAACTCGACCGTTTCGGCGAGATCATCGACGCCGCATGGACCCACCGGCGTTTTGGCGGCGTCGTCAACGGAGCGTTGTGGGAGTACATCTGCGAGGTCGTCGAACTGATCTTCGAACGCTGGCGACACGTCGATTCCGGAATCTGGGAAGTGCGTTCCGAGCCGCGGCGGATGACCTATTCCAACGTCATGTGCTGGGTCGGAATCGATCGCGCGATCCGGCTGGCCGAGGTAGACGAGCGCGAGGCACCGCTCGAACGCTGGCGGGCGCTTCGCGACGAGATTCGTGCCGAAATCATGCAACTCGGCGTTGCGCCGGGTGGCTACTTCAGCCAGGGGTTCGGCGATGACATCCTCGACGCCTCGGCACTGGCCTTCCCATTACGTAACTTCGTTCCCGTTGACCACCCGGTCATGCAGCGAACGATCGACGAGGTCAAACGCCAGTTGACGGAGGACGGACTCGTTGGCCGCTATGTCGTCCGTGACGATGGAGACAACATCGATGGCCTGCCCGGGAACGAGGGGCATTTTCTGCTGTGTTCCTGCTGGCTGATCGATTGCCTGACTGGCCTCGGCGAACTGGAACGCGCGACCGAACTGCTGGAAAAGCTCCTCGACCGAGCCAACGATCTTGGCCTCTACGCCGAAGAGGTCGATGCGGAGAGCGGAGCGTTTCTCGGCAACTTCCCGCAGGCGTTCTCGCACCTCGGATTGATCAACACGATCGTCAACCTTGCTCGCGCCCAGGGTGATCTCGCCCATGCTCCGGATGCCCATTACGATGACATCACCGGGGCGATGCGGGCTGGCACGGTTCACACGTCGTGATGCTTGCCTCTGTATTGAAGCGTGTCGGAATCGTAGTCATCGGGACGCTGCTGTTGATCGGCCTTGCCTGTGTGGGTAATTCGAATGCAGATACAACATCGGTGATTGTTGCATCGACCTTCACTCCACGACCGGAGGTCGAGATGCCGTTGACGACACCGACGGATGTCGTGGGAAGCCCAACCGTCTTTACTCCACAGCCCGTCGGGACACGCGAGCCGACGCCAACACCCGGGCCGAACGAGATTCGTCCGCCAGAGCTGATTCTCGTGACGCCAGCGGGTCGGTCAGTTGGCCTTGTCTCATCGAACGCGTGGTACGACCCTGAAACGGAGACATTTAGTGGGTTCGAGTTTTCCGGGCAGCGGATCCTGGCGATCAATCCGATTGCGTGGCCGGTGGACGCCGAAGTTCGCTTTGAACTGCAGGAATCTCCGATCCCGGTTGGTGCAACCGAAATCGTGTTCTACTTGTACGACGAGAACACCGCCACACCACTGAATCCGCAAGGTCAGGTGATTGGGTCCGATCCCGCCTTCGTCAAGCGGGCTAATCCCGTGGCGGAACTCGATCTCCCAGGCGAGCCGTTGTCGGTTGAAGCACCGGTTCCAGTTGGGACATACATCGTTGAAGTGGCGATCCACTGGCCGGTCTCGGCTGAGATCGCGCAACAGTTGCCGGAAGAGGCGAAGACGCAGTACGTGTTTGTTGTCGTGGTCACGTAGGTGCAGAGTGGAGGTAGGGCCGAGAACGAGCCCGGCCCATCCAGTTGTCAGGAATAGTACGGAGACGCATTGGTGGTGAACGAGCGTAGTGCGGAACGTTATCGATTGCGAACCCAGACAATACATCCGGCAGCAAACGTGCCGACGGCGAGGATCAACAGTAGCCATGACCAGACGGCATTACCGGTCGTGTTGCTGTCCCGGCTCGCGTTCGCGAGGACGAACACTCCGACGAGAAGAATCGGCGCGAACAGCATCGCGGCACAGCCCATATCAGTGCGATTTCGTCGATTGTTCACGCTCAGCGGAGCTACCCATCTCCCATTGCGGCGGCCAGCGGTGCGTCTTCGGTGAAACGGTTGCGGGTCAGGCCGGTTGCTTCCAGCATCTGATCGAGGTTGAGCGACTCTGCGCGCAACAGCGCCTGTGTCAGGGATTCGAGACGATGTCGGTTGAGCATGAGGAGGTCAAGGGCAGTGGAATAGGACTCGTCGATGATCCGGCGAGTGGCTTCGTCGACGCGGCGGGCGGTTTCCTCGGAGAAGGCGTTGGTCCCACCGTTCGGGCCGGTGTTGAGGAAGTCGCCCGACTCACGTGAGTCGATCGCCAGTAGGCCAACTTCGGGGCTCATCCCCCAGCGGGTGACCATGGCCCGGGCGAGTTCAGTGACCTGTTTGATGTCATTTTCAGCGCCAGTTGTGCTCGAACCGTAAATGATCTGCTCGGCGGCGCGTCCGCCGAGGGTCGAGACGAGCCGGGCGCGGATGTACGCCTCGTTGTAGTTGTAACGGTCGGCATCGGGCACAGACAGCGTGACACCAAGCGCCTGGCCGCGTGGGACGACGGTGACACGTCGGACCGGGTCGCTGTCTGGTTGGAGTAGACCGATCAGCGCGTGACCGGCTTCGTGATAGGCGACGCGTTCGCGATCGTCGGCGGACATCGCCAACCGTCGCTCGGCACCGAGCGCGATTTTTTCCAGCGCATCGGAGAAATCGACCTGACTGACGCTGTCGCGGCCACGGCGGGCTGCGGTCAGCGCGGCTTCATTAACGAGGTTCCGAAGTTCGGCACCAACGAGCCCGGACGATTCACCGGCGACAGCGTCCAGATCGACATCCAGCGCCAGCGGCACTCCGCGGGTGTGGACACCGAGGATCGCCGCACGACCGTTCTTGTCGGGCGGCAGGACCGTTACCCGGCGGTCGAAGCGACCCGGGCGCAGGAGTGCTGGATCGAGGACATCAGCGCGGTTGGTTGCGGCGATGACGATGACGGATTCGAGCGCGGCGAATCCATCCATTTCAACGAGGATCTGGTTGAGCGTTTGTTCCCGTTCCGCGCTGCCGCCTTGTGCTGGCATGCTGCCGCGCTTGCCGCCGATCGCGTCGAGTTCGTCGATGAAGATGATCGCTGGCGCAACTTCGCGAGCCTGCTTGAAGAGATCACGGACGCGGGACGCGCCGACACCGACGACCATCTCAATGAACTCCGATCCGCTCATTGAGAAGAACGGGACGTGTGCTTCACCGGCGACGGCCCTTGCCAGCAGTGTTTTTCCGGTGCCTGGTGGCCCGATCAGGAGGACGCCATGTGGGATCGTACCGCCGAGACGCTGGTACTTGGTCGGGTTTCTGAGAAAGTCGACGACCTCAACCAGTTCGGCCTCAACCTCGTCGATCCCGGCGACGTCGGCGAAGGTGATCGGTGTGTGACCGGCGACGGCTGAGTCGTAGCGGGTCGCACGACTTCGGCCCATTGAGAACATTCCGCCGACAGCGCCACCGAGCGCTTTCCCTGAAAACCAGATAATCGCACCAACCATCAGGATCGCTGGGCCGAATCCGATGAGCAGGCGCGTCATCAGCGAGCGTTCCTGCTCGAATGGTTCGGCGTCGATCGTCACGCCGCTGTCGATCAGGAAGGGTTCGAGCGTTCGCTCGTCAACAAAGGATGGCAGCGTTGTTTGAAATTCCGTGTAGGTGCGAGCGTCCGTGGCCGCGTCGTCTTCTGGATCGGGAATCGCCTGCGTCAATTCACCCTGGATGTCGTCCTTGTGGCTCGTGACGCGGACGACATTGCCAGCCTCGACCTGTTCTCGGAAGTCCGTGTAGGTGATCGTCACCCTGTCGCTACTGGGCGGAAACAGCATCGAGACGAGGACCCAGTTTGCGACCGCCAACGCGATGATCAGGAACCAGAAGCGAGGTGAGCGGATTCGTTCGCGCAAGGGAGGTTGATCCGCGTCTTTCCCGAAGCGTCGGCTTGATGAGGAAAACCTCAATCCGCGGCGCTTTGATTCCCGACGTTTATCGTGCTGATCGCTCATCGGATCCTCCAAGGGCATCAGCCCCCGATTCGGTATGTTCATCGTTGTTCAATTGTATGAGTCGTTGTTGAAGCCAGCCGCTCGATCGTCGTTCGCACCCGCTGACGGCGTTCCACCGAATGTTGCCACTCAGTCCACCCACTATATCCAAAGAGGTTTCGATTCACGCCGGGACTCCGGTACTTTTTTCTGGATTGTAGGCGTCAACGACCGGTGTGAGAATACGCAATACCTGCGTCTCGCCACCGCAATTTCTACGGATGAGCGGGCATTGGGTATCGGTGCGGTCCGTCGCAGTCTCCTGTTTCAGTCGACATCTTCTGGCGACGCAGGCAGCGGCATCGTGCAGTGACCTGCTA
This sequence comes from Thermomicrobiales bacterium, assembly GCA_041751795.1. Taxonomy (GTDB): domain Bacteria; phylum Chloroflexota; class Chloroflexia; order Thermomicrobiales; family CFX8; genus JBBECJ01. Next base: position 6,784 of record JBGSWU010000086.1, read on the forward strand.
TTCTCGCTTGATACTGTAGGGATGAGGGCGAGAGGTGGGTGTCATGGCAGTCGTTGGGTTTGAGGAGGTCGCGAGACTCCCTGCTGCGGGAGATAACGCTGCGATTGTCACGCGGCGTGTCGAAGCGGGGACGCGAGTGGCGATTGCTGGCAACACCGTTGCGATCGACTGGACGATCCTTGAGGGCCACCGGTTTGCGATCGAGCCGATCCCGGCTGGAGCGGCACTGCTGTCGTGGGGGCTGCCATTCGGCTATGCGCTGCGTGACATTGCACCAGGTGAGTACCTGCATAACGCTCGAATGCTTGATGCGTTGCGGCTTCGCGACGTCGGGTTCCCGTTGCCCGAAACACCAAACTTCCGTGACACGGCGCTGGAGGCGTATGCACTCGACGAGACCCAGTTCCAGGCAGGGGTTCAGGTCGAACCGTTGCAAGGCGACATAACACCCACATTCACGGGATACGATCGCGGACCGGCGCGTGGAATAGGGACGCGCAACTTCATCGTCATCCTTGCCACGACGTCGCAGACTGGCGGCTGGGCGCGAGCTCTTGAAGAGCGATTGGCAGGGGTCGCGGACGAATCCCAGGGCATCGATGGGATCGTCAGCGTCACCCACACCGAGGGCGGCGCGGGGACGCCGAACAATCTCAAACTCCTGTTGCTGACACTGGCCGGGATGGTCGTCCATCCCAATATCGGCTCGGTTCTCATCGTCGATCGCGCTGACGCAGCAGTGACTGGTGCAATGCTGCGTGGCTACATGCGCGAGCAAGGATATCCGATGGATGACGTGCCGCACCGCTTCGTGACGCTGCGCGACGGGTTCGACGCTGATTTGGCAAACGGGGAAGCGCTGATCCGTGGCTGGCTGCCGGAGGTTGGGGCAGCCACCCGAACCGAACAGCCTCTGTCGTCGTTGAAACTCGGGTTGCAGTGTGGCGGGTCGGACGCGTTTTCTGGAGTCTCCGGAAACCCACTGGCGGCCTGGGTCGCGCGTGAAGTCATTCGACACGGTGGAGCGGCGAACCTGGCCGAGACCGACGAGTTGATCGGCGCGGAGGCGTACGTCCTTCGCAATGTCCGAGATCTGGCGACGGCGCGCCGGTTTCTTGAGGTCGTCGAACGCTTCAAGGAACGAGCCGCCTGGCACGGGCATACCGCCGAGGGAAATCCGTCCGGCGGGAATCTGTATCGTGGACTGTACAACATCGCCATCAAGTCGCTTGGCGCGGCAGCGAAGCGCGATCCGGCGGTCCGGCTCGATCACGTCATCGACTACGGCGAGCGGATGCAGGCACCAGGCTTCTACTTTATGGACAGTCCCGGCAATGACCTGGAGAGCATCGCCGGTCAGATCGCGTCCGGCAGCAACCTGATGTACTTCGTAACCGGCAACGGCTCGATCACGAATTTCCCGTTCGTTCCTACGATAAAGATCGTGACGACGACTGGTCGCTTCCAAATGCTCGACCGCGACATGGATGTCAACGCTGGTTCGTATCTCGACGGCGCGTCGATGGACAATCTCGGTCAGGGATTGCTGGAGCGGACGATCGCCGCTGCCAGTGGCGAAAGGACGGTCGGCGAGCAGGCTGGACATAGCCAGGTGTCGATCTGGCGCGACTGGCCGCTGACTGGCCCAGGTGAACTGGCGGCGGTTCAGGCGCTGCCGCTCCCGAGCGGCGAGCCGTTGCTTCGTATGTCGGACATCGTCCTTGACGATACCGAGCGCGCGCTGGCTAGCCGGACATTCCGTGCAATTGAGACTGATCACGGACCTGTCACCGACCGGGTCGGCCTCGTCCTGCCCACCAGCCTCTGCGCCGGTCAGATCGCGCGGCGGATCGCCGGCTGGCTGGACAAGAACCACGCTGGCGTGGATGGTATTTCGCGCTATGTTGCGCTGCCGCACACCGAAGGTTGTGGAGCGTCGTCCGGTTCATCTGAGGAGATCTATATCCGGACGCTGATCGGTCATCTTGCCCACCCGCTGGTTGGCCCGGCGTTGCTGCTGGAGCATGGCTGCGAGAAGACGCACAACGACTATCTGCGTCACGCGCTGCGCCAGCGGGGTCTTGATCCAGAGGCGTTCGGTTGGGCGAGTATTCAACTCGACGGCGGTATCGACGCTGTCGAGGAAAAGGTCGCCGCCTGGTTTAAGAGTGCTCGCGACACATCCCCGCCACGAGCGTACGTCGACGCGGGGCCTGGAACGCTTCGGCTCGGCCTTGCCGCAGTTGGCGAGATGTCGCCGGTCGCTGCGCGTGCGTACGCCGGACTGGCGCGACTCATCGTCGCGTCGGGTGGCACCGTTGTACTACCGGAGGCGGCATCACCAGTGGCGACGATCAACGATTGGCAGACTGAGTACGGGATCGAGTCACCATCGCCATCACTTGGCTATGGCGAGATGGCTGCAACCCCCGGCCTGCACATCATGGAAACGCCGACGAGTGACTGGGGAGAGATCCTGACTGGTCTCGGCGCGACTGGTGTTGAGATCATCGTCGCCCACAGTGCCAGCCATCCGCTGGCTGCCCACCGGATGATCTCGGTTCTCCAGACCGCGCCGACCGGCATCCCGAATCTCGGTGATTTCGATCTGCTGCTCTCCGGCGACGAACGCACCGCCACGCTGCTCGGCCTTGTGATTCAGGTCGCCAGCCGCGAGTACGTGCCAAACATGACAGCACGCGGCAACGTCGAGTTCCAGATTACCCGTGGGCGGCTGGGTATTTCGATGTAACGAACAGGGCTTTGTCCACTCTCGATCGGACGTGCCATCAATGGCGCCGCCTTGCATTTGCTATATGCGTAATCGTTTGCTACACCGTTACTCGACACTCGTTCATCACGTACCAGCATAGGCGCGGAACATGCAAACAACCGCGAATTGGCGACCAGATCGGCCATCCATTGTTGGCCGGGTCCGTGAACAGGATCGTCTCCACGAACGGCTCGTCGCAACGATGGCAGGACGTGGTGGCATTGTGCTGCTCGGTGGCGAAGCCGGAATTGGCAAAACGACGCTGGTCGAGGACATCGGACGCGAGGCGATCGAGTTTGGTTTCAGGGTGCTGTCTGGATACTGCTACGACCTGACGATGACGCCGCCATATGGACCCTGGCGTGATGTGCTTCGGACGGTCGCGTCGCCTAACACGTCGCCGTTGCTGACGATGTTGGCGGCGACGGGTTATGAGTGTGGTGATGCTCTCGGAAAGGAAGAGTTCTTCGAGCAGATCCACGACGAGCTCCGTTCAATGACGGCTGAGCAGCCACTATTGGTTGTCCTCGAAGACCTTCACTGGTCCGATCCAGCGAGTCTGGACCTGTTGCGTTTTCTCGCGCGGCGGCTGAGAGATATCCCGTTGCTGTTCGTTGTGACGTATCGAGATACTGAACTGACTCGACACCATCCGCTGTTTCACACCTTGCCGCTGCTCATACGTGAAGCTGGCGGAGAGCGCATATCAGTGCGGCGGTTGACAGCAGACGAAATCGGCGCGCTTGTCGCCGGCCGGTACCCACTGTCGTCTTCAGATGAAATCCGGCTGGTCGAACATCTTCAGGACCAGGCGGATGGCAATCCGCTCTTCATTGGCGAAATCTTGCGAACGCTTGAAGAGGAAGGTTTCCTGACCATGGCACCGGGCGGCTGGGTGCTGGGCGCGCTCGATCAGGTGCCGGTCCCTCAGCTTGTCGTGCATGTCATCGAGGGCCGCTTGGAGCGGCTGTCGGACGATGATCGGACGCTGATGCAGATCGCGGCGGTCATTGGCCATGTTGCGCAGGTTGATCTCTGGCAGTCGGTCGCCCGTGTGACCGAGAAGCAATTGCTGGCGTTGATCGAGCGGGGAATTGATGCGTATCTCCTGGAATCGACCGGCGACAACGCAACCGTCCGATTCGTTCATGCGCTCGTTCGGAAAGCTGTCCACGACGGTATCGTGCCGGTCCAGCGGCGTCTCTGGCATCGTCAGATCGCCGAGCATCTTATCAACCTGTCATCGTACGACCCGGACGTGATCGCGCGTCATTTTCAGCAAGCGGTCGATCCTCGCGCAGCTGACTGGCTGATTCGGGCAGGCGACAGGGCGCAGCGCGCCTATGCGATGCAATCGGCGGCCGAACGGTTCGAGGAGGCGCTACGGTTGCTTGAACCTGACGACACGCGCGGGAACGAGCGCGGCTGGCTGTTGTACCGAGTTGGTCGACTACTGCGCTATGTCGACCTCGAACGTGGGATCGGCTTCATGGATCGTGCTGGTGAGGTGGCTGATGCCGTGGGAGACCCGGTTCTGGCGGCCTACGTGCAAGCCGACCGGGGGGCGATGCGCTGCATGGCCTTTCAGACCGGCCGAGGGCTGGCTGAGTTGGAATCAGGGATTAACGCGCTCGACGCCGTCTCGCAATCGCATACCGAACGAATGGGCGATCCGATTGCTGCCTGGGTTGCAGACTCACTACCGGCAGAGGGTATGCGACGGTCCGACGCGCAACCCAGCAGAGCGTCTGTCAGTGTTATCTCCCGGCGTGGGACGCTCGTCCTCTGGCTTGCCTGGGCGGGTCGCAATGCCGAGGCACTTGCTATTGGCGAGCCGTACGTCGCGCTGACGGAGTCGATGACGACGGTGCGTGACGGGTATGCCGATGCAATGCATGGGCTGGCGATTGCGTATGCGGCTACGGGCCGGCCAGATCGGGCGCGCGAGGCGTTTGAACGGGCGCGCGCCGCATACGGCAGCATCAACCACCGCGTGATGGTCGCCGTCTCGACCGTCGACGAGTGGCTTGAAGTTGCCCTCCCGTATCGTACGGATCGGGTCGAAGAACGGCGTCGCATGATCGAAGACGCCCGGAGCTACTGGCGCCAGGCGAGTGGGTCGGCGACAAACAACGACTGGCCATATATCAGGACACTCGGGTCCGGTCTGCTTGACGGCACCTGGCACGAGGTCCGAGAGTCTGCGCTTGCCATCAGGGAGCAAGGCGAAGTGTTCACCTATTCCCTGGTCGGACCGGCCCTTGGGCGGCTCGCGCGGGACCAGGGCGAGCCTGAACTGGCCTGGAAGATTGTTCACGAGCACCTGCCCGGAGGTCCGGCGAGCGAACCGGGAGCCGGCCTGTTCCTCAGCGACATCGCACAACAGCGACTGGCAATCGACCTGGCGTTGGATGCCGATGACCTGCCGTTGGCGAGTGCGTGGCTTGCGGCGCACGACCGCTGGCTGGAATGGAGCGGGGACGTTCGTGGGCGAGCGGACGTCGAACTACTGCGGGCGCGCTATCATCGGGTTGCTGGTGATTCAGCCTCAGCGCTGCAACATGCAACCCTCGCGCTCGACTACGCATCGCAGCCTCCCCAACCACTTGTGTTGCTCGCAGCCCACCGCTATCTGGGTCAGCTTGCGACGGAAGCTAGGGATTACGCATCGGCGGAACAGTCTCTGCGCTTCGCGCTGGATATCGCCGATGCGTGTGCTGCGCCGTTCGAACGGGCGCTTACGCTCGTTGCGATCGCCGAACTACGGCAGACGACCGGCAAGATCGATGAGGCGAGTTCGTTGTTGGAACAGGTTCGCTCGATTTGTGTTCCGCTTGGAGCGGCTCCGACGCTGGCCCGGATCGACGCAGTCGAGACCATGCGCGCCACTGTCAGCGTGACTGCCCCCAATCCCGCCGGGCTGACGTCGCGAGAGATGGAGGTGTTGCGTCTCGTCGCCCAAGGGTTGACCGACGCTGATGTCGCCGAGCGACTCTTCATGGCCCGGCGCACGGTTAACACCCATTTGACGTCGATCTACACCAAGATTGGGGTTAGCTCACGCGCTGCTGCGACGCGGTTTGCGGTCGAGAACGGAATAACCTGATTGCCAAACGAGATCTGAGAGTTCCGTCTACACGAATGATTGACTGACGTCATGCTGGACGGCATGATGGTGACACGCGGATGTCTGCCTCGAAGGTAGTGGTTTCCATGTCTGCATCGAGCCGTTTTGGACGTGCCGGCACACTGCCGGTTCCGCTCACTCCACTCGTCGGTCGGGAATCCGAGATGACGGCGATACGTGATCTCCTCCGACAGGATGACGTGCGCCTGATGACGCTGACCGGCCCTGGTGGGGTGGGCAAGACGCGGCTGGCGATCGAATGTGCCAGGCATCTGGTGGACGACGTAGCTGATGGCGTGTTCTTTGTCTCGCTCGCGCCGCTCACGGATGCTGACCTAGTCGTATCGGCGGTCGCGCAGGCGATCGGTGTTCGCCAGTCGCACGACGAGTCCATGATCGATAGCGTGGTCGCTGTGATCGGCTCGCGCGAGCTGCTTCTCGTGCTCGATAACTTTGAGCACGTGCTGGATGCTGCGCCGCTCGTCACTGATCTGCTCTCGGAGTGTCATGGATTGCGAATCCTTGTGACGAGCCGCGCTCGATTGCGGCTACGCGGCGAACATGAGTTCGTCGTCTCTCCACTCACGCTGCCCGATCATACGAAAACGCTTTCTGCATCTCAGGTGGAAACGTACTCGGCGACGGCGTTATTCGTCGAACGGACGCGGGATTCGCAGCCCGATTTCCGGGTGACGGATGACAATGCAGCTGCAATTGGGCAAATCTGCAATCGACTTGACGGTTTGCCACTGGCGATCGAACTGGCCGCAGCGCGCGTAAGAGTATTGCCGCCGAAGGCGATGTTAGCCCGGCTTGACTATAGTCTGCCGTTCCTGACTTACGGAGCCCGCGATCTTCCGACCCGACAACAGACGTTGCGCGGCACGATTGCATGGAGCTATGACCTCCTGCGGGACGACGAGCGACGCCTGCTCCGGCGATTGTGCGTATTTCGGGACAGACCTCGCCATGTGATCCTCCACGTATGTTTGCAGTTGGGGTGGCGGCAATCGCTCATCCGTGCGGACAAAACAATCTGACGAACCACTTGATAATTGAGCGCGGATTGCCTCTCTAACGTTGCTCTGGTCGATCCATGACAGATCGAATGATCCCCACTCGGTCTTCAGCGGAGTTGCGTGCTCCTGCATCCTGGGTCTTTAGATACAGATCCAAGCCAAGGATCGTGTGGAACCCGAGTGGAGGTAGCGCATCCGGATCAGCAGCAGACGAGGACTGGCGATTCCACCAGTTCTTGGAGGACTCGGTGACATCAGTCCATGCGATTTCGGTGAACCCGGTCCGAATGAGTAAGGATCGTAACTCGTCGGCAGCCATGAGGAAGTTCATGGATGCTTCGGAGGCCCAGTTCACTGGGTAGTGGATCGGCTGAACCGGTCCGGCAACGATCTCCTGCATCGCGAACCGGCCTCCTGGTCGTAACACCCGGAAGACCTCATCGTAGAGCCGTTCCTTGTTCGCGATATTCATTCCCGCGTTCTGCATCCACACGGCGTCGAAGCTCCCCGCCGGGAAGGGCAAGTCAAGGGCATTTCCTTGCTGGAAGGTGACCCGGTCGCTCAGGCCGGTTCGCTGGGTGAGGGCCTCTCCTACATCGCAGAATTCTTGGATCAGGTCCAGGACAGTGACGGATGCATGAAGCTCGGTGGCGAGCATCCGCGCGGCACCGCCGAACCCGCCGCCGACATCGAGAATCCGGATTCCAGCCTGAAGCTCAGCAAGGCGCAGCAAGGCGAGCGTTGCGCCCTTGCCACCGGTATGGAACTGGTCGACCGGGGCAAGATCGTCGATCGAGAGCGCATGAGGGTCCTTGCCTGCTGTTTGTAGGCCATCGAGGATCGCGGCGAGTAGATCCCCGGACGCATAGTGGTTACTCACAGTCCCGTCGTATTCAGATCGCGTCATGGTCGCTCCTCGCACGGACACGGACGGTTTCGGGTGGAGCGCATCGTAGCACGTCTGACGTCGCCAAAGGGGCGGCACCAGCAGGTTCGCATTCGATTGATCCTGCCATCGGTACTGCACGTATATGTCACCCATCATGTGGCGGGGTATGTTTCGGGACGGCTGGACGATTGAAGCCGCCGAGGCGATCGCCGGCGATCGTTCGCAGTCCGTCATCGACGGGCTGGAGCGACTGGTGGAGCAGAGCCTGATCCGGATGACGGCCCAGCCGGATGGGACGGCCCGTTACAGCATGCTGGAGACGATTCGAGAGTTCGGGCTTGAGCAACTGATCGACAACGGCGAGGAGGAATCAGTCCGCCAGCAGCTCGCTCGTTACGTGCTGGAGTTGGTCGAATCGCTGGAGCAGTTGTATGACGGATCGGAGCAGATTCTTGCGCTGGATCGGCTAGAGCAGGAGCATGCCAATATCCGCGCGGCGCTCGATTGGTTCGTCTCACGCCGGGAAGCCGAGCGTGGGCTGCGTTTGGCTGGCTCACTGTGGATGTTCTGGCAGATTCGCGGCTACTTGAGCGAGGGGCGCCAGCAGTACGAGCGACTGCTGGCGCTAGCTGATGATGGCGTGCCCGCACGCGTTCGCGCCCATGCGCTGACCGGGGCCGGCATTCTCGCGTTGTGGCAGCATGATTTTGATAGCACCGTTCTACTACAGGAGGAAGCGCTCAGTATCTGGTTAGATCTGCCACTGGTGGATCAGTACGATGTCTGGCGCTCGCTCGCTGGCTTAGGTGATGTCGCGTACAGCTGTGGCGATCTGGTCGGAGCTCAGGCCCGCTATGAGGAGATGCTGACCCAGGCCGAGCGGGTTGGAAACGCACGCGGCATGACGGCTGGATCGATGTATCTTGGGAACATCGTAATTGATCGAGGCTCCCTCGATGAGGCGACTACGTTCTATGAAACCAGCCTTGCACGTGCTGCTCAAGCCGGTGACATCTGGTTGCAAGCTTTGTCGATGGGAAATCTCGCCTACATCTGCTTGTTCCGTGGCCACATCGTACGCGCCAGGTCGCTCTTTGAAGCCGTCCTGGACATGGAGCGTCGGATGGGACACAAGCGCCATATCGCAGCCAGCCTGATCACCCTAGGCCGGGTTGAGCTTCTCCAAGGGCAGACCGACGCTGCGGCGACACTGCTTGAGGAGGGTCTGGCGCTGGCGAACCAGATCGGCGCACGGCAGGAGTCCGCCAACGCGCTGCGTATCATGGGCGACGTCGCCCGACAGTCGGGTAACCTCGATCTGGCAGAGCGGAACTGCCAGGAAGGGCTGCGCATTACTTGGACGAATCGGGAGATGTCGAGTTCTATCTCCTGCCTCGAATCGCTTGCCGCCATCGCTGCAGATCGTGGGGATTGGGAACGTGCCGCACGTCTCTGCGGCGCTGTCGAGCATCAACGAGAGCAGCTCACACTCCCATTGCAGCCGTTCGAGCAGCCCGCCTACGAGCATCTGCTTGGGCGTATTCGCAGACCGCTGAGCGCCGCGGATTTTGAACGCGTCCAGTCCGAAGGCTGGGCGATGTCGATAACCGAGGCGGTCGACTATGCGCTGGAACTGCGTTCCCACTCGCCTTCCATGCCGTCGCTACGGGAGGCCGTTCCTGCCGGACTGACCCCACGCGAGGTCGACGTGCTTCTTCTTGTTGCCCAAGGCTTGACCGACGCCGAGGTCGCCGAGCAACTCTTTCTGGCCCGGCGCACGGTCAACACGCACCTGACCTCGATCTACACCAAGATTGGAGTTAGTTCGCGCGCTGCTGCGACCCGATTCGCGATCGAGCATGGGTTGGTTTCGACCGCGCCCGTCGGCCTATCTAAACGGGAAATTGAGGTGCTGCGCCCGCTCGTCGATGGCCGCTCCAATCAGGAGATCGCTGCCATACTCTTCATCTCGCCACACACGGTCGCCAATCACGTCGCCAGCATCATGAACAAGCTCGGGCTCGACTCGCGGACAGCCGTAGCTACGTGGGCTGTGCGGCAGGGAATAGTCTGACGTAGGCGGACGGTAAGCGCATGTTGCCGTCATCCGTGTTGCCGTAGAACATGGATCGACCTGAGGACGGCGACGACCGCCCAGTAGGCGTGGCGGCGGTGGACTGGCACGTCATCGTATTGACGGATGTGAGCATGTCTCATTCCTAGGACGTTTCCAGCGGCCTGAATTCGAACGCATAGGTTCGTTGATGAAGCGGACGGACGAATCTCGCCTGCGATACCATCCAACGCGGTACCGGATGGAGGAGGAGCACCATGGTTGAGACATTGATTACTGGCGGGCACCTACTGACGATGGCGGGTGATGGAGTTGGGTTTGTTGAGGATGGGGCGGTCGCGATTGACGGCGGGAAGATCGTCGCGGTCGGGCCACGGGCTGAGGTCGAGGCGCAGGCGGGGCAGGCGGTGAACGTCATCGACGCGACCGACCGGCTCGTGATGCCGGGGCTGGTTGATGCGCACACGCATTCGTCGGCCGTGCTGGCGCGCGGCTGGGCGCAGGAAGTCGCGACCTGGATGGCGAGCGCGATGGGACCACTCGGACGTCATGTGCCAGCCGAATACCGCAAACTCGGGACGATGGTGGCGCTGATGGAGGGCGTTGCGAACGGGACGACGACCTTCGGCGACTACGTCAGTCCGATGAACGAACTCATCGAAAGCCATGTCGAGATGGGCAACCGCGCCGTCGTCTGCGAGAGTATCAGCGAATTGAACTGGGACAAACGCGCTGAGTGGCTGGCGGCTGGCTGGAAGCCGGGCGACCCGACGCCGCTCGATCCTGAAAAGGGCGAGCAGACGCTTTCGAGCAGTCTGGGTGTCTTTGACAACTGGGATGGCTACGACAACGGGCGAATCAACGTGATCCTAGGGCCACACGCGGCGGACTTCCTATCTAAGGAGATGTTGCTGCGGGTGCAGGATGAAGCACGTAAGCGCGGAACGCTGATGCACCTGCATGTCGCGCAGGACCCACGTGAGAATGAGGCCACACTCCAGCGCTACGGCTTGCGGGCGATTCCGTTCCTCGACTCGATCGGTCTGCTGGACAGCGATTTGATCGCCGTCCACCTCTCGACGACGACGCCGGACGAGGTTGAGCTGGTTGCCAAGCGTGGTGCGCGGATGATCTGCTGCTCGAACTCGATCGGCATTATCGACGGCGTTGTCCCACCGGCCTGGGCGTTCAAGGAGTTGGGTGGGCTGGTTGGCCTCGGTTCGGATCAGGCGCCGGGAAACAACTCGCACAACATGTTCAGCGAAATGCGGGCGACGGCGATGTACGCCAAGATCAAGGCCGAGAGTCCGCTGCCGCTGCCCGCCTGGCAGGTGCTGCGGATGGCGACAATCGAGGGCGCGACGGTGCTAGGGATCGGAGATCGGGTCGGCAGTCTGGAGGTTGGCAAGGAAGCCGACGTCATCATGCTCGATCTGACGCGGCCACCAATGGCGCCGGTCCTGTTGCGGCCAGCCCGGAACCTCGTCCCGAACCTGGTCTATGCCGAAACGGGAAGCAACGTCGTCCTCAGCATGGTGTCCGGCAAGATCATCTATCAGGACGGCGAGTACACGAACATCGACCGGCATGCCGTTATCAGCGAACTCAAGGACGCGTCGCGGCTGCTCGAAGACGCTGCTGCCGCTGATCCTGTCGTCGCCGATCTTCCGATCGTCCAGTTGACTCGTGAGGGCCTGATCTAACCCTTCCGTGAAACACAGGAGCACCGGTGACCACATGGGTCACCGGTGCTCCGGGCGTACGAGTCCTGGGAGCTAGTCAGCGATAGCTGGCACAAGGACGTATCCGTCGTCGCTGTGGTCGCGTGGCTCGGAAGTGACGCGAGCGGGCAACCCTTCGATGTGAATCTCGGGCAGCCACGAGAGCCATGCCGGGAGATACCAGTTCCGGTTGCCGAGCAACGCCATCGAAGCCGGAACGAGGATCATCCGGACTATCGTCGCGTCGAGCACGACCGCGACAACCAGGCCGAAGCCGAACTGCTGCATGGCGGTCAGGTCGGCAGCGGCAAACCCCCCGAAGACTCCAACCATGATGAGCGCCGCTCCGGTGATCAATCGTCCAGTCGATCGCAGACCAGCTGCGACTGACTGCTCATTGTCACCAGTGAGATCGAATTGTTCCTTGATTCGGCTCAACAGGAAGACGTGATAGTCCATCGATAGGCCGAAGAGAATCGTGAAGAGGACGAGCGGAATGAATGCGTCGATCCGCTCGACCTGTCGGAATCCGAGCAGGTTCGTGCCGAACCCCTTCTGGAAGACGAGCACCAGCATGCCGTAGGACGCGAAGACCGAGAGCAGGTTCATCACGATCGCCTTGATCGGAACGACG
>JBGSWU010000087.1:0-14318 GCA_041751795.1 Thermomicrobiales bacterium
ACGTATCAGCCAACGCCGATCGTCCTCATCTTCTCACGGGTGACCGTCTCTTGCCGCCCCGCCCCTGATCACAATGGCCCAGGTGTAACGAACGAACTCGGCAACGTTTCCTCCAAAGCGGCAATCACGGAAATCCGAAGATGGTGGCCAGTCTCATATACCGCTATCCGATCGGTCGCCGCGCCGCTGGATTGATCCTTGAAGCGTCATGCTCGCAATTCTGCCGGTATCGGTCGAAATAGGTTACCGATCGCCGAAGAGTTTTCGTTGCAAGTCTCGGACGGTCTTGCGACGTCGTTCTGTCTCGTCAATGTCGCGGTCGAGCGACAGCGTCAGGACATCTCCAATTCGGGTCCCATCAGGCAGCATCGCCAGTGGCATCACCAGGTGCGTCCCGTCGTCACCCACCAGCACTGCGACTCGTTGATTTTCAGCATTCAGCTCGATTTCATCGACGGTCATTCGCCGCGACGGATCACTCATGGAGTGTCCTCCGTCCCAAGCACCAGAACCTGATACTCGTCGCCGTTGCTGCGAACCTCGACCGTCCCATCGAGATCGGTGCGGTACACGCGAATCGACCGAAACCGAATTCGCTGAAGCGTTTCGTCACGAGGATGGCCGTACTGATTGTCGAGACCAACCGGGATGATCGCAACCGTCGGAGAGATCGCGTCGAGGAACTCTGCCGTGCTCGACGTGTTGCTGCCGTGGTGTGGCACAACCATCACGTCCGCGCGCAACTGCTCATCGTCGTCCGCCACGACCAGCGCTTCTTCCGCAGGTTCCTCGATGTCGCCAGTAATCAGGAACGTCACGTCGCCATGCGTCAATCGAATGACGACGCTGTTGTCGTTGTGGCTCTCGCTCGAGCCATCCATCATCAGCGGATTGACCGGCCAAAGAATCTCGGCGGTCACGTCCGAGCCCATGTCGAGCATTCCGCCGCGTCGCGCCCGGATCGGCTCGATATCTAGTTCAATCACCTGTTCAAGCAACGATGCGTAGGTGAGATTTGTCGTCTCGACCACCGGATCAACCCACGCACCGACTTCCATCTCTTCAAGGAGCGCGGGCATCCCTCCGATATGATCCTGATCGGGATTCGTCACCACCAGGTAGTCGATGCGTTCGACTCCCTGTTCGCGAAGATACGGAATAACGATCCGCCGGACTCGCTCCTGTGAGCGGCCTGCGTCGGCTACGAGCGTCCTGCCATCCGGCGTTATCACGACGACGCACGCCCCCTGGCCAACGTCGAGCACGCTAAACAACAGCGGTCGTTCGGCTGCGTCCGCGACGACGGTGCCGCGCTGGTCTTCCGGTCGCGGATCATCTCCGTTGAAGTCGATGAAGAATCCAAGCGCGACGACGACGCAGGCAATCATCACGAATGCCATCCCGACCGCCGTCAGGATCAGGCATGTTCGTGCCGCCGAGGCGTTATCCTGACTCTGCAAGGTGCTCCCGTATTCCCTGTTCCAAACGGTGCGAAGAATCTACGATCCCGACTCGCCTTGTCGTGTCGTGTTCCAGACATGCAGGACCCGGTGAAACGCGGTGATCTGCGTCGCAATGGCGAGTATCCAAAGCCCCCAGACCGGCTCAGAAATGATTAGGAAGAACGCGAGGATGATGACCCGTTCAAGCCGCTGGGCAAAGCCAACGTCGCCTTTGATCCCGATCTGCTCTGCTTTTGCGCGACTATACGAAATCATCAGCGAACCGACGATGGTCGCATATGTCAGGAGAATCGGAACGGTGCCTGCCTCGGTCTCGGTCAGGTAAATGAGTAACCCGGCGAAAACGACTGCTTCAGAATATCGGTCAGCGGTGCTATCAAGGAACCCGCCAAAAACGCTCGTCTGTCCTGTAGCTCTCGCGACCGCACCATCCAGCGCATCGAACCCGCCCGCGACGAGGACGAGCACGCCTCCAAGGATCAGATTCCCTGATGCGATCACCGCTGCAACGCCGACATTCAGCAGAAGTCCAAGGACAGTCAACTTATTCGGCGAAAGACGCGTTCTGGCGACGATCGTCCCAAGTGGACCAAGCCGGCCACGCACCCGATTGGCGAAGCGCGTACTAACCACGACGGCCTGCTATCTCAACTGGCCAGACACGCTGCGCCGGTCCCGACTCGCTCCGTTCAATCGCCCGCTCGTATACCTCGAGCACCCGGTTCGCGACGACGGGCCAGTCAAACTGCTGAACGTGATCCAGAGCGTTCTCGATAATGCGCTCTCGGAACTCTGTGTCAGCCAGGATTCGAACGATACCCATCGCCAGCGCGTTCTCATCCTTTGGCGGAGTCAGAACGCCGTTCACGCCGTTCTCGATCACGCCGCTGTATCCGGAATTGGCGGCAGCGACAACCGGCGTCCCGCTTGCCATTCCCTCCAAAAGGATCAATCCGAATGACTCGCGCCCAGTTGACGGCGCGCAGAACACGTCCGCCGACGCGTAATAGCGTGGCAACATCTCATACGGCACGAACCCGGTGAACAACGCGTCGTGGACACCGTTCTGCTCAAGGAAGCGTTCGTACCGGGCCGAGTCGCCGTTGCCAACAACGACAAGTCGCGCATCCGGAAACTGTCCACGGATCATTGGCATCGCCCGAACAAGGTACCGAAACCCCTTGCGCGGCTCGTTGTAGCGTCCAACGAACAGGATGTTCCGACGACCGTCCATCAACTCCGGGAGCGGCTCGACGTTCTGTCCGTAGTCTTTCAGGGAGATGCCGTTGGGGATGATCTCGAAATCTGCTGGAAAGTATTCGTCGACGAATGACCGGGCCGGTTCCGACACGGCAATCTTCCCATCGAGCTTGTTGAAGAACAGGTCGATGATTGCCTTCGTGTAATGATAAAAGACGTTATTAGGCCGGGCCGCGTGAAACGTCCCGACGTTGACGGTCTTTGAATGTAGCAACGCCGCGAGCGGCAGTAGCGGAGCGAGCGGTTCATGGAGATGGATAACGTCGAACGCCTCAGCGTCGAGAAACCCCTTGACCTTGTGGATGACGAAGGGTGACATCGTGATCCGCGCCAGCGATCCATTCGACGGGAGCGGAACGGCTGTTCCCAATCGGAACACATGGCCGTCGTCGACTTCGCCCGTCTCGAGCGATGTCGCAGCGAGAATCCGCGTCTGATGCCCCATTGCCTGAAACTGGCGGTCGAGCTGAACCACATGCTCGTTGACCCCACCCTGGTGTCCGAAATCAAATGGCGATACGAGCAGGATTTTCACGATGCGTTATCAGCTTTCAGCCAGCACGTCAGTTGTCTCACGTTCGTTGCACGAACCGAGCCGCCAGCAATCCCGATGTTGGAATGGCTGGCTATCGTCAACGAATACCTACAGCAATCCTCGATACATCCCGCCATCGACTTGAATGAAGACACCTGTCACGTAACTTGCTGCGGGAGACGCCAGGAACGTCACGACGTTGGCGAACTCATCCGGCTCACCTAGCCGTCCCAACGGAATACCCGTCCAGTCACGATCCAGCGACTCCTCGACGGTGATCCCCTGCGCCGCTGAACGCTGCTTCGCTAGATCGAGGACACGGTCGGTTTTCGTCGGACCAGGCCCGACATTGTTTACGCGGATGTTGTACTTACCGAGTTCGTTGGCCATGCTCTTCGCCAGGCCGATGACGCCGCTGCGAGCCGTGTTCGACAGAATCAATCCGTCCAACGGCTGCTTGACCGCGATCGACGTGATGTTGACGATTGATCCGCCGCCCTGCTCCTTCATCTTCGGGACAACCGCTCGCGCCAGACGCAGCGTGCTCATCAGATTCAAGTTGATAGCATCAACGTACGCATCTTCGTCGAATGACTCGAATGAGCCCGACGGCGGCCCGCCGGCGTTGGCCACGAGAATATCCACCCGCCCGAACTGCGCGATCGTTGAATCGACGAGGCGCTGGATGTCATCAGCCTTCGTGACGTCGGCGACGATCGCGTGGGCGCTCCCACCATTCTCAGCCTCAACAGCCGCCTGCTGCACGTCCCGAGCAGCTGCCTCGATCGCCCCCTGGTTACGCGAGCACATGACGACCGTTGCACCCTCGCGCGCGAGTTGCGTCGCACACGCTCGGCCAAGTCCTTTGCTGGAAGCCGCAACGATCGCGACCTTTCCCGACAGCCCAAGATCCATTGGCCGCACCTCCGTGTTGGTTCGAACGGGTAACCCCTGTCCCGGTACGGCATTGTAGCACCGGGAAAGATTCGACTGGCTCTCCAGTCTCCAGACGTGGCACGCTCCGCGCGATAGGCCGACCGGTAGAAAGGACCGATTCGTGACCTCGCGCCCGGCAACACTCGATACTCGGCAAAGCCGGTCAAGCGACCGGACGCCGTTCCATGCCCTGCGTCGGTACGTCGACGAGCGCGAGTTGACACTCCCAATTGTCGTCTTCGTCCTCCACTGGATCGTCGTGACCGGGGCTGCCGCCGCCGCGACACTCTTCGCTCGTAGTCAAAACACCGTTCCAGCCGTGGGATGGAAGTTGTCCGATCTCGACGGCTGGCGCGAACTGATCGTGCAACCGCTCCGCAACTGGGACGGCTTCTGGTACTCGCTCATCGCCTCGGCCGGGTACGACTATCACCCCGCCTCGACGGCATTCTTTCCGCTGTATCCGTGGACGATGCGTGTCGTTTCAGATATCTTCATGATCCGAGTCGAGACAGCTGGACTCGTCCTCGCCAACCTCGCATTCTTCCTCGCACTCGTCGTGTTCCACCGCCTCGTCAGGCAGGGATGGAATGAGGCTGTCGCAAACCGCGCAATCTGGTTGCTGGCGTTCTTTCCGACCGCGTTCTACTTCTCAGCCGTGTATAGCGAGTCGTACTTTCTACTATTCAGCCTGCTCACGTTCTATTGGGCGAAGGACGGAAAGTGGTGGTTGGCAGGGTTGGCTGGAGCGCTCGCTGCGCTGACGCGAAACGTTGGTATCCTGCTCATCGTCCCCCTGGGAATCATGTTCATCAAGCAGTTCGGTATTGACCCGCGTGCATGGCCCCGGACGTGGCTGGCAGTCGGAATTCCAGTGCTTGGTCCCCTGCTCTACATCGCCGTCCTTTGGCTGGAATATCGTGATCCGCTGATGACACTCGAGGCACAAAAAGGCTGGGCGCGAGAACAGGCAATGCCGTGGACGTCGTTCCAGATGGCGTTCGACCAGTTTGATGCT
The DNA here is from genome assembly GCA_041751795.1 of Thermomicrobiales bacterium. Classification (GTDB taxonomy): domain Bacteria; phylum Chloroflexota; class Chloroflexia; order Thermomicrobiales; family CFX8; genus JBBECJ01. The sequence goes on from JBGSWU010000087.1 coordinate 5,213, forward strand.
GGCTGGCTGCGGACGTTGCTGGCTTCACCCAGTTGGACAACACTGACCTCCCACGAGGTTCGCTTCGGCTTTGCAGAGTACGAAGCACTCGATCTCGCGTTTGCGTTGCTCGCGATACCGCTACTGATCTACTGCCTCATCCGCCTTCCACTGGAATACTCAAGCTTCCCGTTGATGCTTTTCATGCTACCGCTGTTCAGCCCGTCGACGATTCATCCCCTGATGTCAATGTCACGATTCCTGATCGTCATGTTTCCGCTTTTCATCGGGTTTGCACTGTTGACGCGCCGACAAATTACCTTTACGCTGGCAATTGTTCCGTCGATTGTGCTGTTGGCGCTGCTGACAATCCAGTTCTCCACCTGGTACTGGGTTGCCTAGACCGATATGCGCGCGGTGACATTGCGCCTGCATCACTACCGGCGATACTTGAACGTCAAGGCTCTCGGCGGCCAGCCTTGGCATTGTGGCAACTGCCTATCACATTCCATAGGGGGTTGAATGTCCCGAAGTAAGTTGAACCGCGCGGCATTCCTGTGCGTCGCGCTGATGATGGCTTTCTCGATGCTCGTCGCATGCGGTGGAGATGACGACAGCGATGGAGACAGCAACAGTGGCGGCGGTAGCAGCACTGATTTTCCCGTTCCAAGCGACGCGGATAAACTCGGTGAAGAAGAAGTCAGCGCTGAAGATGTCGGCACTGAAGACATCGAAATCTCAGACGCTAAAGCCGTCGCCTACAAGGTGTCAGACACCGAATTCGACGCTGTCGCTGACTTCTATGAAACCGAAGTTGAGGACAAAGGCTGGACCGTTGACGAGCATGTCGCGCTCGGTGAGCTGATGATCGCCGTCCTCCACAAGGACGATCGGTTGATTCTCGCGACCGCTATGACCGCGACGGCAGCCCGCGAACAGGGCGCTGCGGAACTCGGTGATCTCACCATCGACCTCGACGCACTCGAAGACGACGACATCGTCATCATTGCAGCCAGCTTTACCTGCAACGAGGACAGCGTCGACACCTGTATCACGGCGATGGACCTCGGACTGTAACCTGACCTCATGACGCGACGTGCGCGATGTGCTGGCAGAACTGGCCCAGGCACCGCGCACGGCGTTTTTACCGTGTTCGACAACCGATTGCGCTGGACGGCGGCCAGCGATTGGTCTGTGAGCCGTTACCAGCCAGCAGCCAGGCCGTCGCTTCGCGGGTCAGACGCTCCACCAAATGCGCCAGCCTCCCGGTTGATCGCGATACAGTGAGCGTGTCCCGTTGCCGAGTCCCATGCTTCGCCGACAACGACGTTGTGGCCGCGTCGGCGAAGGTCGGCAATCGTCTCCTCACCCATTCGCGGTTCGACCCGCAGCCACGGTGCACCGTCTTCCCCGGCACCCGACACCCAACGCGGCGTCTCGATCGCCGTTTGCGGATCCAGCCCGAAGTCAATGAGTCCGAGCAGCAGTTGCAATTGCACCTGCGCCTGCGCGTCGGCACCCATCGTCCCGAAGACGATCTCTGGCTTGCCATCGCGTAGCAGCATCGCCGGAATCAGCGTGTGGTACGGTCGCTTGCCCGGCTCGATGACATTCGGATGCCCGTCTTGCACGACGAAGCCGCGTCCACGATTGTGGAGGACAACTCCCGACTTCTCCGCCATCACGAACGATCCAAAACCGAGATACAAGCTCTGAATCATCGAGACAGCCATACCGTCACGGTCAACGCAGCAGAGATAGACGGTGTCGCCTTCGTCGTTCGGCGTCCGCAATCCGGCCGTGCGCTCCAGATCGATCTCGTCTCGGTGTCGCTTGGCGGCTTGTTTGTCGAGGAACCGGTCGGATGGGAACGACGCAAACCGAGGATCGGCGATCAACGCGTCGCGCTCCGCGAATGCCCGCAATTTGGTTTCAACCCAGGCATGGACGCCGGCGCCGGTAGTATGGCCGAACTCGGTGGTTGGCCATCCCTCGACGATGTTCGCCATCAGGAGCGCCGTAGCCCCCTGAGTGTTTGGCGGTAGCTCGAACAGGTCGTAGCCCCGGTAGCTGGTGGAGATCGGAGTGACCCATTCCGGCTGGAATCGACCAAGATCGTCGAGCGTCATCGGCGAACCGCCTGCGTTCAAAGTCGAGACAATCTCGTCTGCGACCGAACCTGTGTAGAACGCGTCGCGCCCCTCGTTGCCGATTCGCTCCAGCGTCGCCGCCAGCCCAGGCTGCCGCAGCGGTTGCCCGACCCCTGCATTCAGGCTGAGAAACGTGTTGCGAACGCCCTCGTACTCTTCAAGCCGTGGCCGCATCGATTGCAGGTACGTCGCAAACTTGGCTGACATCGGCGCGCCATCACGCGCGTACGAGATCGCAGGCTCCAGCAACGTCGACAGGTCTCGCGTGCCGAATCGCTCCTGCAGCGCCGACCAGCCACCAACGACACCTGGCACCGTAACCGTCAACGCCCCGCGTTCCGGCATTTCCTCATGCCCACGCTCGCGCATGAACTCGGCTGTCTGCCCCGTCGCCGCGTACCCCGACGCGTTCAGCCCAGTCATCGAGCCATCACGCGGGTCGTAGACCATCGCGAACATATCGCCGCCGACATGACACTGATGCGGGTACACCGAGTTCAACGTCGCATTCGTCGCGATCGCCGCATCAACGGCGTTGCCACCCTCCTGAAGAACTCGCAGCCCCGCCTGGCTCGCCAGATAGTGCGGCGAGCAAACCACACCGTTCGTCGCCCACGTCGTCGGTCGTCCTGTCGCCATCCCACTCCCCCTCATCGCCCGTTCGCGATACGCTGTTGCTGGCAAACATCAATCTGTTTCGCGCATCCTAACCGCCGTTCGCCTGCCACCGCAACGACGACGCCACGAGAAGGGAACTCAGATGGACCACAGTGCGCTCGCCCATCGACTCGATGCTGCGTGGGACTCCCACGAAACGATCACGCCGCTCTCAGAAAGCGAAGGACTCACATCGGTCATCGACGCCTACAAGATTCAGGCTGCCTGGACCGAAATCAGAGCCGCCCGTGGCGAACGAGTCCTTGGTCGAAAGATCGGTCTCACGAGCCGTGCGATGCAGGAAGCCGCAGGCGTCTACGAACCCGACTTCGGGGTCCTTTGGTCGTCGCGCTACGTCGAGTCCGTCGACGGCATCGCTGAACTCCCCCACTCGACGTTCATTCAGCCAAGGATGGAAGGCGAAATCGCGTTCTTGCTTGGTAGGCCACTCCGTGGTCCCGGCGTCACCGTCGATGATGTCCTCGCCGCGACGGACGCCCTGGCCGCTTCGTTCGAGATCGTCGACAGCCGGATCATCCGCAAGGAATTCAAACTCGTCGATACCGTCTCCGACAACGCCTCTTACGGAGCATTCACCCTCGGCCCGTGGGATCGAGACCTCGTCAACACCGACCTCCGTACCCTCGGCATGCTCCTGTCTCAGAACGGCGAGGTCGTCGTCGAAGGACTCGGCTACGCCAGCCTCGGCCACCCCGCCCTCGCCGTCGCCTGGCTGGCCAACAAACTCGCTGAATTCGACATCACGCTCGTCACCGGCGACATCATCCTTTCCGGCTCGCTTGGCCGCGCCGTCCCAATCGCAAAAGGCGATGTCTGGACAATGGAACTGCATGGCCAGCCATCGCTCACGATGCGGTTTCCATAGCACAAGTATGTGATCGCAAACTGGCGATCACGGTTGTCTGCGATGACCAGCTGTCACAACTGCCGCTATACTCCGACGGCGTGCAACTGGATCCGCATGTCTCAGGAATAGGGACAGATGAACCTGACCCCCGGCCGCCAGCAATACCTGCGCCTGAAAGGTGAGCATCCGGACGCCGTCCTGCTTTACCGGATGGGCGACTTCTACGAGATGTTCGATGAGGACGCCCACACCGCAGCTCGCGTCCTCGGCATCACCCTCACCTCGCGCGAGTTCGGCAAGTCCTCCGGTCGCGTCCCGATGGCTGGCGTCCCGCATCACGCGCTCAACGGCTACCTGCGTCGATTCCTCCGCGCCGGTTATCGTCTCGCCATTTGCGAGCAACTCTCTGAGCCTGGCAAAGGTCTCGTCGAACGCGATGTCACCCGCGTCCTCTCTCCTGGCACCATCGATGACCCATCGTTGCTCGACGCCCAACGCCCCAATTATCTGCTCTCGATCGCTGCCCACGGTGCGCTACTCGGTCTGGTCTGGGTCGATGTTTCAACCGGTGCTTGCGAGTACCGCGTCATGCCTGCTGACGATCCGACACCAATCGCCGCGTTCATCGATCAACTCTCACCTGCTGAGATCATCGGCCCAGTCGCCGACGACCTTGGCGCGCTGGAATCGCTGACGATCCGACCGGTCGATGGTGAGTGGAGCCTCGACGAAGCCAGCTGGCGGTTCACGAGCCGTTTTCCCTCGTGTGACCTGCCGCGTCCAGCCGCACTGCGCGCCACCGCCGTTCTCGTCGGCTACCTCACTCGCGGCCACGCTGCCCTGCTTGACGCGCTCGATGCCCCAATTCCGTTCGACAGCAGCGGCATCATGCTTCTTGACCGCCAGACCCGGCTGAACCTCGAAATCGACCTGCGCCAGCGTGACCGAATCGATCTTTTCGGCATGCTCAACATGACGAAGACGGCTCCCGGTGCACGCCGCTTGCACGCGATCCTCGAACGACCGCTGTGCGACCGGACATCGATCGAGCGCCGACTGGACGCCGTCGCTGAACTCCACGCGGATGCGACACTCCGCCTGCGCCTTGGAAAAGCGCTCGCTTCCGTCCTGGACCTGGAACGCCTCGCCACCCGCGTGGCAACACGAGCGATCCGCTCACGGGAACTCATTTCACTGGCCGAAACGCTCGCAGCGGCTGGACGAGTGCGCTCACTCCTGGACGGTCGTGTCCGGTCGGCACTGCTGCGGGAAGCCGTCGCCGAGATCGAGACACTTCCACGCATCCAGAGACGGATCAATGCCGCACTCGACGCCGAATCATCACGGATGCTCCTGCCCGGTAATGACTCGCGCCTCGACGCCCTGTACGCCCAGATCGACACCGACCGGGCATTCGTCGCAGATCTTCAACAGGTCGAACGCGAACGCACTGGCATTCGTTCACTGAAGGTCGGCTACAACAAAGTCTTCGGCTACTACTTCGAAGTGTCCCGAGCGAACCGCATCGCGGTCCCAGACGACTTCACCCGCAAGCAAACGCTCACCAACGCCGAGCGGTACATCTCCCCGGCCCTCAAAGATGTCGAAGCACGCATCCTTGCCGCCGAAGAACTCGCCAGCGAACTCGAAACCGAACTGTATGCGTCGCTCATCCGTGATCTCGCTGACCATGTCGCCGCAATGCGTACGACGGCGCACGCGCTCGCAACGATAGATGTCGTCAACGCGCTCGCGACCGTCGCCGCTGAATATCGATGGACCCGCCCGACCCTGACCGACGATGATGACCTCGACATCGAGCAGGGCCGTCACCCGATTGTCGAGCGCGAACTGCCGGTCTGCGCGTTCGTCCCGAATGACACGCTCCTTACCGGGAAAGATGGCCGTGTCGTGATCCTCACTGGACCAAACATGGCAGGTAAATCCACCTGGCTCCGACAGGTCGCACTGATCGTCTTCCTCGCACAGGTGGGATCATTCGTTCCCGCTGCGAACGCCCGCATCGGCCTCGTCGACCGGATCTTCACCCGTATCGGCGCTCACGACGACCTCGCGAGAGGCCAATCCACATTCATGGTCGAGATGCTGGAAACGGCGACGATCCTCGAGCACGCCACACAACGCTCGCTCGTCGTCCTCGACGAGATTGGGCGTGGCACCAGCACCGAAGACGGCGTCGCCATCGCAGGCGCGGTCATCACCGATCTCGCCAGTCGCGTCAGTTGTCGAACACTCTTCGCTACCCACTTTCGCGAACTCTCGACGTTTGCAGAACCGCTCCCTGGCGTCCGCGCGATGCAGACGGCGATCGAGCAACGTGATGGGCAGTTCATTTTCCTCCACGCGATCGTCCCCGGCGTCGCCAAAGCCGCCTTCGGCCTCGAAATCGCCCGCCTGGCCGGTATCCCCGAACTGGTCCTCGCCCACGCCCGCCGCTCAGTCGAGCAGACCACAGTCGTCGCCGAACTCCCGTCCCCCACCCGCCTGATCGACGAACCGGAGCATCACTATCCGGTTTCACCACCCGCCCGGGATATCGCCCACGACCGGATCATCACGGACATCCTCGCGATCGACCTCGCGCGGACGACACCGCTCGATGCCCTGAACTTCCTGGCAACGCTTCAGGATCGCCTCCGTACGGAAGAACCGCTAGGTCCCCGCGCCATCGACATACCGGAACCGAGGCAATCTGCGACACAGGCCGACTAACCGTCACCAACTCGCCACGGCCGACGCAGTCGTCGACAACCTGACTCGCATCACACAACCTGCTGAAGATTGGAATGACGAGGAAGGCAATACGGCATTCGACAGCGTGCGAAGGGCGAGAGCCTGCCTGATGAAACAGTCAGACCCCCGTCAGCACTCAGACGATAGGGACGAAGACCAGCGGCCATCCGTAGCTTTGTGCCCGGCTGACCTCACCAACCATCGCTGGTACCAGCGTCCCACCGGGAATCAGGTGGGCCTGGATGTCGTCTCGTACCTCTTCGGCCGTCACACCTGCTGGAGCCCAACCGTTCGCCACCGCCGCACGGGCGTGGCCATCAACGGTGTTGTGTCAGGTGAGGAAGATCGCGCCTCGTTGCTGCAACACCTGAATGCTGGTGTCCTGATAATAGTTGTTGGGCGCGCTCGGATCCCGGGGGGCATCCAGACCAAACCGGCTGGGATAGTAGGGATTCCGCGTTGCGGGTGCGCCGGTGGCGGCATCGGTAACGCCGAACCACTCGCCAATGCTGTACGTGTTCCAGACATGGTCGTCGTAGGTCATGGCGTTCGCCGGACCGTAGACGGCGGTGATGATGTGCAGGTAGTTGGGACGCACGCCGTACGACAACTCGAATCCATTGAGCCAGTTCTGCATCTGCTGGAGCATGAAGTGAACGGTATCGTCACCTGCCGCGAAAGTACTCTCCTTCAGGTGAGGCGTCTGGAAGAGCGCCTTCGTCCACGTATACCCCATCGCACCTGTCAGCGTGCTCTCGTAGAGGTCCGATCCCCATTCACCCGGTGGGATCGGATGTGCGCCGGCATTCGGAGTCGGTCCAGCCAATCGAGCGCCGGCTGCTACCGCAGCTGCCGCAGCACCGGCTTTCAGGACGGACCGGCGTGACCACCGGGAATTGGTGGAACCATTGTCGCGAATCATAGTGAACTCCGTTTCATAAATGAGCGACCTGCCCCTCGTGGTTCAATGCATCGCCACCTCCATATCCGATCGATGGCAAATCGCGGATTCCCAAGATCGGGACGTTCCGGATGCCAAACATGTGCCTGACACTGCACAATGATAGCGTAACTGTTGTTGTCGTTATCGTCAATACTGATCATTACTTTGAGTGATTAACATGCGATTGTTGACCCACCGCAACATCTTGCGTAATGTTGGTCTGCACGAAACCATCCGGAGCGAGAACACCTGCCAGGCACAAGCGGCGTAAATCCCGCCTATTTCGCGGCCGAGCGGACGATTAGGTTCTGCGTCCATCAAGGTAGCTCGGCGAAGCACGAGGGTCCGAACGTGATTCGGTTCGTGGTCCACGCTCATGCGACGAGTTCATACCGTAAGATCAACACATGAACGCTTCACCATCGAAAGCCGCCTTACCCCGTCCGATCCGGGTTCTCCCCGCCGCTGTCGTCGCACGGATTGCGGCTGGCGAGGTCATCACCCGGCCACTTGCCGCCGTCCGCGAGTTGATCGACAACGCGATCGACGCTGGCGCGACGCAGATCGAGATCGACATTTCCGGCGGCGGCTACGATCGTATCGCTATCCACGACAACGGCCATGGCATCCGAACCGACGACGCACCGCTCGTCCTCACTCGCCACGCAACCAGCAAACTCGACAATAACGGCACGATCGAATCAATCGCGACACTCGGCTTTCGCGGTGAAGCACTCGCCAGCCTGGCAGCGGTCGCACGCGTCGAAATTCGCTCGCGACATCCAAGAGAATCGACGGGTGCGCGAATCACGGGAGCCAACGGCTCGACCCACGTCGAATGGATCGCCCGTCAACCCGGCACCTCGATCGAGATCACCGGAATATTCCAATCCTCACCCGTTCGTCGCCGTGCCGCAGAGCCAACCAGCGAGGCACGAGCCATTCGTCGCTTCATCACATCCGCAGCCATCGCCTGGCCGCACGTCGCCTTCACCCTGCGTGTAGAGGGCCGTACAACGCTCCAGACCCACGGCGGGACGCTCGACGACACCATGCGTACCGTCTACGGCGACGATGCGACCGTTGGCCTGGTTGAGGTTGGTCCGCTCTCCGGTGTCTGGTACGACGTTCATGGCTTCGTGTCCGGCCCAGGTGCGTCACGAGGGAATCGCGACGGCATTGTCCTGACCGTGAATGGTCGCCTCTGCTCGGTGCCAGAACTCCAGCGGGCAATCGAACGTGCTTTTGCCGACATTCTCCCGCGTCAACGGTTTCCCTACGCAGCGATTGCTGTCGCAACCGACCCCGGTCGCGTCGACGTCAACGTCCATCCGGCCAAGGAACGCGTCGTCATTCTCGGTGCAAGCGAGATCGCGGAACGGCTGCAACTCGAACTTGAATCGCTGCTCGGTCGCACCGCCCACCGCGTCGCCGAAAAGCGTTCACTGGCACTCGAGTACAGCGCGCTTCCCACCCCTCATCTTGCCGAAATCGAAGCGGACTACGCCGCCCAGTCATGGTCAGGACCGATCATCGACGCCGGATCGCTGCCGAGACTCAGGTTGATTGGACACGTCGAGAATACACTCATCGTTTGCGAAAGTGAGGCCGGAACACTCCTGATCGATCAGCACCGCGCCCACGAGCGAGTCATCTATGATCGTTTGATCGCAGGTGCGCCACAGCCCCTGGAACATCCTGTACCCGTGACGCTGGCGATCGAACAACTCGAACTTCTTGACCTCCAACGCGATG
>JBGSWU010000088.1:0-13097 GCA_041751795.1 Thermomicrobiales bacterium
CGGAATGGACCGTCTGTGTCGTACCGCTCGCGCAGGAACGAAATCGCCTCCGGATGCTGGTAGCCCGCGAGAACATCGTCGGTGGTCGGGTTGAAGGGTGAGGTGGCATGGAAGAGGTCAAGGAGAACAACGACGAATATCGCCAGCACCATTCCTCCGCCCCGCAGGATGCCACGCCAGATCGCCGTCGCGACGGCCAATCCAAGTGCCAGCCAGAGCGCGAGGAGGATCGCATTGTCGAGCGCGATGACCGGTCGGTTAAAGGCGTTGGGGTCGCTGACGACGCTGACGGTCAGCAACGGCACGATGAACCCGGCGACGATGACGAGTGCGCCTGCTAGTCCGACAACACCCCATTTCAGGACAATTGCCTGCCTCGGAGTCCAGCGCGAACGGTCACGAACGAGCGCGCCAAGCCCCCAGCCAGCCAGGAGCGCGATCGTCAGATCGATGAACATGAAGGCTCGACCCGCCCCGCGCACGCGATCGTAGCCAGGCACGAAGGCGTACGCCCAGCCATGCACTGAGGCGAACGGCCCGAGCAGGAACAGTAGCGCTCCCGCCCCCACGAGCGCCCAAAAAAAGCGCGTCCGCGATGGTCTGACGAGCATCCCGAAGGCCGCCAGGACCAACGCCAGCACACCGGTGTAGCCCCACGTCTCAGTGTTCGAGAAGGCTCCCCAGTAGTCCGTTGGATTCGAGCCGTAGATCGTCGGGAGCAGCAGGTGAATCAGCGCCACTGGCTGAACGGAAAACTGGCTGGCGTCCGCATACTCCAGCCCACTCCGTACCGTTCGCCCGGTCAGTTCGAGCATCGGAATAATCGCCGGAGCCGATAGCCCGAGCGCGAGGAGCGCGATGGTGGCGAGTTTCACCGTGCGGATGATCAGCCTGTCGCGGATGGCAGCAATCTTTCGATCGTCATCCTGATCCGCCACGAACGGCTGATTCGGATGACCGTCAGGAATGCCATGTTCGGCAGGCGAGGTCGCTGTGTTCTGGTTCCCCGGTCGTTCGTCAACGCTCGAAGATCCTTCGCTACCCCTCAGGATGACCGGACACGACGCGCCTTCCTCGACAACAATTCGCTGCGAATCATGAGTCGCCACCCAGCGGATACCCATTCGCGATTCCCGCCACAACTCGAACAGCGCGACCATGACAACGATTGTCAGTGTCATCAGCAGGATCGGTTGATGACCCGCGAGAACGGCATGGGTGAGCGCGAACGCACCCAAAAGCGCGGCAATCCACGAGTTGCGACGGATCGTTGCGACGACGGCTGCGAGGAGCCAAGGCGCCCAGGCCGCTGTCGCCAGCATCGGGTAGTGGCCAAGATGGGCGACCATGAAACCGGAGTACGCGTAAATCGCGCCGGTCAGAACCGCCCCGTCGCGCGGGATGTCATAGGTTCGCGCCAGCCAGTACGCCCCCCAACTCGCAAGGAGAAAATGGAGGATGACCAGCAGTTCAAGAGCGGCGTAATCGAACGGGTTGAACGCCAGATACGCCAGCAGATTCGGCGGATAGAGCAGGCCCGCCTGAAAGTTCGCTAGGTGTGGTGCGCCGGAAAAGAGGTGCGGGTTCCAGAACGGCAGCCGCCCCTCCTGCACCTCGCGGGCTGCGAAGGCATGGATTGGGTAAAAGAACGACGCTAGATCGCCCCCGCCCTTCGGGACGACAGCACCCGTGCGGTACGGTTGCCAGAAGAACAACAGGTGCACGAGCGCCAGTGACGCGAAGGCAGCGACTTCCGGCAACAACCACGGCCAGCGCCGACGAAGTCTCGGTCGCAGCGCTGCGTACGCAACTGCTCCGATCATCAGTGCCAGCAGGACGACGCCCCACCAGTGCAGCAGTGGTCCGGAACGAACTGATGTGAGTGCCTCAACTGGCATGCAGCGTCACATCTCGTAGACCTGTCCCTACGATGGTCGTCGGGGCATGCATTGCCAGTTCCTCACGTCGAGAGTCACGTGCCATGGATGCATTCGCTCATGGGAAAGCAATGATAACGGCGTTGCGCCATCCCCGTGTCCTGAATCCCGTATCCTGACCTCAGACGTTGAACAGGTAGTGCGCGATATCGCCGTCCTGGATGACGTAGGTCTTGCCTTCGAGGCGGAGCTTCCCGGCCTTGCGTGCTTCGGCCATCGTCCGCGTGGCGATCATGTCGTCGTAGGCGACAATCTCGGCGCGGATGAAGCCGCGCGCGATGTCGGAGTGGATCTCACCGGCTGCTTCGACGGCAGTTGCGCCCTTCTTGATCGTCCATGCGCGATTCTCGTCCGGACCGACGGTGAAGAATGAGATCAGCCCGAGCAGGCCGTAGGAAATGCGGACGACACGATCGCGGCTGGATTCACTGATGCCGAGGTCGGCCATGAACATCTGCGCGTCGTCATCGTCGAGTTGGGTGATTTCCATCTCGATCTTTCCGGCCAGTGCGTGGATCTCGACGCCGGGCCGGCCAAACTGCTCGCGCGCCTGGGCCGTCAATGCCTCCATCGGTTCGCCGAGTTGTTCTTCGCCGACGTTGAGCAGGACAAGGATTGGCTTCTGCGTCAGGAAGCCGAAGCCGCGCAGCAGCCGTTCTTCTTCGGGATCAACCTCAACCTCGCGGATTGGCTTGCCGTCTTCGAGCGCAGCCTTGAATCGTTCGAGGGCAATGGCTTCGCGCTCGTGGGCTTCCTTCTCGGTCCCACGCAATTTCGGCAAGGTTGCCTCGATGCGGGTGAGTCGCTTTTCGATGATGGCAAGGTCGGAGAAGGTGAATTCAAGGAAGAGCGTTTCAAGGTCGCGCAGCGCGTCGACGCTTTCCTCCGGGTGCGAGACGTTGTTGTCCTCGAAGGCGCGCACGACGAGCACCAGCGCGTCCGCCTGGGCCAGATGACCGAGCAGTTGGCCACCCATGCCCGACTCGGCCAGCCCCTTCGCGACGCCTGCGACGTCGAGATACTGAACGTCGGCGGGGACGACACGTTTCGGACCGAAAAGCGGAGTGAGGGCATCGAGCCGCGGATCCGGCACCTTGACGGTCGCCAGGTTCGGCTCACCTTCGCCGGACGAGAATCCGCCGGTCACCGCCTCCGAGCGCGTCAATGCGTTGAAGACCGTCGTCTTTCCGCTCTGCGGCAATCCAACGATGACGAGTCGAAGCGACATTGCGTGCGTACCCTCCCGAGATGGCCGGATGTGGCCGGAACGTGCAAAACACCAAATTGAATCACACGGGGGCGGGACGAGGGATTCGGGAATCAGGGTGGTTCACGGCGCCCGTGCTATGTCTGTGCCATATCCAGTGCGACGAGTGGATGGATGGCGCAGACCATTCCCGACTCCCGCACAATGAACCAAACACGTTCCCGATGCGACAGAGGTAGTAATGATGAGTGATGAGGAATTGATCGTAGCGGTCGGCGCTGGCGATCAGATGGCACTGAAGGAATTGTTTGAGCGGCATGCGCCATGGATCGCTGGGCGATTGCGGCGGACGTTGCCGGTTGATGCTGTCGAGGATGTGGTGCAGGAAACGTTCATCGCGGCCTGGCGCGGAGCAGGATCGTATGCGGGTGGTGGCGAGGTTGGCGGCTGGCTGTGGGGCATCGCTCGGCGGCAAGGGGTGACCTGGTTGCGCAAGCATCGGCGGGTCGCGCCTGAACTCTTACAGGTCAACACCGGCGATCCAGCAACTGTCGCGATCGCTCGCGCAGACCTGCAACGAGCGGTTGCTGCGCTTGGGCCGGAGGATAGCGAACAGCGTGAGCTTCTTCGATTGCTCTACATCGAGGATCGTCCGGTTGCTGAAGTCGCTCGAGTACTTGACATACCGGCTGGGACTGTCAAGAGCCGCGCCTTTCGGTTGCGGCGGACGCTCCAGGCGGCGCTTGGGAAGGGGGAAGGTTCATGACACTGGACAATCTGCACACTCACGATCCATCCCACATCGCTCGCTGTGCAGTCTGCCGTGAAGCGGCAGCCGATTGCTCAGACATCGATCTCAGCCGTGTCTGGACAGGCGTAGCCGGTGAGGTGATGGCGACGCCGATCGGCGGGGTCGAACGCTTCGCTGGTTGGTTGTTGCAGTCTCCTGGTCTGGCGCGGGCGGTCGTCGCAACGCCGTCGCTGGTGCTGTCGTGGTTGCTGGCGAGCGCAGCGGTGCTGGCGGTTGGCGTTGTTGTAACAGCGGCATCGGGGGGCGGGACGCCCTGGGTTGCGCTGCTGGCTCCCGCGTTGGCTGGAGCCGGAGTCGCCTATGCCTATGGACCGGGCGTCGACCCTGCCTTCGAACTTTCGCAATCGATGGCGGTGCCAGATCGGCTGGTGTTGCTGGCGCGGGTGCTGGCTGTCTTCGGTGCGAATGCCATCCTCGGACTGGTGGCCTCGCTTGTCGCCGCGCCGATGGTTGGCCTGACCCTCGGCTGGCTCTTGCCGATGACGACGGTCGCCGCGCTCGGGCTTGCGGCGGCGACGCTGGCACGGTCTGCCAACGTCGGCGTTGCTGCCGGGATGGCAGGCTGGGGTCTGATTGTCCTGGCAAGCGCCGTTGACACCCGCGATTTCGCGGCGGCGGTCGAGCGTGGTGGGCTGGTGCCCTTCTATGTGATTGGCACGATGATCTGTGTCGGTCTGGCGCTCCATGCGACGAGCGGTGGCCGGAATCGAGGTTTGCAGTGGCGATGAATGTCGATGTTCAGGGGCTGACGCAGCGTTATGGCCGGACAACCGTCCTCGATGGTCTGGATCTGCAGATTGGAACAGGCGTCTTCGGACTGCTTGGGCCAAACGGGGCCGGAAAGACGACGCTGTTGCGGACCTTGGCTACGATAGCCCCGCCGAAGCAGGGACAGTTGCGGTTGCTCGGCCATGATCCCCGACGAGATCACGAGCGAAGGTTGTTGCGGCGGCGACTTGGATACCTGCCGCAGCAACTCGGTTACTATCCGAACTTCACGGTCTTCGAGTTCGTCGAGTACTTTGCGCTGCTGAAGGAGATGCCCAGCGACGCGGTGCGGCCCGCGGTTGCGCGAGCGGTCGCTCGGGTTGGTTTGGAGGATCGCGGTCGGTCGAAATTGAAATCGCTTTCAGGTGGGATGCTACGCCGGGTCGGGATTGCCCAGGCGATCGTCAACGATCCGGACTTGTTATTGCTCGATGAGCCGACAGCTGGGCTGGATCCTGAGCAGCGCGTGGTCTTTCGAACCCTCCTTCGTGAGGTCGGCACGAGTGCGACGGTCATTGTCAGCACCCACCTGGTCGAGGATATCGCTGCGGCCTGTTCTGAGGTCGCGTTACTCCACGCAGGGCGGATCGCCTTTCGTGGTACGCCTGATGAGTTGCAGACGCTCGGCGAGGGCTACGCAATTGGCGACTCGCCGCTTGAGCGGGGTTACAGTCGAGCGTTGGCGGGAGCGCGGGCATGACGGGAACACTCAGATTGTTCACGATCGAAGCTCGGCGGAGTGTCGCGATCTGGATTTTCCCGCTGATGGTGCTCGCCGCCTGCTGGTACGCCACTGACCGATTGGCTCCGCTTGGGATTGCACTTTGGCGGCACAGCAGCGCTCAGATCGGCGAGACACTGATTATTCTCGCACCGTTGATGGGCGGCGTTGCCGCCTGGGTGGCGGGGCGGGATTATCGGCGGGGGATGGGGGATTTGCTTGCGACGACGCCGCGCCCAGTCGCATACCGCACGCTGGCTGGCTGGGGTGGATTGCTGGTCTGGGGGGTCCTTGCGTACGCCGTTGTTGGCGTGTATGTCGCCGTCGTGACGTTGCGCGACGATGCCTGGGGGTCGCCGTTGGCCGCGCCGGTCATCATCGGCCTGTTGACGATTGTTGCGGCATCGGCGATTGGCTTCCTTGTGGGGTCGCTGATTCCGAGTCGGTTCGCCCCGCCGCTCGTCCCGATAGGGCTCTTCCTGGCGATCTCGTTGTTGAACTCTGGCTGGTTCCTGGACGATCCGATCTCGTTCCTGTCGCCGTGGACGCTGCTCGACCGGCAACTCCTCCTGGATCCGGACGCAATCTTTTATACGCCGCCGTCCTTGCATCTCTGGCCGATGGCGCTCTGGCTCTCCGGATTGACCGGGCTGGCGCTCGCGGGAATCGTGCTGGCACGACGGCGCGGGGTTGTCGTCTGGTCCGTGCTGACCTGCTCGGCAATTGTCACGACGATTGGAGCGGTATTGCTGATGTCCGCCTACGATGATGGGTTTTGGACAGGCGTCCCGTGGGAGCGTGGGGATCTGGTTCCATACACGCCGGTGTGTGTTGAGCGGTCGATTCCCGTCTGCGTTCATCCGGTCTTCGAGCCCAGCCTCGCGGCTCAGGCTGATCGGATCGACCGTCTGATCGAGCCACTGGCTGGTTTGCCGGGTGCTCCAGTTCGTGCCGAGCAACTCCCTTCCGCGAAAGGGATGACGGCCGATGGCACGCTTGCGATCGATCCATACGGTATTGAGACGGCTGCGCTGGCGTTGGTTCAGTCTCCGGTCGAACCGGGGCGGGGCCGGACGATGTCTTACAACCTGCAGCCGGAACAGTTCGCAATCGCCATCTGGATGGCACGGCGGATCGATGACCAGGCGTACATGATGTGGGGGTTCTTCCTGGAGTCAGCAGGAGCCTCTGGGGACGATGCTATATACGCTGCCGCGACCCGCTTCAGCGCGCTTGAACCCGCCGAGCAACGAGCCTGGCTTGAAACGCACTTCGCCGATCTTCAGGCTGGTCGGCTGGGCATGAGCGATCTGCCATGAGATTCACCTGGCTGTACCTGCGATCGCGGATGACCGGAACGGTACTGGCGGGGATCTCGTTGGCGGGGCTGCTGGCGCTCGCCTGGGAGCACTGGTTCGGTCATCAGGAAGGCGCAATGATGACGGCGCTCACCTTTCTTCCGCTGGTCATCGCGTGTGCTATTGGGTCTGGAACCCATTCTCCATTCGGTGAAGCGGAACTGACGGCGAGCATGCCGCTACCGATGGTCCGAAGTGCACATCTTGCCGGTCTGGTCGTGATTGGCGTGATGATTCAGCTCGTGGTTGCCCGTGGTTGGTCGCTGCCCGATGATGCCGGGACACTGACTCGTAATCTGGCCGGTCTCACCGGTCTGGCACTGTTGACAGCGCCGCTCGTTGGCGGTCGTCTTTCCTGGATCGCCCCGATGACGTTGTCAATGATGTCGCAACTCCTCGATATCAACGATCTGACGGCTTGGATCTTCGTCACCTGGCCGACGGCAGCGTTGGAAAACGATCGCGCAATGGCGATTTCACTGGCGCTGTTTGGCAGCGGCCTCGTCGCCATCTCGATATTTGGTCCACGCTTGACCGACGACGAGTCGGCACGGTAGGCGCAGCAGACACCTTCCCAGGAATAGATGACGTCCGGCTTACGTGACATCCAGTCACCCGTATGCTATCCTCAAGGTGTACGTACACTCTGAACGAGTCATGTCCTGGGGGTAGAGATGGTACTGGCGCGACGAGCGAGCAATGCGACGAAGCTCTATGGATACACCGTCGAGGAAGTAGCGCGGTTCCTGCAGTATGACTTGCGGGCAGTGCGGTACTGGCTTCGGACCGGGCATCTCGAGGGCCGCTTCGACGAGCAGCTTGGCGACTGGCGGGTGACGGCAACGGACCTGGTTGCGTTCCTTCGCCAGACGAGCGAGCCGATGCCGACTGGTGTTGTTGGTGACTACGACCAGCCCGATGATGTGCTGGCCGATGAGATCGTCTTCGCTGCCGAAGGCGTCGAACCGATCACCGTTGATCTGAACCCTGTTCGACAAAGCAGGCCGACACAAGAGCAGCCAGTCCGCGTTCGTACGCGGGAATCTGCATTCCCGGCCTGTTGACGAGTTAGAACATATGTGCTACTCTAAGGACGTCGCTGGAGAGGCAGGATCGCCGCTCCAGGAACGGGAAATGGACTTGGCAAACTCGTCCGTTGACGGTTAACCACCGGCAAGGTTGACAGATCCTTACTTGGCGCGAACAGCGATCAGGTACGTTCCCGGAACTGGAATCCGGTGCCTGCCAGTGCGGCGGCGCCTCCGAACTCCCTCGGTTGTTCCGGCCCCACACCGGGCGACCAGAATCCCCTCATCCCTCCCCACCGTTGGCGGGCCGTGCTTCCCTGCAATATGGCACGGCTCGCAACCTCTTTTTCCGGTTTCGGAAAAGCGTCATCGACTCGGTTGTACGTGGGAGATGACTCGCGCGTATTCCTGATTGGCAAGAGGTAGAACAAAACCCGCCAGTACGGTGACGATCGCGTGATCGGTTGCGTCACTGTGCTGGCGGGTGGCGAGTAGTTCCTGGTTAGAGTGCTTTGATTTGCTCGATGTGTTCGGCGTCGTGATCGACGATAGACTCGACGACATCGGCAATGCTGATTTCGCCGTTGACGTCGTGGGTGCCGGTTCGCTCCCAGTCGCGGAGCGAGAGACCCATCAGGAGTGAGACGATCTCACCGCGGGCGGTGTTGAACGCATCGAGGTTGTCAGCGACGGTGCCATCCATCAGTTGATCCTGGATCTGGCGAGTCTTGTCGCTTACGCCCGGACGAATACGTGGTTCCTTTTCGCGCAGCAAGAGATTGAGTCGCTCCAGCCAGAGATTCTCGGCAGATGCCATATGGGCGAGCACCTGCGCGGCGCTCCATTCACCCTCTGCCGGTTCCCCCGCTGATTCGGCAGCGGCTTTGAGTTGCGTCGGACTCTGGACGACGATATCGAGCAGTTCCCGGTAGGAATCGAGCATCGTGGTTGACCTGTCTTTCAGTGGTGAGAAGAGGGAGTCGGGACACGGGATTGGGGATTCGGGGCTATTAAACGTCACGAGTCTCGTCTGACTCCCCCGAGTCCCGTGTCCCGCATCCCGAGTCCCGTCCTATGCCGCAACAATCTGCCAGGAAATGCCAAATGGATCGATGAAGCGGAAGGCGCGTGGGCTATCCTCCTGGACGGTGTAGGAGGCAAAGAGGGCGCGACCGCGCAGCGCATTGAGCGTTTCGATCGGGGCAGTGACGCTGATGTAGGCGACGCGCGATTCCATCAGGACGGACGCGGCACCAGCGTTGATGACGACCAGTGACACTGCGCCATTTTCGAGGCGAACGATGTCCGGTTCAATGCCAGTGGAGTGCCGTTGGGACCACTCGTAATCGGCCGGCAAGTGCTGCCAGCGGTCGTCTTCGCGCCGTGCGCGATAGCTGACGCTCATCCCGAAGAAGTCCCGGTAAAACGATTCCGCTTTGAAGGGGTCGCGAACGCGGACGGCGACGTGATCGAGCTGACCGAGCGTGACCGCCTGATCGGGTACCGCCACCGCAGAACCAGCAGCCGTTCGACCGCCATACGGAACATCTGCCACCTTCGCCCCACCTTCCATCACCCCGGCGTCCAGGTAGTGGACGTTCGGCATCGTGTTCTCGTACCAGTACTGGGTGCCCTGAATCAGCCGGCGCAGTTCTTTCGGGTCGTGCTCGACGAGCGGGAACCGGCCACCCTTGTAGGCATCGAGGAAGACATCGCCGATGTCGCCCGTTTCGGCGAGCCAGCGATAAACGACGTCGATGACATCCAGCGAATGGGCGGCCACGCTGAGTTCGGCGCGTGATCCTTCTGCACTCATTGGGTTGGGGCGACGTTCGATCAGGATCATCGCGTCGCGGGCCGTCTCGACAGCCGCTTTTGCGGATTCATGCAACGCCTCGGGAACATCGAGGACAAAGCGATAGGTCATCTGGGGCTAGCTCCTCAGCTACGAACTGCTCAGCCGCCCGCGGCCCACCAGCCTGCCGCGACGGATCACCTGGGATTGTAGCATCGAGGACCCGATACTGAGCGCCGGTGCGCCTATTGCCCGTTTCTGACAGGCAGTGGCCACTTCGGTTCTCTTCGCCACGCGTTGCCAGCGGGCAAGTCAGGGGCAGCATTCGTCATGGATTTGGTACGGAGAGGACGCCCTTGGCGGTTGTGACGTAGATGTCCGCCCCACCGATTGAGAACTGGATACCGGTGATGACGGCGTCGAGCGCAACCTCGTCGTAGCGGACCCATGTCGCGCCGCCGTCCTGTGAGATGTACAACCCGTGGCTGGTTCCAGCGTACAGTCGTCGCTTGTCGCCGATCCCGATCCGGATGGCGTGGATGCCGATCGCTTCAGACGTTGTGTCTGGCGCCCGCTCCGGGACCGGGACGACGCTGGATGTGACGGCCTCCAGCCCGAACCGGCTGGACGACCAGGTTGCGCCGCCGTCGTCAGAAACGTGGACGGCCTGGACGCCGCCGACGACGATTCGCTCACCCAGCGCGTCGAGCGTCGCCGGGCCAGGTATTTCCAACAGCAAATCACCTTCGAGTGGCTTGGCTGGGTCAGTGATATCAATCGTCCGCAGCCGGCTGACACCATCGCGAGACATGCCCAGGACGAGGAGGTGCTCGCCGGCGATCGAGATATCGACGACGGGAAAGTCCTCCATTAGCGCCAGTCGCATCCAGGTGTTGCCGGATGTCGTTGAGATGGCCAGGTAGCACGATGAGCCGTAGATGATATCGGGGATGCTGGCGTCGATCGCCAGCGGGCGGATGTTGCGGCCCTGTGGCTGGACACGCCAACTCAACCCACCATCGTGGCTGACTTCCAGGGGAATCTCCGGCGTGACGGCATCCCCGAAGCAGGCCGGATGATTGCCGCGAAAGAGCCGTTCGGGATCTGCTGGATCGACGAGGATGACGCGGCTGTCATTCCAGGTTCGCGTCGGCTCCCAACGACTGCCAACGCTCCGGTAAAGCATATTCGCCGTCAGCGCAAAGGTCGGCCCCTGCGCCTCGTCCGGGATGAACACCTGGATGACCGGTTTCTCATCGATGATGATGATTTCGCGCGCCGGGGTCATCGTGGTGGTCGGGCTCCCAGTGGCGACCTCAGTGCCATCGTCGACGTTCAGCGAACTACAGCCACTCGCAAGAAGCACCACCAGAAGCAGGGCGATCGATCCACGACGAGCATGTCGAGGTGTGCGCGGTTTGTGGTTGTGCAACGGCGACATTGGCGCAATCCTCGACAACGTGAAATGGCGTATACGCCGGATGATACGACGGTCTGGCTGCGGAATGCACGAGACAATGGGAATGATGCAGGTGGGACCGGCGTGGCTTTGGGTTCCAGACGACGGCGCCGAAACCCGTGTTCATCAGGTACGATCGGCATCAGGAGATCGCGCAGGGGTGGAAAGGGATGCCAGTGCAAACGCCGGAGAAGCGATTTGGCTTTCACATGGGAGCCGATCGAAAACTGGTGCGCTGGGGGGCGATGCTCGACTACTTCCAGTCGATCGCGGCGAACAGCGAGCGTGTCCGCTACGAGCAACTGGGAACCGCCACCGAAGGACAACCATTCGTCCTGTTGACGATTTCGTCGCCTGACAACCTGCGCAACCTCGACCGTTATCGTGAAATTCAGGAGCGACTGGCCGATCCGCGAGGGTTGACCGATGCTGATGCGGAAGCCCTGGTCAGCGAGGGTCGCTGCGTCATCCTGGTCACCTGCTCGATCCACGCGAGCGAGGTCGGCGGGGTCCAGATGACGCCGGAACTCGTCCACGAACTGGCGACACGCGACGACCCGGAGGTGCTGCGCATTCTCGATGAGGTCATCCTGCTGCTGGTGCCGTCGCTGAATCCCGACGGGATGGAAATGGTCGCTGACTGGTACGAAGGGACACTTGGTTCCGCGGCAGAAGGCACACCACCGCCGACGCTCTACCATACATATACGGGCCACGATAACAACCGTGACTGGTTCATGTTCACCCAGGTGGAGACCCGTCTGGTGGTCGAGAAGATCCACAACGTCTGGCATCCGCAGATCGTCGTCGACCAGCACCAGATGATGCAGGATGGCCCGCGCTACGTCCTGCCGCCGTTCATCGATCCGTACGACCCGAACGTTGACCCGATCCTCCAGCAGGAAGTGACGCTGATGGGTCAGGCGATGGCGGCGGACCTAACGGCAGCGGGCAAGGCTGGCGTCGCCACGAACATCATCTTCGACGCCTACTCACCGTCACGCGCCTACCAGCACTACCACGGCGGGGTGCGGATCCTCTCCGAAGCGGCGAGTGTCCGGATCGCAACGCCGATCACACTGACCGGCGATCAACTGCGCGAAACGCGTGGCTTCGACCCGAAAATTGCGTGCTGGAACCATCCGCTGCCGTGGGACGGTGGCGAGTGGCGGCTTCGCGACATCGTTGAGTACAACAAGATCGCGACGATGGCCGCCCTCAACAACGCCGCCGCCTATCGCGATCGCTGGGTGCGTAACTTCCTCCATGTATCGCGCCACGCCGTCGCAACCGATACCCCGCACGCCTTCGTCGTCCCGGCCGGGCAGCGCGATCCAGTGACGACGGCTGAGATGCTGGAGATTCTCCAGATCGGCGGTGTCGAGATCCACGAAGCGACAGCGCCGTTCACGGCAGACAATGTCGAGTTCCCAGAAGGCTCCCACGTCGTAACCGTCGCCCAGCCGTATGGACGATTCGCCAAGACGATGCTCGAAATCCAGGAGTACCCCGACCTCCGCCTCTATCCAGGAGGGCCTCCGAAACCGCCGTATGACATCACCGCCCACTCGCTGCCGCTCCAGATGGGTGTCGAAGCGTTTCAGATCGTCGCTCCGTTTCAGGCCGAACTCCGCCAGGTCGAACGGGTCAGCCTGCCGCACGGATGTGTCCGCGGAAGCGGCCCAATCTACACGCTCGATCCACGGGTGAACGCCAGCGCGCGCGCCGTGAACCTGCTGCTGGCAGCTGGGGCGCGTGTGTCGCGGCTAACAACGATGGAGCAGGGGGTCGAAGCCGGAACATTCGTGATCGAAAACGTTGCCCATGACACGCTCGACCAGATCGCGGGGGAGACCCGTGTCGTCGCGGTTGCGCCGGATGGCAGGCTCGACGCCGAACGTCGCGCGCTGCGCCCGCCGCGCATTGGGCTCTACCGCTCGCACCGGCCAAACGGTATCGATGAGGGCTGGACACGCTTCATCTTCGAGCGCTACGACTTCCCGTTCACGACGC
>JBGSWU010000089.1:0-6385 GCA_041751795.1 Thermomicrobiales bacterium
CACTTCGAGCATGCTGGAACGAACGAGTCGGGCGATGATGGCGGCGGCTCCGAACCCGAGCGTGAACGCAGGCAGGATTAGCCCGCGTATCCCCGTTCCACCGATCACCGGCACCCAGTTCAGTCGAACCGCGAACAACCAGATCAGAAGCAAACCAAGCCAGAAACTCGGCATCGCGACGCCGAGCAGGGCGATGGTCATGCTGGCCGAATCGACCCAGGAATTCTGGCGGATTGCCGCAACAATCCCCAGCGGCACGCCGATGAGGATCGCTGCGAACAATCCGGCGACCGTCAGCTGAACCGTCGCCCCGAGTTGCGATCGGATCATCGCGCTGACTTCGCGATTCGTGAAGATCGAGCGGCCCAGATCACCCTGCGCCACTCGCTTCACGAAATCCCAGTACTGGACGTAGAGCGGCTGGTCGAGGCCGAGCCGAACCCGTATTTCCTGAATCGCCTCGGGCGACATACCGAGGCCACGGCTCGCGATTTCTTCAGCCGGGTCGCCAGGGAGCATATGCACCATGAAGAACACCAGCGTCATAACCCCGAACAGGACCGGCACGGCGCGCAGCAACCGTTGTCGAATGTACCCACCCACGATCGGCTAGCTCTCGTTGAACCAGGCGTCGTAGTAGTACACGTACCCAGCCGTGTCACCGACGATCCCTTGAAGATCAGACGTCGTTGCAACGAGATTGGCCAGATTGTAGATCGGGATCAGCAGCGCATTGTCGAGCAGGAACTGCTGTACCTCCTTGTAGACGGCGATTCTGCTTGTCGCGTCCATCTCGGCGATGCCCTGGTCGAATAGGTCCGCCAACGCCGGATCTTCGTAGAAGGTGAAGTTGAAGCCACCAATGCTCCGGGGATGGAAGTAGATTCCGAGGATGTCCGGATCCTGGTAGACGGCGATCTTGAACCCGATGTGATGCTCGCCGGCCTGCTTGGCCGTCGTGAGTGCCGTACCAGCGATGACGTTGATATCAACGGCGATGCCGAGCGGCAGCCATTGGGCCTGGAGCACCTGCGCGATCGCGTTATCTTCTTCGGACGTGCCGATCAGACAGTTGAGCCTGAACTCCTGCCCGTCCTTGACGCGCGTCTCGCCATCCATCACCCAACCAGCCTCGTCGAGCAGTTGCGCGGCCATATCGAGATCGTAGGGATACTGATCCTCGAGACTGGCATCATAGCCGAACGTGGAAGTTGCCAGCGGCACCGTCGCCGGAGTGAACACGCCACGGAAAATCGTGTCAATCAGTTCCTGACGATTGAACGCATACATGAGTGCCTGGCGCACTTCGAGTTGGTCGAGTGGGGCCTTGCGCGTGTTCAGGTCGACCATCTTTGGGCCACCGGTGCGCGGCAACTTGTACATCGTGAAATCGGAGTTGCCTTCGATGGCTTCGACATTCTGCGGTGGGACCGCATCGATGACATGCGCCTCACCCGTTTCGAGGAGCGCCTGCCGCGTGGCACTTTCCGGCACGTACTGATAGCGGATGTCGTCGATGTAGGCGCGACCGGTGTGGGAAAAGAGCCCCTCTGGCGCCCAGTTGTAGTCCTCATTGACAGTCATCGTCGTGTGCTGGGTGAGGACCCACTCACCGAACTTCCATGGGCCACTGCCAACCGGATTCGTCGCGAAATCTGGCCCTCGTTCCTGCGCTGACTGCATTGAGACGATGCCAAGGAACGCCGTCGTCACTCCGCCAAGGAACGGTGCATATGGCTGCGTGAAATTGACCTGGACTGTGTATTCGTCGATCACTTCGCTGCCGCCGTAGAACGGCCCAACGATCGCCGTTGCCGATGTGGAACCGGTTTCTGGAACTTTGATCCGATCCAGTGAGAACTTCACGACTTCGGCGTTCAGCATCGATCCATCATGGAACATCACGTCATCACGCAACTCGAATATGTAGCCATGGAGGTCGTCGGTCAACTGCCATGATGTCGCCAGCCATGGATAAACATTGAATTCGGTGTCCATCGCCAGCAAGGAATCGAACATGTGCATCACGACGGTGTGGCAGTTCACGTTGCAAAGCGCGCCCGGATCGAGTCCAGGGGGTTCACCAGCCATCCCGACGACGAGGCTTCCTCCCTGGACGGCCTCCGACTCCGGCTCTGGCGTATCGGTCGGTTCAGGAGCGGCGGTCGTTGTCGTTGCCTCCGGCGACGCGGCTGGGGCAGTCGTCGCAGTCGCGGCTCCAGCAATCACCGGTCGTGCGGTTGGCACCGGCGTCGGCGTTGAAGCTGCAGCCTCCTGTGTTGCGGTGGGTTCGGCGCCGTCTTCTTCGTCGTCGTCATCGCCATCTCCGCCGCATGCGGCCAGGATCACCGAGATGGTTGGAGCGGCCAATCCAGCCGCCGTCGCACGCTTGATGAATTCCCGCCTGGAGATGGCTCGATACAGCAACCTCGCTGAAAGATCCTGCGCGACTCCGAATAACTCTCGTTCGGATTGAGAAGCCACCGAGATTCCTCCCTCCTCGACGTGAACAAAAACGTTGTCCTGGATCGAACGCACACTCGCTCGAATAGCGATTTCCCTGGAACGCGTCAAGTGGCGCAGTTCTGCACGTGCCACGACGTCCATTTCCCGATGTCGATCCACGTAGGCTCCGGCTGGCAACCGGGTTCCAGTTCGTCTATGACTGAAATGATTCAGTTGCCGAGACATGGCACGAGGTCGCGAGCGAAAGCAGGACAATGCAGTTGCCAGTGTAGAGCCACCCATGACCGGCTGTCAACGGGTTCCGTCACTAGCACGCTACTTGACAACAGAATCTTATGAACCGAATATAGGAAATGACGGTATATGAACCAATGGAATGAAATAATGGCGGATACGACAGAGCTTGATGTAGTCGACCGTTGTCTGATCGCATTGCTTCAGACCGATGGTCGTTTGTCTCATGCCGAGATTGCGCGGCGGCTTGGGGTTCCTGAGCCGACCGTTCGAAGACGGATGAAACGGCTGCTGGATGAAGGCGCTATGCAGATCGTCGCGGTGCCGGATCCGCATAAGATCGGATACGGTATTCACGCTATCGTCGGCGCCAAAGTACAACCGGGTCGTGCCGGTGATGTCGTTGCCGCGCTGATGGCGATGCGGCAGGTCCGTTACGTCGGTGTGACGGCAGGGACGTATGACGTGGTGACCGAAGCGCTGTTCAAGGACAACGAAGACCTGCGCGTCTTTCTGACCGAAACGCTGGGGCAGATCGATGGCCTGCAGGCCACTGAAACGTCGTATGTCCTCCAGGTTGCGAAGCGAAGTTACAAGGTTGGTTTGGCTGCCGATATCCAGCACGAGTGTGACAGCCAGGAGGACAACGACGTCCTGGCTCGTTGCCGGTTGGCACTGATCGAACTCGAAGGTGTGCAACAACAGCGGTAAGGTCGTTAGTGGGACAGACGAAGGAACACGTGGGAGGGCAGGGAAGATGCCTCGAATCGATGCCGATGGGGTCGAGTTGTTCTACGAATCGATCGGTGAAGGGACGCCGCTGATCCTCCAGGCACACCATCACCTGTCGTGGATTCCGTACCAGGCCAGTTACTTCTCGGAATACTACAACTTTATCACCTTCGATCGCCGGGGGACCGGTCGATCGGCCAGTCCTGACGGAGACTGGAGCATCGCCGACTTCGCGCTTGACGTAAAGAACCTGATGGATGGACTCGGCATCGACAAAGCGATCGTCGGTGGCGCATCGCTTGGCGGCGTCATCAGTTGTCAGTTCGGCCTCGACTATCCCGACCGGGCGCTGGCGCTGATCGTCGGCCATACCGTGCCATACCTCTGGACGCTGGGATCGCAGTGGATCGATGAGCAGGTGGCTGCTGTCGAGCGCGGCGAACGGCCAATCGTCCTCCAGCCGCGCTCATACGAGTGGGAAGCCGAAGGACCGCCGACATCGAATCCGTCGTTCGCTGCGACTCAGGCCGGGCAGTTCGCGGCAACGCTGGGGTCCGGCGTCGGCAGCGATCCGTCGGCTGCGACCCGAATGCTCCGCGCACTCGGAAACTGGGACATTCGCCCACGCTATCCTGAACTGAACCAGATGACGATCCCAACGCTCGTCATCGTCGGTGGGCACGAGCCACAGAAGACAGTCGAGTTATCCCACGAGTGGAATTTGCAGATGCCCGGCAGCGACTTCGTCATCATGCCTGATGCGTACCACGGCGCTGCACGGGAGCAGCCAGTCGAATGGAACGCTCACGTACACGGATTCCTGCAACGAAACGGGTTGTAGCATCATCAGGATGCGTGTTGATGGTCGATGAACATGGGAGGGACATTCATGACAGCACCGGGACGATGGAGCGATAGCGCGCTTGAAACGACAATCCTCGACAAACTGACAATCGATGAGCCATGGGCATTGCTCGAAAAGCTCAGCACATTAACTCGCTTGTCGGGATCTGAAGACGAAGCGAGGGCGGTTACGGCGATCACTGACAAACTCAGCGAGTGGAGTGTCGAGCACACCGTCCACCACCCGGTTTGCCTCATCAGTTGGCCTGGGAAGGCGACGCTCCGGACCACTGGGCCAAACGGCCGAGAGTACACGGTGAAAACGCCGTCGTTCTCGCCGACAACTGGTGAGAAGGAACTAACAGGCGAACTGGCCTACGTTCCCGGCCAGCAACCGGGTAATCTGACGCAGGTGTTCGGCGAACGTCGTGACATGCCCGTCGATCAGGATCTGCGCGGAAAGATCCTGATCACTGAAGGGATGGGGATGTCCGCCCGCAGCGTCAACCTGACGACATCGGGCGTGATCGCTGCCATCTTCGTCAATCCAGGTGACCGCATCCATGAGGGAATCACCACGAACTCGTGGGGTTCGCCGGACCTCGACTCGCTCAATCGACATCCTCCGGTACCGATCCTGACGATCAACCGACCGGACGGCATCGAGCTGATCGAACAGGTGAAGCAGGGGAAGGTCGAGGTCGCGATCTCGAACGAGGTTGAGGTCGGTTGGCGACCAATCCCGATCGTCGTTGCCGAGATCAAAGGCAGCGTCGTTCCAGAAGAGTTCACCCTCCTCCACGGCCACCTCGATTCCTGGCATGTCGGGATCGGTGATAACGCGACTGGCAACGCGACGTTGCTCGAAATCGCGCGCGTTCTTCAGGAGCATCGTGGGGACATGGCGCGATCACTCCGGCTAGCCTGGTGGAGCGGTCACTCGCATGGACGCTACGCCGGATCGACCTGGTATGCCGACGAATTCGCACTGGATCTGATGGAAAACTGCGTCTCACACATCAACTGCGATTCGCCGGGCTGTCGCTGGGCCACCGTCTACGACAACGTCATGCGCGTCGAGGCTGCAGGCGATCTCGTCACGTCGATCATCCAGGACGTGACTGGCCAGGAAACGACCGGACTCCGGCCACTCCGAGCGGGAGACAACTCGTTCAACAACATCGGCATCCCGCTCTACTTCATGCTCTCATCGACGATGCCAGATGCGCTGCGCGAGGAGAAGGGGTACTACGGCGTCGGCGGCTGTGGCGCAAACATCGCCTGGCACACCGAGGACGACACGATGGAGATCGCTGACAAGGAGAATCTGCTGCGTGACATCAAGGTCTACGCAGCGGCAGTGCTCCGGACAGTGAACGCTCCGCTCCATCCGTTCGACTACCGCGCGGAAGTCGATGATATCCGTGGACACGTCGATCGCTACGCCTCGGCGGCTGGGAGCGCGTTCGACTTCTCGGCATCTCAATCTGCACTCGATCAATTGCGCCAGGCGCTCGACCGTTTTTACAGCGCCGTCGAGTCCAACGCTCCCGCTGGACCAGCGGAGGCGAAGGACGCGAACGCCATCCAGCAGATACTTGGCCGAACACTCCTGTCAATCTCATACAGCCGCGATGGGTTGTTCCGGCAGGATCCAGCCAGCCAGACGCCGCCGCTGCCCGACCTCGCACCTGCGCGCCAACTCGCGGACCTTGATGCTGGCAGCGACATGGCGAACGTCATCGGAGTCCATCTGACACGCGGCCAGAATCGACTGGTCTGGGCGTGTCAGAGCGCAGCACGTCAGGTAGACGCGTTCCTCAACGGGTAACGCTCGTCACCGACGGCTGACCTCTGATCGCGATGGCACGGCTCCACGGCGGATACGCTGAGGAGCTGTGCTACGCATTACATCGGAGGCGTTACTGTTCATCGACTCGGACACTGACAGCGAACCGCTGGTGGGAATCAGACGGCGGTTCCCAATCGGGCCGGTAGATCAGTTCAAGCAATGTCGCGCCATCGCCGACCGCCTCGAACTCCAGCGTGACGATCCCGCCAGCGCCGTCGGCATCGCTGTCGGGGTCGAAGTCACGATCCACGAAACGAA
>JBGSWU010000090.1:0-4639 GCA_041751795.1 Thermomicrobiales bacterium
GCTTGCCGAAGGCGAGCGGCTGATTGCGCCATTCCGCGAGGCAGGTCCAGTCGCCGACATGATCGAACCGATGCCATACTCCGTCGCCTCATCTGCCGCCGACCCGTTCGCACCTCCAGGCTTCAAGCTTCACGAGCGCTGGGACACGCTGCGGGCGCTCCCGGACGAGGTGATCGACGGTCTGATCGAACGTGCCGCACCTGGCAACTCGCTCGACAACGCGATCATCATCAAGCAACTCAACGGTGCGGCTACCCGCGTCGATCCATCAACGGCTGCCTTCCCGCATCGCCATGCGCCGTACGCGGTACTCTCGTTAGCCGCCTGGCTCGACGACGCTGACGGCCCGGCCAACATCGCCTGGACGCAGTCAGTGCTGGATGTCATCTCCGACTACCGCGCCGGAACCTATGTCAACGCCTCGATAGACAACCCGGTCAACGAGGTCTTCGGCTCCAGTTACGCTCGACTGGCGGCGATCAAAGCCACGTATGATCCGGAGAACATGTTCCACGGCAACGTAAACATCGTCCCTGAGCAATAGCAATCCCTTTCGGAACTGTGGCATGAGGGATTGTCGATTCATCCCTCATGCCCATTCTTCCCTTCCACGCTATACTGCTCCGCAAGACAACAGCAGGCAAACCAGACGAGGAGCAACGCGGTGCAGGAGATCCGGCGGAACGGGCTGGCGCTCAAGGAACTGCCGGAGGACGAGCGTCCGCGTGAGAAGCTGCGCCTGCGTGGACCTGGTGCTCTCTCGAACGCCGACCTGCTGGCGATCATCCTCAACACTGGCACAAAGGGCGAGTCGGTGATGGCGCTGGCACAGCGGATCGTTGCCGAGAGCGGCGGATTGCGGGGCCTGATGCGCCGCGATCTCGACTCGCTGCTGGAGGTCCACGGTCTCGGACCCGCGAAAGCGATCAAGCTCCAGGCGGCGATCGAGATCGGCAAACGGGTCGCCGCCCTCGCTCCTGAGGAGCGCCAACAGATGCGCACGCCGGAAGACCTGGCCCTGCTGTTCGTCGCCGAGATGACCGCCCTCGACCACGAGCAACTGCGCGTCGCCGTCCTCGACACCAAGCACCGGCTGGAACGAACGGTCGTCGTCTATCAGGGCAGCGTCAATGCTGCGCAAGTCCGAATCGCCGAGGTCTTCAAGGAAGCGGTACGTGCCAACTCCCCGGCCATCGCGATCGCCCACAACCATCCCAGTGGCGACCCGACGCCATCCGCCGCCGATATCTCCCTCACCGCTGAACTCAACGCCGCTGCCAAAGTGCTCGACATTGACCTGATCGACCACCTCATCATCGGCGATGGTCGCTGGATATCGCTGCGTCGCCTCGGGCTTGGCTTTCCATCAGGGAGTTGAGCCGCCTGACCGGAGGTCGCTCTCTTGTACCCGCGACGCCCTGACTGTTGTCTCATCGAATCGTGACGATCAACCTTCCATAATCCACAATTGCACATATGCAGATTCTGATATATTGACCGCTGGGGTCTCGGACGGGCAGGCATTCAGCTGTCGTCGAGAATCCCCACGGTTTGTAGCGCGGTCGGTGGCGACGGTCGCGCCGGATACGCAGGAGGAGATCGAGTGGTTCCGATTGACACAGAGCAGGTACGCCTGCTCGAAAAGCGGCTGCGCGGTATTGGCGTAGACCGCCGCACGTTCCTGAAGATCGCTGGTGCGGCAATGGCAGCCCCGGCTGCTGGATCATTGCTGGCGGCCTGCGGTGGCGAGGATGACGACGCCCCGGTTGCAACCAGCACGACGGCCAGCACCGGCGCTGAAATCACGGCGACAACTGGCGACAGCGCCGCGTCACCGTCGACCGATAGCGGTTCCAGCGTGGCAACCACGACGACCGGCACGTCGTCCAGCAGCGTTCCAGACGCCGTTCAGTTCATCAACGACACGCTCCGCAACGGCGATCCGGCCAGCCACGACTTCAACGCCGACCTGTATTGCAACGGCGTCCCGCAGATCTGGGGTGGCCTGCTCCAGTTCGACCAGGATTTCAACCCGATTCCTGACTGGGCGGAATCCTGGGAGCCGAACGAGGACGCAACGGTCTGGACGTTCCACCTCCGCCCGGACAACACCGGATTTTCCAATGGCGATCCAGTCACGGCGGAAACCTTCGCCTACTCGTGGAAGCGACTGCTGACGCCGGAAACAATGGCCCCGTATGCGTCGATTCTCTTCGACATCAAGGGTGCCGAGGACATCAACCTTAACGGCGCCGATCCGGACACCCTGGGTGTCACCGTCGTCGACGACTGGACGCTCGAAGTCGAGATGATCGCCCCACGCGGTCTGTTCCCGATCATCGTCGCCTACTACGCCTGTGTCCCGACCCACCCGGAGTCGGCGGAGGCAGGCGGCAACTTTACCGATCCCGGCGAGATTGGCGGCCCGGTTATCTCGAACGGCCCGTTCGTGCTGACCGAGTGGGAACACAGCCAGCGCTGCGTGGTCGAAAAGAACCCGAACTACTGGAATGCCAACGCGATCACGCTCGAGACGATCAACAACCTGATCATCCCTTCCGAGCAGGGTCTGCTCCCCTATGAGGCTGGCGAGATCGACTGGACGATCGTTCCCGGTGCCGACCTGCCGCGCGTCCAGGCCGATCCGGAGATGAGCGCCGAGGTCCAGAAATGGGTCGAGCCGCTGATCTGGAAGCTGCTGCCGCAGGTGACGGTCGCACCGTTCGACGACATCAAGGTCCGGCGCGCGCTTTCCCACTCGATCGACCGCGAGCGGATCAACGAACTGACCAATGGCGGCGGCGACCCGGCCTATTGCCTTGTCCCACCGGGTATCTTCGGCTACTTCGGCTCCGACTTCGCCGATGTCATGGACTACTCGCCTGACAAGGCGCTGGCCGAGCTGGAAGGCACCGATTACGAAGGCGGCGAGAACTGGCCAAATGTCACGATGATCCTGCGTAACGAGGCCGCCCTCAACTCGCAGGTGATGGCCGAGGACATCGTCGCCCAGATCCAGGAGTCGATTGGACTGGAGATCGAGATCCAGGTGATGGACTTCCAGGCATTCCGCGATCTGATGTTCACCAACACCTCGCAACTGATCTTCGTCCGCTGGTACTACGACTACCCGGATCCGAACAACGGCTACTTCGACATGTTCTACTCGAACAAGGACTCGGGCAAGCGCCAGGCGTGGTCGAACGCTGAGTTCGATGACCTCGTCGTCAAGGGCAAGGAAGAGCCGGATCCCGAAAAGCGGCTGGAGTACTACTTCCAGGCCGAGCAGATCATGCAGGAAGAAGTCGCCTACATCCCGATCGTCTACCGCAACGCCTATGATGTCTACAAGCCGTGGGTGAAGGGTGTGCCGGTCAACTCGCAGGGCTTCGTCCTGCCGAACGGCAACATCTACGTCGGGATGTGGAACTCGATCTACACCGAGGGCCGACCGTCGTAAACCGGCTGGTGGACCTCATCCCCAACCCCCTCTCCGTTGCGGAGAGGGGGCTTCCTTCTAGCGTCAGTTGGTTTGCTATCCGAGTTTCATCCAGAACGGTTTGCGTTCCTCGAAGCAGGTGACGGCGTCGAATCCCGCCTCCTCCAACATGGCAGAAGCAACGTCGAAGAAGAGTGTCATGTGATCGGGGCGGTGAGCATCAGAACCGATCGTCAGGATCTCGCCGCCGAGTTCCTTGTACCACTTCAGGACATCGACATCCGGTGATGGAATCCCAACCGCACGTCGAGCGGTGCCGGTGTTGACCTCGATACCGATTCCGCCCTCGATCGCTGCCTTCAGAACCTCCCGGATCGGCTCTTCGAAGTCGCCACAGCGGTAGCCGCCGTAGACCGAGAATCCGCCTCGCTTCGGAACATCGATGTGGCCGATGACGTCGAACCCGCCGTGGCGCACCATCGCCAGCAGTTCGGTGAAGTACGTCTCGTAGGCATCCTTTTCGGTCTTGCCTTCGAAGTACGGCGCCTCGAGAACCAGGCCGGACGCTTCTTCGCCAATGTAATGAAGCGAACCGATGATGAAGTCGTACGGGTAGGCGTGAGCGATCTCCATCACCTGCTCCGGGTAACGGTGCCACTCGCCGATCTCAATACCCGCCCGCAATGTCACTCGCCCATCGTATTCCGAGCGCGCCCGCATGACATCGGCGAAGTATGCGTCGGGCCGATAGTATCCGAAACCACTATCGACCGGGACGAAGTCGAGATGATCGGTGATGCAGATCTCAGTCAGGCCGAGTTCAACTGCCTGCTGGCAACGGTCAATCACTGGCACGCTGCTGTCGGGCGAATGCTCCGAGTGCATGTGGTAATCATGCGGGATGCCTGTCAATGACCGTTGAGGCACGCTATCCAGTCCTCCAAAAACCGCGTCCAGAAGGCAAAAGCCTACACTGGACACCATGAGCGTCTACAGCCGAGGATACGTGAGCATGTTAGCAAACGGATTCATGTTAGCAAGCCGTTAACTTTGCCGGCCACGATCAGCCCACTCGCGTGACCGGTCGATCTGCTCGATGGTTCGCAGCGCGGCGTCGATGGCCGACTGCGGATCCGCCGGCAGTTGCGCCCGCTCCGTGATCCATGCCTGGTAGCCGATGACCTGGGTGTCAGTGCCAAA
>JBGSWU010000091.1:0-3315 GCA_041751795.1 Thermomicrobiales bacterium
TCCCATCTCGAGGCGATCTTCGAGAAGACTGGCGCAGCAAACCGCACCGCCGCCGCGCGCTGGGCCAGCACGTACTTCAGCCAGCCTGATCCCGCCCTGACGGCCGGCGGCTGAACGAGCCCGCCAGATCCGTAGCGCTGGCATTGCGACGGCAGCGGCCTCCCCGGCCACTTGAATCTGGCATCTTCTTGACTCTAAGTCACCGTTGCGCGTGAATGTTTGTTCGTCTAACGCTAAACGTCCGTACGAACATCATCACAATTGACGATACCCTGCCTCATCCCCTGTAGACAATCACGATTACCAGACTCCACGCCGACCACTACATTTGAAGGTGGCCGGCATTACGGGTGTCTGTGTATTTCCGTCATGCCGGGATACAAAGGGGAGAGGGGGACGATGGAAATGGGAAGTACCGTGATTGTCGGGTGCGGTGGATTGCTCGGGGAGATCATGGAGATCGAGCTGGCTCGTCACGGGCCAGTGGCCAGCCTGACCACAATCCAGGACTTCGCAACCGTCGCCGGCCCACTGCCGGATGTCATCGCCATCTGGGCGGACGCGGCTGAGATTGGCCTGATTCGCTTGCAACTCCGCAGTGTGCTGCGCGCCTCGCTCGATCCGCTGCTCGTATTCCTGAGCCAGACAGATCCACACATCTACTTCACCCGGTTGCGCGCGTTACACGTCGACCGCCGCCGCCTGGGTTTCAACGAATTGTTCGACGAGATAGCCGGACGGGTTTCCGCCGGCTCAAACACGAATGCCCCGGTGCGGGCCGGACACGTATAGGAAAGGGGTGGCGGCAATGCAACGCATCAGTCGTTCCAAAACATCTGGGAAGGCGCTCAGTCTGCTGAGTGCCGTATTTTTGTTTGCGATGCTGATCGCTCCGCTCAGCATGCCGAGCAGCGCGCTGGCGCACACGGGTGGGTTTGACCAGTTCAACTTTGCCGCGGCAAAGCCTGGCACATACGACCAGAGTGCCGGTGGCGGACAGTTCGGCGATGGCTCAAACACCTTTGTTCGAGAGACACTGAACGGCGGCGACTTCTTCTGCGAAGATGTTGTTACTTACTTCACTCGCGTGGAGTACGATGGTGACCACGATGCCGCTCACACCATTGAAATCGACTATGAGTTCGGTCAGGTAACGACCAGCGGCTCAGGCGTTGGTTATGTCGATGTCATTCAGGCCATAGTGAGTCCGAACGATCCCGTCGTCGGCGATGGGGATAGCGTAGTCACTCTGGTTAGTGAGAGTAAGACCGGAACGGACTTCCAGAGCGGAGCTATCTTGGCGACCGTTCAAGTCACGAACCTTGAGCCCGGCGATACGGTGATCGTCCGTGTCGATGTTCGACTGGACTGTGACAATGATCCGAACACGAGTCCTGGCGGCGTCCTGCAGGCCCGCTTAACCGGGAAGCGCGTGACCAGTCCGGAAAGTGGCTCCATTCCCGGCGGTGGAGTGCAAACAATCCAGCTTCAGGACCCGGACGCAATCGTCCACCCCGGCACGATCACGATCGTCAAGGACGCTCAGCCGGATTCCGCCCAGCAGTTCAACTTCACCGGCGACTTGGGCGAGTTCCAGCTCATCGATAACGGCGGCGACAACTCGGAGCTATTCATCGATAAAGACCTCGGTACCTACAGCGTCTCTGAGACCCTGCCGTTAACAGACTGGACCCTTGACAACATCATCTGCACCGGCGACGACGATAATGGTTCGACCATTGACGTTCCCAACGGCACTGTCGATATCGACCTTGATGAAGCAGAGAACATCACCTGTACCTTTATCAACGTTCAGGATCCCGCCGACCCGGCGACGATCACCGTCACCAAGACGGCCGACCCGACTAGCGTCGCCGAGCCCGGTGGCCCGGTCGAGTTCACTGTCCTGATCCAGAACGACTCGCCCGAGGTTTCCGTGACGATCGATTCA
This sequence comes from Thermomicrobiales bacterium, assembly GCA_041751795.1. Taxonomy (GTDB): domain Bacteria; phylum Chloroflexota; class Chloroflexia; order Thermomicrobiales; family CFX8; genus JBBECJ01. Next base: position 1,952 of record JBGSWU010000091.1, read on the forward strand.
CTCCTTGACAACCAGTTCGGTGATCTCGATGGCGTCGGTACATGCGATGTGCCGCAGACGATCCTGGCGAACGAAAGCTATGAGTGTTCCTTCACCGAGAATGTCAATGGCCAGCCAGCCGACTCGCCGCATGTCAACATCGTCACCGCCGCAGGCGACGATGAGAACAACAACCCCGTCACCGACAGTGACGATGCAACGGTAACGATCACCGATGTTGGTTCCTCGATCGAGGTCACCAAGTCGGCCAACCCGACCACCGTCGACGAGCCCGGCGGCACGGTTACCTTCACTGTCGAGATCGAGAATACCTCGGTGGTGGATGACGTCACGATCGATACGATCACCGACGACATCTACGGAGATCTCGCGGATGCTGGAAATGGAGGCATCAGTAACTCCACCTGTGACGATCTGATCGGCGATGTCCTGGCTCCGAGCGCGAGCACGAGCTGCTCGTTCGATGCCGAGGTCACCGGAAACGCCGGATCGATCCACATCGACGAGGTGACGGTCAACGGCACCGACGACGACGACAATCCGGTCACCGACACAGACACGGCAACTGTCAGTGTCGATAACGTACTGGCGACGATCAACGTCATCAAGGAAGCCAACCCGACCAGCGTCGCTGAGCCGGGCGCGAACGTCACCTTCAATGTGACCATCCAGAACACGTCCTCAATCGACGCTGTCACGATCGACACGTTGAATGACGATGTTTACGGCAATATCGCGAACGCCGCCAACCCGAACATCGTCAGCACGACCTGTTCCGTCCCCCAAGCCATTGCGGAAAATGGCAGCTACAGCTGCCAGTTCGTGGCCTTCGTCGAAGGCGCTCCCGGTGATGTCGAAATCGACGTGGTGACCGCATCCGGTACTGACGATGACGGCAGTCCGGTCAGCGACAGTGACGACGCCGAGGTAACGATCACCGACGTGCCGTCCTCGATCCTGGTCAACAAGGATGCGACCCCCGATACGGTTGCCGAACCGGGCGGAACCGTCACCTTCAGCGTCTCGATCACCAACACGTCGACCGTCGACGATGTGACGATCGACAGCATCGGCGACGACATCTACGGTGATCTGGCCGATGGCGCCAACCCCCTCATCAGCAACTCGACCTGTGGAGATCTGATTGGCGACACGCTGGCTCCGAACGCAATCGCGCACTGCACCTTCGATGGGGCGGTCAGCGGGAACGCTGGTTCGAGCCACACCGACGTCGTAACCGTCAATGGCACCGACGATGACGACAACCCGGTCAGCGACAACGACGATGCGACCGTCCGCGTCACCGACGTGGAGTCGGAGATCGTCGTCACCAAGACGGCAACCCCGCTGAGCCGGCCCGAGCC
>JBGSWU010000092.1:0-13078 GCA_041751795.1 Thermomicrobiales bacterium
CCCGATTACCCAGAAGTCACCGGCCCGAATTGCCGAGGATGAGGCGCGCGACGTACGGATGGACGCTGACCGGGTGCTCGCCGCTGCGAAGTGATACGGTTTCCCGCATACGGGCGATGGCCACAGCCTCGCCCTGCCCGATACCCGCGCGGTCCTGAAAGGGCGACGTTGCGACGATCGCCCCTGCGCGGGGTTGTCGGGCCAGTATCCTACGGGCTTTGCGCCAGCGCGGCTGAAGAAACAACGAGCGATCGTCGATCCCCTGCGGCATCAGGGACTCGACGATCGCTCGCAATACGTGACTTACTAGTGGCGTGGCAACCCAGAAGGACTACTCCTCCTGGTAATACTCCTGGCCGAGGTGCGTGATCTGGTCTTCGCCCATCATCCAGCGCAGAGTGTTCTTGAGCTTCGTCTGCTGGATGAAGAGGTCGTGCTCCGGGTACACATTGGGCGCGTGCTGGGGACTCTTGAAGTAGAGGGACAGCCATTCCTGGATGCCCGACATACCGGCTCGCTTGGCGAGGTCGAGGAACAGCGCAAGGTCAAGGACAAGCGGCGCGGCGAGAATCGAGTCGCGGCAGAGGAAGTCAATCTTCAACTGCATCGGGTAGCCGAGCCACCCGAAGAGGTCGATGTTGTCCCATCCCTCTTTGTTGTCGCCACGGGGTGGATAGTAGTTGATCCGCACCTTGTGGTAGACGTCGCCATACAGTTCGGGATAGAGATCGGGCTGGAGGACGTACTCGAGGACGCCGAGTTTCGACTCCTCCTTGGTCTTGAAGCTCTCCGGGTCGTCGAGCACCTCGCCGTCACGGTTGCCGAGGATGTTCGTCGAGTACCAGCCGTTGAGGCCAAGCATCCGCGCCTTCAGCATCGGCGCGAGCGTCGTCTTGATCAGCGTCTGACCAGTCTTGAAGTCCTTGCCGCAGATTGGTACGCCCTTCTCGATCGCGAGATCAAGCAGCGCTGGGACGTCAGCGGTCAGGTTAGGCGCACCGTTGGCGAAAGGGATCTCTTCCATCAGCGCGGCATAGGCATAGAGCATCGAGGGTGCGATCGTTTCGTCGTTGTCGCTCAATGCCGCCTCGAAGCTTTCGAGGTCGCGGTGGTCTGGTCCTTCCTCCATGAAGATTTCAGTTGAGGCGCACCAGATCATTACCAGTCGGTCGCAATTGTTCGCAGATTTGAAGTTGCGAATGTCATCGCGAATTTGCTCGGTCATCTCCATCTTCGAGCCGCTCTTGACGTTGGGCCCGTCGAGGCGCTTCACGTAGTGCTGGTCGAAGACGGCTGGCATCGGCGTGACGGACTTGAGGAAGTCGGCGATCGGTTCGATGTGTTCGTGGCGGTCGAGGACGCCGCACTTCAGCGCTGCTTCGTAGGCGTTGTCGGGGAAGGGGTCCCAGGCACCGAAGACGATGTCGTCGAGGTCTGCGAGCGGGACGAAGTCGCGGATGAGTGGCGTGCGGTTTTCCGTTCGCTTGCCAAGGCGGATGGTGCCCATCTGGGTGAGCGATCCGACGGGTCGGCCGCTACCGCGGCGGGCGTGCTCGACGCCGGCGATGAATGTCGAAGCGACGGCACCGAGGCCGACGAGCAGGATTCCGAGGCGGCCTTCTGCCGCCTGGACCGGATTGGGCGTGGGTTCGACGAAGTCTTTTGGTTCCAAGATCACACCTCTCGATCGGGCGAGCGACATCAGTGGCACCTGCCACTGTGCAGGTACCCGCCCTGTCTTTGCCCAGTGTTCGATCGTACTTTGCCGCTTGCCGAGCAAGGCGGCCAGCGCGCTTTGGCCACCGAAACGCTTGATTATCCGTTCGGCAGCGTTCGTTCGTTCTCCCATGCAACATAGCATAACGATTTTTTCGTTATCTTTCAAGTCGCGATAAACGCGAGGTAGGAAATCGATTTCGGCGCCGCGACTATCTGGGGGTCATCCAGCGCTCAAACCATGTTGCGACCAGGGCACAGTAGCGGTCGTGGAATGCACGACTGTTTTTCCAGTGGGGTTCTTCGATCTCGATGATCTCGTGGGGGCCGCCGAGGCGTTCGGCAGAGTGGCGCACTGAACCGGCGGGCCAGATTCGGCTGCGGGTGGAGATGATGACCTGGACCGGTGTTTCGCAGGCTTCGAAGGGAACGGGTGTAGCGTATTCGCTGATGAGCGATCTCCCCAGCGTGATCCGTCCACGTCGCAGGCTTAGTGGGTCGTCTGCGAGGTGCTTGCGATAGTGCTTGTCGTCAGGGCCAGCGAAGACGTGGTTCCAGGGAATCGTCCAGTGCCCCGGTAGACTGAACCTGGTACTCACCCGTTCGAGCGACCCAAGAACTGGGCGCAGGACCCGGACGGCTGCTCGGGGGTGGATCCAGCCAACGGCGTGCACGTCACCGTACTCGAACAGCGTGTGGACCGATAGCCCGGCGATGGTTGGATCGTTGGCGAGCGCGTAGTAGGCGAGTACGCCGTCCTCGGCGTTCCCCATCGCGAAGCGGGGGCTGTCGAATCGAGCAGCGACCCAGACCGAGACGTCCCGCCAGGCGGCGATCATCTCCTGGACCGTTGCTGCCCCTCGGGTTCCTTCGCTTTCACCCATGCCGGGAAGGTCGAACTGGATGACGCGCCAACCACGCCGCCAGAATGGCAGATGAAAGCGCGCAAATGCCAGCCCATAGCCCAGCAATCCATGGCCAACCATTACCGTCGGTACATTCCCCGATTGCTCGTAGACGCGCACCCGGAGATTGACCCCATTGGAGCAGATCGCCGTCGTCTGGATCGCGTAGCGGATCTCGTCGAGTTCGTCAGCGTCGTAGTAGCCGTGCCAGTGGGGTGCCGACGGCGCGTTCACTCGCGGTTGGCTCGGCGCCGTACCACGAGTGCAGCAATGGCCGTTGCCCCGGCTGCGACGGCACCAGCGACCTTTCTGCTGTGCTTTCGCAACCTGATCTGCGCACCAGCTGCGGCCAGTGACACGTCCCAGGCACGTGTTCCCGGCGCTGGCAGGATGCCGAGTTGTCGCAGCAGACCGAGGTCGTCGGATGCGCCCCAACGTTCGCGGACGAGGTCGTCTTCGATCCGGCAGATATTGACGCTCTTGATCTCGACAGCCTTCCCTGTTGGTGGAAGACCCAGGAAAGACCCCGTGTGGGTCCCGCGCAGCGTCAACACCTCGCCGACAAGATCGTCCTGTGCGATGACGGTGTCCACCGACATGACCAAATCGGGAAAGGCGGCACGAAAGGTCTGCATGAGTTGGAGAACGCCGTCGCGCCCCTGTGGAAGACCTGGGATCGGCATCGTGTGATCGACGTGGTCGGGATGGAGCAGTTCAGAAGCGGCGGCGAAGTTGCCTTTGTTCCATAACTCGGCGTAAAAGCGATACGCCAGTTGGCGATTGGCTTCGAGTTGATCCGCGGACGGGGCTGCGGGTCGAGTATGCGCCATGTAAGCCTCCTCGCGCTCGGATGACCGGCTGGTCAGAGGAATTCCACGATCGTCATCGTACGGCGAAGGAAGTATAGCAAGGAGATTGTCCGGTCCTTTATGTAGAGTGAACGACAAAGCGATCGCCCCGGAGCATGCTCCGGGGCGATCGCTTTGTCGCGCGTATCTTGTCAGTTGGCTAGGAGAATTACTCCGAGGCCAGCGAGACGTTCGCGGCGCGGCTGCGGCTGGAATCGCGTGGATCCGGCTCTTCGGTGAACTCGACGCGCTGACCCTCTTCGAGCGTGTCGAAGCCGTAGTCAGCCACGCTGGACTGGTGGAAGAAGATATCGGAGCCACGACCCTGACCATCATCAGGGGAGATAAAGCCGAAGCCCTTATCGCGCAGCATTGACTTGATTGTTCCGGTTGCCATCTGGCAATTCCTTTCCTACGTCGGTGACGTCCGGTCCGGAAGCACAGATACCCCGGCCAGGCCACAACAACGGCCCCAGCCGAGCTTACTTACTCACGCTGCCTGCCTCGTTGAGCGTGCGGAATAGTTATTCCGCTGCGCACGACAGGCATCTTCATACCTGAGGTACTTGACAGTATACCATGCCTGCTCGTCGCTGTTTCAACACTTCTGCCAACGGCGCGAATGCTGCCCATCCGGCGGTTGAGCGACGTTGCGCGATAGACTGGCATCGCGTGACCGACTGCGGGATCGCCGGGATCAACTTGTGCATGCATGAAGGTCGAGGTAGATAAGTGGGGAATCCGGGTGAGCAGCCGCTCTGGTGGCAGTCGGGCGTCATCTATCAGATTTATCCGCGTAGCTTCCGCGACAGTGATGGTGATGACACTGGCGATCTGGCAGGTGTGATCGAGAAACTTGATTACCTGAGCGAAACCCTGGGCGTTGATGCAATCTGGCTGTCGCCGTTCTTCCCATCGCCGATGGCCGACTTCGGCTACGACGTGGCCGACTACTGCGGTGTCGATCCGTTGTTCGGCGACCTCGATACATTCGACCGGCTGCTGGCCGGGGCGCACGAGCGCAACATCCGGGTCATTATCGACTTTGTCCCGAATCATTCGTCCGACCAGCACCCGTGGTTCGTCGAGTCACGTTCGTCGCGGAACAACCCGAAGCGTGACTGGTACGTTTGGGAAGACGCCCGTCCCGATGGCTCACCGCCGACCAACTGGTTCTCGATCTTCGGTGGCTCGGCCTGGCAGTGGGACGAGGCAACCGGCCAGTATTACCTCCACTCGTTCCTTGTCGAACAGCCTGACCTGAACTGGCACAACCCGGAGGTTCGGGGAGCGATGCTCGATGCGATGCGCTTCTGGCTGGAGCGTGGCGTCGATGGCTTTCGGCTCGACGCGATCCACTGCATGGTGAAAGACGACGAACTGCGCGACAACCCGTCCAATACTGAAGGCATCCAGTTGATCCACCGTCCGCAGGAAGAGTTCGACCAGCAAATTCATCTTTACGATTATGCGACCGATGATCTGCATGGCGTCCTGCGCGATATGCGTGTCGTTCTCGACGAGTTCGCCGAACGCGTCGGCATCGGTGAGATCCATGTCTTCGACTGGCCGAAGTGGGCCAGTTACTACGGCGAACAGTTAGACGAACTTCACCTGCCGTTCAACTTCGGCTTGCTTGGGATCGATTGGGATGCCTGCCAGGTTCGCGAACTTGTTGCCGAGATGGAACGGGTCATACCCCCCGGCGGCTGGCCGAACTATGTGCTTGGCAACCACGACGAGTCGCGGATCGCCAGTCGGATCGGGCCGGAACAGGCGCGCGTCGCAATGATGCTACTGCTCACGCTGCGTGGGACGCCGACGATCTACAACGGCGACGAATTAGGCATGGTCGATGTTCCGGTTCCGCTCGACGCCGTCCAGGATCCATGGGGCCGAACAGCCGGCACGATGGGCCGCGATCCTGAACGCTCTCCGATGCTCTGGGACGCCTCACCGAATGCCGGGTTCACCGCACCGGGAGCATCTCCCTGGCTGCCGATCGAGGACGGCTACGAACTGCTCAACGTCGAGGCTCAGCTGGCAGCCCCATCGTCAATGCTGACCCTCACTCGTCGCCTGCTTGCCCTGCGACGAGCCAGCCTAGCGCTCGCGGTCGGTGACTTCCAGGATGTCGCTGATGTTCCCGCCAATTGCTTCGTCTGGGAGCGCAGCTGCGGTGCGGACCGCTATCTGATCGCACTCAACTTCAGCGCCGAGCCAGCGACGTTGATGCTACCGTCACACCCCACTGGTTCCGTCGTCCTCAGCACTCACCTGGACCGCGGCGGCGAGAAACTGTTGACCGAGTTTGCGTTGCGTGGCAACGAGGGGTGCATCATTCACCTTGTGCCAGCCTAGGCCGGGACAGTGGACAGGGCGTCGGTATTCCACGCGGAATGGACGTACTGGAGGGGTTGATGACAACAGCGCGTGAACCCATTCCGGCGCACCCAGGTGGTGTATCACCGCAGTGGTTGACGATACCACTGCGTTCCGAAGGCATCATCCGCGTGGGTTCCGTCGCGTCCTTCAATTTTGAGATCATCGGCAGCGACCGAGGTTTCACGGGGACCGTTGCCCGCCTGCACCTCTCCTACGATCAACCTGAGCCCGGCGCACCAGCCACACTCGTCGCGAAGTTCCCACTCGTTCGACCGCAGGAGTCAGGTTATCGAGCGGCGCATACGGCTTCGACCGAACAATCCAGGCGGTACTGGGAGCGCTGTGCACGTGAGATCCAGCTCTATCGTCAGTTCGCGAATGGTTGTGCAATCACCCCGCATGTCTACGGCACCTGGATGGATCCCGCCACGCAACGGATGTTGCTGCTGCTGGAGGATCTGTCGGATGGCGAGCCGGGGGATGCATTGTTGGGCTGTTCGATTGAGCAGGCACGTCTCGTCGTCGACCGACTTGCGCCATTACACGCCCGGTGGTGGCAACAAACCGACCAGAGCTCCCTCGAATGGTTGCCACGCTGGGGGGACGATAGCCAGTTGTTGGCGGTACGATTTCGCCAGATTCTCGAAGTCGTTCTCGATCGCTACGGAACACGGATTCCGGCTTCGATTGCTCGGCTGGCTCGGGAAGTGGTGGACGGGTACGAACCACTACTTCGGACCCTGGCCAGTCGTCCGAGAACAATCGTTCATGGCGATCTCCACCTGGACAATCTGTTCTTCATAGGTGAATCGGGAGTGAGGCTGCTCGATTGGCAAGGCGTGGTGGCCGGACCAGCAGTCATCGATCTCGGGGTCTTCCTCGTCGGTTCGTTGTCAGTGGCGGATCGGCGAAAGGCGGAGATGGATCTACTGGCCCAGTATCATCGAAGGCTGATAGCGAATGGTGTGCGGGACTATCGGCTGGATGAACTCATTGCCGATTACCACCGGTCACTCATCTGGCAACTGGCTGGCATCGTTGGCTGGCTGGCACGAGCCGATCTGGCGTCGCTCGCCGGTCGTGAACGCGCCCTGGTCGAGGCGATCTTTACGCCAGGTCAGGTCCTTGCTGCCTGTATCGACCATGTCGACCGTTTCTCGTCTCGCGCGTGAGATTGCACCTCACGAGATAGCTCGATGCTGGATGATTGCGTCGATGTCTTCCCCATTGAAGCGGTTTTCAGAATCATTGCGTCGCCGCTGTGGACCGTCGTACCATCATTAGGGGCGGGTCGTGGCGACCAACGATCGAGCCAGATCGCTCGAAAGACCTTCCCGGCTCCCCTCCCAAACTACGCCACTCCGGCTGATTGAGTCAATCCATCTGCAACCTGCTTTAAGAATTGCATCAATGCTGCCTGCGACCGGCGTCGCGGTCTCCATGGGAGGCGGCTGCGTTGAGACAAGCAACTCGTCCTTCCGGGGTGTCGAAGGTACAGCCGATGAACGCTTCAGGCAACGCTCGCTGCTGCTCTGGTTGGAGGGTGACGTGGGCGATGCCGAACCGCTCGTTCAGCAGCGATGAGAGTTCGAGCAGAACGTGATGCCAGTCGCGCGTTCCGGACACCTCGACATGGCTGCTCAGCGCGATCAGCCCGGAAGTGACGGTCCAGATATGCAGGTCGTGGATATCCTCGACGCCATCGATCGATCGCATCGCCGTTCGGACATCGTCCGGCGAGATTCCGGCTGGAGTTGCCTCCAGCAGCACCTCGACCGACTCTCGCAGGAGTCGCCAGGAGCTCCAGAGGATCAGCAGTCCAATTCCGGCTGAGAGGAGTGGGTCGGCCAGGTACCAGCCAGTCGTCAACATGATGAGCGCCGCGAGAATCGCGCCGACCGAGCCGAGCATGTCGCCGATAACATGGAGCAGCGCGCCGCGCGTATTCAGATCGTGACTGTGGCCCCCGCCGCGTGCCAGAACCCAGGCTGATACGGCGTTCGCTCCGAGTCCGGCGACTGCAACTGCAAGCATTGGGCCGCTATCGACCTCTGGGGGTTCACCGATCCGCTGGATCGCTTCCCAGAAGATGTAGAGCGATATCGCGACCAGCGACGCCCCGTTGATCAACGCTGCAAGGATCTCGGCGCGCAGGAAGCCGAACGAGCGCTCTGGCGTCGCCGGACGTTGTGCCAACCAGATTGCGAACAACGACAGCCCCAGCGCTGCGACGTCGGTCGCCATGTGACCGGCATCAGCCAGGAGCGCCAGTGAATTGGTCAGAATGCCGCCGACGACTTCCGCTAAGAGAAACGTCGCCGTGATCGCGAGGGCAATCGTGAGCCGCCGTGAACGGCCATCTGGCTGTAGTCCCGTTCCAACGTCGTGACCGTCGTGACCGTGAGCGTGCATGTGCCGGAATACCCTTCCATCGACGCTCGTTCAACACGCCAGAACGATGCCAGAACCCGCTGTTCGGCACGCCATCGACAAGTTGGCACTACCAACTTATTGACAAGTTAGGATAGACTAATATTATATTTTCGTGAGCTGTCTGTAGTGATTGGGTACTGTGCGACGAATGCCGGACTGGAAGCGATTCAACCGACGAGATTTCCTCCGTTTTGGTGCAGCGAGCGCTGCCGTCGCTGGGGCCGCTGGCACACTCGGTGTGCTCATCCCCGAGACCGGTCAAGCTGAAAACAGCGGTCCGCACGTGTATCCGACGCCAACGCGAGGGCAATCTGACACCGACCACTCCTCCCACTCGCTCTCGATGACGGTTGGCGACGTCGGGCCGGACGCGATCGGGATCGACCCGATGTTGTTCCTGACGACATTTGACTATGGGACCGCCAGCACCCTCCCCAACGGACAGACACTTCGCGAGTACGACATCGTCGCCTATGACAGGGAAATCGAAATCGCGCCGGGCGTCTTTTTCCCAGCCTGGACCTACAACGGTCAGGTGCCCGGTCCGACGATCCGCTGCAATGAAGGCGATCGGCTGCGGCTGAAGTTCACTAACGCCGGTAGTCACCCGCACACCATCCACTATCACGGCATCCATTCAGCATTCATGGACGGTGTCACTGGTGTTGGGCGTGGTGACATTCAGGTCGGAGAGTCGTTCACCTACGAGTTCGATGCCAAGCCGTTTGGTTGCCACCTCTACCACTGCCACTCCATCCCGCTGAAGCGACACATTCACAAGGGGCTTTACGGCGCGTTCATTATCAATCCCGACCCGGAAAAGCACGGTGAGAAGGCGCGATCGCGCCATCCGGACTACGAGGAGTCGAAGGAGTGGCAGGAGTTCGTGATGGTCATGAACGCCTTTGACACGACCTTCGATAGTGAGAACGAGGTCTACGCTATCAACAGCGTCGCCTTCCATTACATGAAACATCCAATACGCGTCGAGCGCGATCGGCCCGTCCGGGTCTACCTGATCAACGTGACGGAGTTTGACCCGATCAATTCGTTCCATCTCCATGCCAACTTCTTCAACTACTACGACCACGGTACGACGCTCGAACCCACACTGAAGACGGTCGATACGATCATGCAATGCCAGGGACAGCGCGGCATCCTCGAAATCTCGTTCGCGGATTTCGAGCCGGGACGCTACATGTTCCACGCCCACCAGTCGGAGTTTCCCGAGTTGGGCTGGATGAGTGCCTTTGAGGTCGTTGAATAAACCGTGATGGGAATCGAGGAGTTTCGATGTCGGACGTAGCTATGACTGATCCCGAGGTCCGATCCTCGCGAGTGATTGACGAAGAGCGCCCTGCCTGGAATCTGCGCTGGATCGCGCTTGGGTTGTTGCCACTGGTGTTGCTGGCAGGCGTCCTGGCGCTGATCGTTGCCACCGACGCCGGATTGGGCGATCGAACGGTTCCGCCGATCGAGACGCTGAACGTTCAGCGGGTGACGCTGCCAGAGGCAAACCGGATCACGCTCAACGTTGTCAACGATGGCCCGGACGAGATCACGATCGCGCAGGTGCTGGTCGACGACGCCTACTGGCAGTTTGAACTCGATGGTCCACGAACGCTTGGTCGCCTCGAATCAACGTCGATCGACATCCCATATCCGTGGGTCGAGGGTGAAGCGCACGCGATCGCCATCATCTCGTCGACGGGCGTCGTATTTGATGCAGAAGTTCCGGTTGCCATTCAATCGCCTGAAAGCAATGCCGGGACTTTCGCCCGGTTCGCCCTGATTGGCACCTATGTCGGTGTCATCCCGGTTGCGCTCGGACTGCTCTGGTACCCATTCATGCGCCGCCTCAGCAGCAATGCGATGCGCTTCATCCTGGCACTGACAATTGGCTTGCTCGTCTTCCTGAGTGTCGACATGTTCGACGCCGCCGGTGAGGTCGCGTTGGCGGCTCCAGCCGCGTTTGATGGCCCACTGCTCGTGCCGATCGTCGCGCTGCTGGCGTTCCTGCTGTTGATGACGATCTCGTCGCGCAAGAAAGATGGGCCACGACGTGGGCTGGATGTTTCGTACCAGATTGCGTTCGGCATTGGCCTCCACAACCTCGGCGAAGGGTTGGCGATCGGCGCGGCCTTTGCGCTGGGTGAGGTTGCGCTTGGTGTCTTCCTCGTGATCGGCTTCACGCTGCACAACGTCACCGAGGGCATTGGCATCGCTGCCCCGATCGTCCGTGAGCGCCCTCCCCTAAGGCACTTTGCCTGGCTGGCGATGCTGGCTGGTGCGCCGGCCATTCTCGGGGTCTGGATCGGCGGCTTCGTTTACTCGCCGCTCTGGACGACGATCTTCCTCGCCATCGGCATCGGCGCAATCATCCAGGTCATCGTCGAGGTCTCCCGCATCATCATGCGTGGCACCGCTCGCGATAACCAGCCATGGCTGAACTGGACGACGTTTGGCGGTGTGACGGCAGGTATCGCCATCATGTACGCGACCGCACTGCTCGTCGCGGCCTGAGAGGGAGCCAATGTCCAGGCCATCCGAACACACAGCTCGTTTCAGCACGGCCATCGAAGATTATCTACGCGCCATCCTCACCCTCACTGGTGAGGATGGCCAGACCACTGTTTGTGCGGTGGCCGAACGGCTCACCGTCGCCAGGGCATCGGCGTCGCAGATGGTTCGACGGCTGGTGAATCTCGATCTGGTCCACCATGATCCGTACGGCGTTGTCGGCTTGACCGCTTCTGGGCATGCCGTTGCGGGAGAGATTTTGCGCCGGTACCGGCTGATTGAGTCATACCTGGTGACGACGCTCGGCTACCATCCGGATGATGTCGCTGGTGATGCCGATCGTATCGAGCATGCGATGTCGGCGGACCTCACCGAACGGCTCGCCGCACTGTTGGGTGCGCCGGACGCCGCGACTTCTGCGGAGATGCAGTAGCACTGCCGATCGACACAACATCGCCCTAAAATCAATCGCCGGTTCTCGGTATGCTGGTTGCGTACGCCAGTTAGGTCGGATGCTTCAACAAGCCATTCGGCATGAACGCATCACTCAACAGAGGAGACGATGTGCGATATCTCGCGTTTGCCGTGGACTATGACGGGACACTGGCGAAGAACGGCAAGGTGACGAAGAAAACGGTCGCTGCGTTGGAGAAACTACGTGAATCGGGGCGGCGGCCGATCATGGTCACTGGCCGCGAACTGCCTGACTTGCAGAAACACTTCGATCGCCTCGACAAGTTCGACTACGTCGTCGCCGAGAATGGTGGCTTGTTGTACCACCCGAAGACGAAGGCCGAAACGGTTCTTGGCGAAACTCCGCCAGCCGAACTGGTCGAGACTCTTCGTGAGCGCGGTGTCAAGAAGATGTCGGTTGGCAGGTCGATTGTCGCGACGTGGCAGCCGCACGAGACGACGGCGCTTGAGGTGATCCGGGAACTTGGCCTGGAGTGGCAGATCATCTTCAACAAGGGTGCCGTCATGCTGCTTCCCGCGTCGATAAACAAGGAAACCGGCCTGCGAGCCGCATTGGCGGCAATGCATCTCTCCCCCCACAACGTGGCTGGGATTGGCGACGCCGAGAACGACCATGCGTTCCTGAGTCACTGCGAAGGATCAGCCGCCGTCGCCAACGCGCTCCCGGCCATCATCGAGCGCGCCGACGTCGTCATGAAGGGCAACCACGGCGCAGGCGTCGTTGAGTTCATCGACATGCTGATCGAGGATGACCTCGCGAGCGTCGCGCCGAAGCGGACCCGTCACGACATCCTGCTCGGAACGCGGGCTGGCGAGGCGAACGGACAAAAGCGGGAAGTTGCGCTTAAGCCATACGGTACGAGCATTCTCGTCGCCGGGCCGTCCGGGAGCGGGAAATCGACGGCGTCGACGGCGATTATGGAGCGGCTGGCCGAAGAGGGATACCAGTTCTGCCTGATCGATCCTGAAGGTGACTACGAGAGTTTCGCTGGAGCGATTACCTTCGGAAGTCATGACCTCGCGCCGAATGTCGATGAGGCGTTGCAACTATTGGCCCACCCGGACGAGAACGTCGTCATCAATCTCCTCGGTGTCCGGCTTGAGGACCGTCCAGGATTCTTCGCCAAGCTCCTGCCCCGCCTGCAGGAATTGCGAGTGAATACCGGCAGGCCACACTGGATCATTGTCGATGAGGTGCACCACCTTCTTCCGCGTGACTGGAAGCCGTCCGACACGACGATCCCACGGCAGTTCGGTGAAATGCTGATGATCACCGTCCATCCCGACTGGGTCGCGCCGGGCGTCCTTTCCGAGGTCAATACGATCATCGCTGTCGGCGGTGAAACGTCGGCCACCTTCAGCGGTTTCGCAAAGGCGCTGAAGATCAAACCGCCGAAGATCGCCGACGGAAACCTCGAATCCGGACAGGTGCTGCTCTGGCAGCGCGGTAGCCGAACGAAGCCAATCAAAGTTGATGTCACACCTGCCCGGGCCGAGCGACGACGCCATCAGCGCAAGTACGCGGCTGGCGAACTGATCTACGACGAGCATTTCGTGTTCCGTGGGCCGAACGAGACACTCAACCTGCGAGCCCAGAATCTGATCGTCTTCCTTCAGATGGCTGACGGCATCGACGAAGAGACCTGGACGTGGCACCTGGAGCGCGGCGATTACACCAACTGGTTCCGTCACGTCATTAAGGACGACGAGTTGGCCGACGCCGCCGAGAAGATCGCCAATACTGACAAGGTGTCGGCTGAGAAAAGTCGCGGGATGATCCGTGACGAGGTCGAGAAG
>JBGSWU010000093.1:0-5820 GCA_041751795.1 Thermomicrobiales bacterium
TTCCTGAATCATAGCGACCGCGTAGTCATGCAGGTTGCGACGCAGGTCGTCGGTTAGACCGAACGCTGGGGCTTCTTCGACAACCTTCTGATGCCTCCGCTGAATCGAGCAATCACGGTCACCAAGTGCCACGGCGTCGGAACCATTTCCTGCAACTTGTACCTCGACATGACGCGCACGTTCGACGTACCGCTCCAGATACAATGTCGTCCCAGCCGACGATGCCCCAGCCTCGCGCAAGGCGGAACGGATGGCTGCATCGACTGATGAGGCAGTCTCAACGACCCTCAAGCCACGGCCACCGCCACCAGATGTGACCTTGGCGATCAAAGGGAATCCGACAGTCATCGCCGCATCGGACCACGCTGCATCGTCCTCCAACGTCAGTGGTTCGCTGGCAGGCAAGGTCGGAACACCCGCCCGCGCCGCTGCATGGCGTGTCGCGATCTTGTCTCCGCAGAGCGCCAACGTCTCGGGGGATGGACCGATGAACGTTATTCCTGCGTCAATGCACGCTTGTGACAAATCAGGTCGTTCACTGAGAAATCCATATCCAGGGTGGAGCGCATTGGCTCGCGCGCGCGAAGCGGCTGCGACGACCAGCGCTGGATCCAGTTCGGAACCTGCCGGGCCAACCGGTTCGTACCTGCCGACTTCACGGGCAGCGTACGAATCGATATCTGGAGTTCCGATCAACAGGACCGGTTCCCAGCCGAGGCGACGGGCCGTCCTGGCGATTCGAATAGCGATCTCGCCGCGATTTGCGATCGCGAGAACTGGTCCGAGAGGCATCAGTCCTCCAGATTCCACGATGGACGACGTTTTTCGAGGAACGCGCCGAGTCCCTCCTGCCCTTCTGGATCAGCGCGCCGGTCGGCTGCCAGTGCAACAACTCGGTCTCGCTGCTCACGCCGAGTCAACGGACTTGAGGTCAATCCCATGACGAGTGATTTCGCGTCACGCAGTGCTCCCGGCGCATTGGCTTTGATCATCCGGAGCCAGTCATCGATGGCCGCATCGAGTTCGTTTTCGGCAACGACGCGCTGAATCAGTCCGTACTCGCGGGCCTCATTCGCTCCGAACGGCTCGGCGAGGAGCATCAGTGCCTTGGCCGTACGCGGACCGACAGCGTTGATCACGCTCGGTCCGATCACCGCCGGGACCAGCCCTAGCCGCGCCTCCGATAATGAGAAACGTGCCTCGTTATCGGCGACAACAAGATCTGATGCGGCGACTACGCCGATCGCGCCACCAAACGCCGCACGCTGAACCCGCGAGATGACCGGCTTGGGACAGGACTGGATGTCGTCAAGCAGGTCGTACAGGCGGCCACCTTCTTCGATGACGCTTGAGCGATCGAATGCATCGCGGTATTGGTTGACGTCTGCTCCGGCGCAGAATACGCGACCTGCTCCAGCGATGACGATCGCTCGCGTCGAGGTATCTTCTGCAGCCTGCCTGAGTCCATCCCGCATTGCCTGTACCAGTTCGGCCGCGAGCGCGTTTCGGACGTCTGGCCGGTTCATCGTCAGCCAGATCGCATCACCGCGTCGTTCATAGAGCAGGATTTCGTCGCTCATCTGTGCTCCCTCGGGTGTCGAATCGTCGTGCAGGACATCGTCGTACGGCTTCCCTGTGCTTCACAAGCGCGTCACATTCGAAGCACGCCAATCGGAGATTCTTGAATCTGAGCGTTGAGCGTCGCTTCAAGCGCGAGTCCGAGCACGGTGCGGGTATCACGCGGATCGATCACGCCGTCGTCCCAAAGTCGAGCCGTGGCGAACCACGGTGTCGTTTCATGTTCATAGCGATCCTGGGTCCTGGCACGCAGTGTCGCATCGTCGGCGGCCGAGCGTGCCTCGTCTCTGGATCGCCCAACGGTCGAGAGTACGCCTGCGGCCTGTTCTCCTCCCATGACGCCGATTCGGGCGGTGGGCCACATGAACAGGAACCGCGGGTCGTAACCCCGTCCGCACATTGCGTAATTTCCGGCACCGTATGACGCGCCAGTGATCAGCGTCAGTTTCGGCACCTGGGCGGCCGCGACAGCCGAGACCATTTTCGCGCCATCACGGGCGATGCCTCCGTGTTCCGCCTCACGACCCACCAGAAATCCGGTGATGTTCTGAACGAAGAGCAGCGGAATCTTCTGCTGAGAGCAGAGCATGATGAAGTGCGCTCCCTTGCGAGCCGAATCCGCAAAGAGGACACCATTGTTCGCGACGACGCCAACAGGGATGCCGAACAACCGGCCATAGCCGCAGACGAGTGTTTCAGCATAATCACGCTTGAATTCGTCGAGGCGGCTACCGTCGAGGATTCGCCGGAGGAGCGGTCGTGGATCCGACGGTGTTCGCGGATCTGGCGGGACAAGGCCCAGGATGTCGTCGGGGTCCTCGATTGGCGCAACTGTCGGCGTTCGGTCCCACGGTAGGGGTGGCAGCGAACGGCCCGGCACGGTCATCGCCTGCCGGGCGAGCCGGAGCGCTTCACCTTCATCGTTGGCGATGTAATCAACGACGCCCGATATCCGTCCATGGACATCGGCTCCGCCCAACTCTTCGGCGCTGATTTCTTCGCCAGTCGCCGCTTTGACAAGTGGGGGACCGCCGAGAAAGATCGTCCCCGCGCCGCGAACGATGATCGCCTCGTCCGCCATCGCTGGAACGTAGGCTCCACCAGCGGTGCAGCTTCCCAGAACCGCTGCAACCTGCCGAATGCCGTGCGCGGAAAGGAGTGCCTGGTTGAGGAAAATGCGTCCAAAGTGCTCGCGATCGGGAAACACCTCCGACTGCAGCGGCAGAAACGCCCCGCCAGAATCAACCAGGTAGAGACACGGCAACCGGTTCTGGAGAGCGATCTCCTGAGCTCGAAGATGCTTTTTGACGGTGATTGGAAAGTAGGTACCGCCCTTGACGGTGGGGTCGTTGGCAATGATGACGATCTGCCGTCCCTCGACCATCCCGATACCGGTCACGATACCGGCGCCAGGAGCGTCGCCATCGTACATCTCTTCAGCGGCGAGGGGTGACAGTTCGAGGAATGGCGTCGCAGGGTCGACGATTCGATCTATCCGCTCGCGGACTGGTAACTTGCCGCGCTTGCGAGAGCGTTCCTGCGACGCTTCTCCGCCGCCCAATGCGACCCGGTCGATCCGACATCGCAGTTCGTTGATCGACTGCAGGTTGGCTTCACGCCAGTCCTCGCGCACAACGTCCGGAGATGACACCATTGTCCTCCTGCTTCGCAGCGGTCATGAGACACCGAGTATCTGACAGGAGTGTATCGCGGCATACGACCGGCGCGGAACGCGCCAGCGTCGCATCCCGCGCCAGTTGGGGTGCTAGTTTCGCGGTGGTGTCGCCGGGTCAGGGAACCCGAGCATGCTCTTGGTCAATCTGATTTCGCCAACGTGGTTCCACGTATGGGCGATCGTGTGTTGAATCCGAGCGCCTGTCGTTGTCGATTGCCCCATCGCGGAGATTTCGCGGCTGAGTTCTTCATCGGACGCGGAGTTGAGATACTCCGTCGTTTCCGAAAGCAATTGCTCCTGATATCGTCTGAGCGCTTCAAGCTGATACGGCACTTCATCGACTTCAGCGTCCGTGTAGCCAAAGCCAATGCCGAGACCGCGCCCGCCTTTGCCGATCGGGCTGTATCCCATCGCCTCGGTGAACCCGCCACGATGCCAGGCGTCATCGGTTTGTTCCCGACCGTGGACGAGGATGTTCAGGTCGAGATCCCAGGTCCGCAGGACATGGTAGTAAATGAAACCGACTGGATTCAATTCTGGACCCGGGCGAGTGCAGAGTAGCTTGTCGTCGAGCTCGGATACCTGCCGATCCATCATCTCGGACAACTGGGTGATCTGCTCGTTGTAAGCGCTACTGATTCCCATGTGGAAGAAGTCTCCAACCATCTACGGCCAAAAAGCGGCTGCCGCAGTCTAGCGGGGTGCGGATGGAGCCGCAAGTGTGCCCAGTTCCGGCTCTGTCCATCGTGGGACTCCAGGTGCGGCGACGATCGCGAAGACGAAGGTGAGGAATGCGAGGGCAACCATCGTCGGGTTGTAGTCAAATCGATCGATCGCCAGCGCAACACCAAGCGCACCGGCGCTGCTCCCGAGAAACAGCGAGAAGGCGAAGAGCGAGATACCTGTCGCTCGCGCCGTCGGTGCCAGTTCCGTCGCGCGAGTCTGGAGCGTCGTGTGCATGATGATCCAGGTGATCCCAAGGAGCGCCATCGCGAGCGGGAAGAAGACGATCGCTGGTTGGAGCACGGTCAGCCCATAGCAGGCCGCGGCGCCGATTCCTCCAAAGAGGATCATCCGTGACTCTCCGATGCGACGCGCGAGTGGTCCGATGAGTCGTCCGGCGACGATGGCGGTGAGGCCGAACAGCGAGATGATGATTCCGATGGCGGTGTAGGAAAACCCGTCGCGGTCGCGTAACAACGCACCCATGAACGAGAACGCGCCGAGCGTGAAGATTCCTTCGACGAAGACGAGGATGTAGAAGAGAATGTGGCGGCGATCGCGCAGTACGAGCGCGAAACCGTCGCGCGATGAGCGGCGTGGGCCAGTTGGCCTGGCTGGGGCCGTCCTGTTGCGTAGCATCGCAATCGTGATCGCTAGCGCGATTGCACCATCCAGCGCAAAGATAGCTCGCCACGTTAGCACCGACGCGAGGAATCCTCCGGCTCCACTCGAAATGACCTGCCCGATCGACGATGCCATGACGGTGTAACCAATGGCGTGTTGGCGCTCCGAATATGCAACTGTTTCTCCAATGTATGCCAGCGTCAGTGGGAACACGGCCGCGGCGACCATCCCGGTAAAGAACCGTGCCCCAACCAGCGCGATCAGCGAAGGAGCGAGCGCGCAGATAATGCCGCCGAACGCGAATGCTCCGAGCGTCAGTGAAATGACGCGGAAGTGTCCGACCCGATCAGCAATCGGGCCATAGACAAGTTGAAACAACCCGTACGGCAAAAGATAGGCAGTGACGATCAACCCAGCACGACCAGTCGTCACGCTCAGATCTTCGGCGATTGCTGGAAGGATCGGCGTGATAACACGTGAATCGATTGAAACGACGAAGATCGCCCCGATCAGAAGCCACAGCGTGTACGGTGAGTTGCTGGAAGGCGTTGTCGCCGGAGGCGCGATCTCGTTCGTCGCTTGCTGCGTCACGCCTCACCCAGAAGCTTTCGCGCAATTTTCGGAGGAATCAACCAGCGTAGACGTCCCGAGCCAGGCATCGTGGCGTCAAGGATATCGACGCGACACACTTCACCAGTCCTGAAAGGGACATCGTTTTCTGGCCTTCCCCATGCAAGATAGGCGACGAGGTGTCCGACGCTGGGCATATGTCCGGCCAAGACAACGCGCTCCGGTGCACCACGTTCGACAATGTCATCGAGGATGCCCGCCAGTGAGCCACCGTAGACAAGGTGGTCGCTGATTTCCGGCCCGCGCTCTGGACCGATCAGATCGGCGACGATTTCCGCTGTCTGGCGTGCGCGCACCATCGGACTCGTCAGGACGAGGTCAGGCGTGACGCCGAGTCGGGCCAGCACACGAGCAGTGACGCCGACTTCGTCGCGCCCTCTTTCAGTCAGCCATCGCATCGCGTCACTTGTGACGCCCGGATCGTCCCGGTCAATCGCGTCACCGTGACGAATGATATAGAGCTCCATTCAGCCTAGCCCTCGCCCCTCAGATGTCGATCGAACCAGACAGCGAGCCGCTCGTAGGCATCGATCCGGTGCTCGCGCTTTCGGAATCCGTGCCCTTCGCCGGGGTACACGACATAATCGTGC
>JBGSWU010000094.1:0-3494 GCA_041751795.1 Thermomicrobiales bacterium
GTTGGCACGCAGGAGGTTGTGAGCAATTCCCCTGATCGCATCCAACCAACCGAACAGGCAGCCGGATGCGACTGGTACGCAGCGACCGGCCACAACCTGTGCGGTGGGTTTGCTGCGTTCTGGGAACAGTTCGGTGGTCTGGCCGTCTTCGGATATCCGATCACCGAGGAGTTCCAGGATGACGGCATGACCGTCCAGTATTTCGAGCGTGCACGCTTCGAATGGCATCCGGGCGCATGGCCGGAGCGGTTCGACGTGTTGCTCGGACGCCTGGCCGCAGAATCGCTCGAGCGTGAAATCAACCGCTAGGATTGGGTACGCGCGGCGGTTCGCCGCCGCGCTGCTCATCCTCGTCACCGTGGCACTGGCTGGTTTCCTGCCGGCGGCTGCCCAGCGTCCTAACGGAGCAGGGCTGGTTGTCCGCTTCGGCGATGGCTCGATCATCTACGCTTACGTCCAGTTCGAAGAAACATCGATCACCAGTGAAGAACTGCTGTACCGCTCTGGACTTACCGTCGCCATCGCTCCGTACAGTGGACTCGGTGCAGGCGTCTGCATGATCAATGGAGAAGGCTGCCCATCCGATAACTGTTTTTGTGCGTCTTATTCCACACCTGCCTACTTCTGGCACTTCTACGCCAATGACGGGGATTGGCGCGAACTGCTTCAGGGAGCATCGAGCCGCAGTGTTGGCGATGGCGACATTGATGGCTGGTCGTGGACAGCAGGCGACTCCGGCCTGCCAGCGATCGCGATCGACGAGATCGCATCCTTGAACGGCGTCGATCGCAACGCGCCTGAGATTCCGCCAACCGAGACGCCAACGCTCGAACCGACGAGTACAAGTACGTTCACGCCTGTTCCAACCAACACGCCACTACCAACGCCGACGAGACCAACGCCGACGATCGCTCCGCAGAATACAGCGACCGCGACGGTAACTCGTGAGTCGATGGCGACGGTATCGACGAGTGTCCCATCGACGGTTACCTCGACCCCGACGGCATCGAGTTCGACTGGACAGATCGCGCGAACACCGTCGCCAACACGCGAAACACGCCCAAGCGCGACGAGTACCCGTGCAGCGACACCGTCTGGGCCAACTCCGACGCTGACCCTCGTCGCCAGTGCGACGACCCTCGCTGTCCTCGTCCAGCCGGACGGCACAACGGTTCCTGTTGAGATCATTCAGACCGATGACGGCGCGTCGTCAACCAATCTGTTCCTGTTTGGAGGCTTGGTTGCCGTTGCCACCGGGGCTGGTGCTGTCGTCTGGATACGAAACCGGAAGGTGATGTGATGGAGCGTGTACCATCCTCTGCCGGTCGTCCAGACGCGAATTCGCGTACTTCCAGTCAGATGGCTGGGATCAATTCTCTCGCCTGGCTCCTTTGGTTTGTTGGTGTAGCGAGTATTACTGTCATCAGCCGCAATCCGTTTTACCTGACGCTCGATCTGCTGGTGGTGCTGGTCGTCTACCTGCTACTGCCGCGTGCAAGTGGCGCAGCACGGGCATGGCGGTTGTTCGCGATCGTTGGCTCGACGCTGGCGTTGCTGTCAGTTGGTTTCAATGTCCTGACTGTCCACGTCGGTGATAGAACGTTCGCGACGTTGCCGGACTCCCTGCCGATTGTCGGCGGGAATCTCACCTGGAATGCGTTTGTCTACGGCACTCTCTCGGCATTGGCGATCTCGACGCTCCTCATCGCGGCGGCGTCGTTCAATACAGCCGTTCGCCAAGGGGACATCATCCGGCTCATGCCAGGAAGTTTCGCGGGGCTTGGAATCGCTGGCAGCATCGCGATGACGATGGTGCCTCAGACGATCGCTGCCGGACGGGACATCTATGACGCGCAACGTTCACGAGGACATCAGTTCCGTGGGTTGCGAGATGCTCGCAGCCTAATCGTTCCATTGCTGGGGAATGGGCTGGAGCGGGCGGTCACGCTGTCGGAAGCGCTCGAGGCGCGAGGTTTCGGGGCCAGTGCGAGGGCTGGTGAGTCGCAGGTCGCGCGCCGGTTGCCGCTGGTTGCAGCAATTGGTTTCCTGACGGCCTCCCTGCTTTCCATCGCGAGTGGTCGGCTGGTAATTGGCCTTGGATTGATGGCCCTGGCAGTCGTTTTCGTGCTGAAAGGGACGCCACAGCGCAATCGCCGCACGCGGTTCCGCGCCCTTGAATGGAACCGCGCGTCATTCGTGGTTGCCGGAGCGGGTGCTGGCGTTTCTGCCATGTTCGCGAGCCTGCTGACGCTGACCGGAACCACGCTTTCCTACGACCCATTTCCACGCCTCGGCTTGCCGCCGTTCGAGCCGCTGGCTGGGATGGCAGTCCTTCTGCTGCTTGCACCGATCTTCTGGTCGCAATCATGAACGCTATTGTCGCCGAACGATTGTCGTACCGGTTTCCTAAGGCCAACACCGATGCCCTGCACGAGATATCGTGGGACGTCGAGGACGGCTCGGTCACGCTCGTCACCGGGCCTTCCGGTGCCGGGAAGACGACCCTGTTACGGTGCTTGAATGGATTGATCCCACATTTCCATGGCGGCATGTTCGGTGGTGACGTATCAATACTTGGCGTCAACACCCGCGCAGCCGGGCCGCGCGATCTTGCACGCGATGTCGGGATGGTCTTCCAGGACCCGGAGGCGCAGTTTGTCACCGACCGCGTCGAGGACGAGATCGTCTTTGGGATGGAGAATCTTGGCTACGATCGCCGGACGATGCGTGTCCGGCTGGAAGAAACGCTCGACCTGCTCGGGATCAGCCATCTACGCCATCGGGAGGTAGCGACGCTATCGGGAGGTGAGCGTCAGCGTGTGGCGATCGCTGCGGCACTGGCGACCCGCCCGACGATGCTCGTCCTCGATGAGCCGACATCGCAACTCGACCCGCTGGCGGCGCATGATGTCCTGGCCGCAGTCCAACGCCTGAACAGTGACCTCGGCATGACGATCGTCATCAGCGAACACCGGCTCGACCGTGTGCTGTCCTTCGCCGACCGGCTGGTCGCGATCGATCGTGGATCGTTCACCGAAGGGTCGCTTCACGACATCCTGCCAACGCTGGACGATGTGCCGCCGCTCGTCGAACTGGCACGGGCACTCGGTTGGCAGCCGACACCGCTGACGATTCGGGAGGCGAGGAGGAAACCCCTCCCCAACCCTTCCCCTATACGAAGTGGGGCTTTAGCCGATGATGATCCAAAAGTCCCTCCTTTGCTAGTGGCACGGTCGGGGAGGGGTTTCGGCTCCGAACTCCTCCGCTTCGATTCGGTCTGCTTTCGCTATGGCCACTCACTCGCCTTACGTGACATCTCGTTCGCGGGGTGTGCGGGTGAAGTCATCGCGCTGATAGGCCGCAACGGTTCAGGGAAATCAACACTGCTCAAGCATGTCAACGGACTGCTTCGACCAAGCCACGGGCGCGTTCTGCACGGTGATCGAGACATCGTGCGGGTTCCGGTCCATGAGGCCGCGCGTGTGGCGGGCTAT
>JBGSWU010000095.1:0-7133 GCA_041751795.1 Thermomicrobiales bacterium
ACTGCTCTCTCGCCCCGCGTCGTTTGCCGCATCGCTCGGTGAAGTCTTCGGTTCCCTTTGGGGTGACTATCTCAGCAACATCGGGAGCCGCTGGTACATGCCGGCGTTCAACCTGATTCTGAACGAGCCAATCGTCGTCGCCCTGGCGCTCGTGGCCGGGTTCGCGTCCCACGAGCGCGTTCTTGTCCGTTCGATCGCTACATGGTTCTTTACAGCGTTGATCGTCGTCTCACTTCTTGGGAACGTCGGCACGCCGGGGTACGCAATTGTGACGTTGCCACTGGTGCTGCTTGCGGGGATCGGTATTTCCCACCTGATCGAACGCGTCCCATGGGATTCAATGCGCCGTGGTCCAGGGGTGCTTTACGTTGGTGCATTGCTACTAATGGCAATCGCCGTGGTGAGCCTGCTTGGCTTGATCACATCTGGAGTTTCGGACGACACCGGTGACTGGCTCCTCCGCTTCGCGTTGATCGTAATCGTCGCGATTCTGCCGCTGTCGTTCGCGATCTCTGCCATCGGATCACGGGTGGCCGGTGACCGGCTCGTCCTTGCCCTGACCGCCACACTGCTCATGCTGTCGATTGTCACCGTTCGTTCTTCGGTTCTTGCAGCGTCGGAGCGGCCAGGTGAGCCGGGCGATCCACTCAGTGCAGGAGCGACGAGCGAATCGATCTCCGTCGTCGTCACGCGGATTGAGAAGCTGTCGCGGGATCTGACACTCAGTCAGCGAAGTTCCATCGATCCCACAGGCGGCCACGGATTGAGGATCGCCCTCGACTCAGACATCAGCCAGCCGTTCGCGTGGTACTTCCGCGACTTTCCGAACCTGACGGTGTTCGATCCAGAAAGCGAAACGGCACCGGTCGATGCCGAACTCGTCATTCTTGCCGGTGGGCGGGACGCGAGAGTCGTTGCGCCGGGTTATGCCGGACAGGACTATCCGTACGCTACCGTCACCGCTGAACCATTCCGATCACCTGATTGGGGCGGCCTACTGACCGGCATCGTTCAACCAGACGAACTGCGGCGCTTTGCTGATTTCCTGCTCAATCGAAATCTCGATGTCCAGCCCGAACAGCGGCGATTTCAGTTGCTTGCCGCAGCTCCGCTGGCCGAGAAACTGTTCCCGTCGACCGGCCCGTTCATGCTCTCAGAGCGACCGGGGGCAGGATCAGGACAGGGCCAGTTCAATCGTCCACGAGATGTTGCCGTTGCACCTGACGGTTCAATCTACGTCGTCGACTCTCGAAACAGCCGTATCGAAAAGTTCGCACCAACCGGAGAGTTTCTGCTGAGTTTCGGTGAGGATGGAGCGGGGCCGGGCCAACTGGCACGATTTGCGACATCTGGCGGCGGCGGGCCAAACGGCATCGCGATTGACGAAAACGGTGATGTCTACGTCGCCGACACCTGGAACCACCGGATTCAGGTCTTTTCATCAGATGGCGTCTACCTGCGTGGCTGGGGAAGTTTCTTCGACGCCCAGAACGACCCTGCAGTCGCGGCGGCCAACGAAGGGCTGTTCTACGGTCCCCGTGGGTTAGCGTTTCACGACGGCGAACTCTACGTGACGGATACAGGAAACGAGCGCGTTCAGGTTTTCACTCCCGATGGAACATTCGTCAGAATGTTCGGCACAATCGGCAGTGACCTCGGCAACCTGCTCGAACCAGTAGGTATCGCCGTCGCGAATGACGGAACAATACTGATCGCCGACTCCCATAATGCACGCATCGCCCGGTTCGACGGGAACGGCGATGCTCTCGAACCATGGGCTGTAGACGAGTGGACAGGATTGCAGTTCTTTGAGCCGTACCTGACTGTCGGTCCAGACGGGATTGTCTACGCGACGAATTCAGCGAGCGGGGTGATCCTGTCGTTCCTTCCCGATGGAACACCTGGCGAGATTCTCGGCAGCGGGTTGGTACGGCAGCCGTACGGCTTAGCGGTCAACCTGGAGGGGAACGCGTTGATCGTCACTGACAGTGCGTTGCACGCGGTCGTCACTGTCCCGATCGCACCTCAATAGTTCTGGAATCAGTGATCTCGAATACCCCGATGGGCAGCATCCCATCGGGGTATTCGGTTCCATCTTGGCCGGTCGCGGGCATTGGTCCGGCGGCAAACACTCGCTGGAGCCCAACGTGCACGGAGTACGTATCAGTCTCCGGCAATCGGATGGCAATCGAATCTGAGACGAGATCTCCTGCCTGCCAGAACGTCACCGGCAAGAATCCCGCCAATGGGTCTCCCGCATACGCGTACACGACCGAGCCAGCCGAGTTCCGGACTTCGATCAACGTCAGGGTTGCATTTGTTCTAGGTCTTGAGGGCAGGTCGTCGAGCATGTGCCAGTCAATGTAGATGGTCAACCAACCATCTTTCACCGTAACCCGCGCATCATCGACCCCAGCGAAACCACCGATCGCGCCAGCGAGGTCGAGTGCCGGGTCGGCTCCACCAGGTGTCAGACGCCCGACATCGCGAATCGCATACTCATCTCCTACAGG
The DNA here is from genome assembly GCA_041751795.1 of Thermomicrobiales bacterium. Taxonomy (GTDB): domain Bacteria; phylum Chloroflexota; class Chloroflexia; order Thermomicrobiales; family CFX8; genus JBBECJ01. The sequence continues at coordinate 2,514 of JBGSWU010000095.1, forward strand.
CGTAACGTCGATGAGTTCGTATCCGTCTCGTAACAGTGCGTCGATGTCCTCCGTCGTCATCTCCGAACCGTGTGGTCCAAAGTTGTATGGGCCGCTGCTCGTGTCCACATTGGCCGCGCCAGACGCTGCGTCAACGACCGCGGAGCGTCCAGAACTGGTGTAGATCACCCGGTCGACTCCAATGTACGAAGGAATGACCTGGACGCCGAGGTGACCGTAGGGATACTCGTACGACCCTTGGGCGAACCACGACGGTGCGTTCATGACTAGGATTCGGCGCCCTTCATACGTCTCTCCCGTGCTGACGAGATCGTCTACGAAGGTCGTTGCGCGTACCCACATCTCCATCCGCACGTCGACAAACCGCCACGACTGGATAACGATCAGCAGCAACATCGTTGTCGTCACGACTCGCCACACAAGTGTCAGACGGTCGTGTCGGAACCGTAACGCCGGGATCAGTCCCCAGAAGATCGATGCTCCGATCGCAACGAGATACAGCAGTCGTGGGGAGTTCTCAACGTATTCCCAGGACAGACGCCACAACGATGGAGCACCCGCGGCAATGCTGACAGCGATTGCGAACGCGGGGACCGCGAGAAGTTCCCATCGCCGTATCCGCCACGCAGATACGCCATAGGCTGCCACAACAGTGACTATCGCCAGGACGCCAATGTCCAGCAAACCAAGCGTGGTGATCGTGATCCCGCCTGGGATGTCGAGGTGATCCTGCATCCAGTATGTCTGCGCAGACAGCGGCCATGTGAACCCCTGGAGGTAAAACAGTGACTTCGGCTGGAGTTCGCTCAACGAGGTCTCGTCGGTAAACGGTGCCTTCTCGACCATCGACCACGTCACGACAAACAGGAGTGTCGCCGCCAGGTGCGTTGCAACCCACCACGAAGGAATCCGGCCAGACGCGCGCCAGGAAACAACGATTTCGACGAGTACGATCATCCCAAGAACGACGACTCCTGATTCATGCGCCCAGAGCGCAAGAAGCGTCAACATGAGCGCCACCAGATGCCAGACCACCGACAGGAACCGGCGTTGCTGCCCACAGGCGACGATCCGTCGGACACCGGTCAGTTTCGTCTCGATCGTCTCGTCACTGTGTACGACGGCAGCCAATTCTTCATGATGTCTTGCCCGTTCGTATGCCACGAGGCTGCCGAGGATCGCCGCTCCGGCAAGCGGGTGAAACAGCGTCCCAACGATCGCAACGCTTTGATAGTGAAACGGGAACGTCAGAAACAGCACCGCTGGATATGCCGCCCACAGTCCTGCACCGAGTCGTCGAATGAGCAGGAAGAGACACCATCCAGCGATCGCATGCGCGAGCAACGGAAGCGCGTGCAACGTCGATTGGTCGTAACTAGCCTGGAGGTCTCGTAGAACTTTCCAGATCAGGAAAGGGATCGGCCGGTAATACGAATAGCCTTCCGAGGATGAAAGGAGGTCCCAGTAACTCCTGCCTTCGACCCGGGCCAAATCAAATGTGTCATCGAACAGAAACGAGAACCCCAGTGCACGACCGTACTGAGCGTAGACAATGAGCAACGCCGCAATAAGCGACACCCACGCAAGATGTTGATGGACCGAATTACCGGCTCGAAGAAGCCACGACCGAACGTTTCCGGTAATCCTCGCGGTTCGATCGTGACTGGACAGGTCAATCAATGTGGATTAGTTCGGTCGACACGTCGGCAAGTGCGCCGAACGTTAGATTGTTCTCGATGAACTTGATTATTTCAGCCAGCATTCTATCCGCATGTGCCCCGGAGTTCGAGACGCACGTAAACCCAATTCCAGCAACCTGCCAGGAATCAAGATGATCGACTTCCGCGACACTGGCATTGAACCGCCGGCGTGCGCGATCAACGAGGGATTTGACGACTCGCCGCTTTTCCTTCAGCGAGTGACTTTCGAGGACGTGAACGGTGACGTAGCCGACGCCAATGACCATAGCGTTCACCATTGGAAGTGACGACGAACGTGGGCGTAAGTGCTACGGATCTCGCTTCCGGGGCAGCGTCCCACGTTCCTCAGATCACGTTGTGCTCCTGGAGCAGGGCACCTTCCTGAAACCGACTGGGCCGAAACGCCGAGAGGTCGATCGTCGTCGTTTGTCCATCGACGACGAGCTCGGCAATCGCAAGACCGATTGCTGGCCCCTGCATGAACCCATGACCTGAGAAACCCGCAGCAACGATAAACCCATCACGATCAGGCATGTGACCCAGCAGAGGATTGTCGTCAGGCGTAACTTCGTAGAAGCCCGCCCAGCCCCGTAGAACGGACGCATTCTCAAAGACAGGTGCGCGCTCGATCAGTGCCTCGACCGTCGTGACCATCCAATCATCATCGACGCTCTTGTTGTCCGATGTTGGCTCATCCTTGTTACTCATCCCGAACAGAAAACCGGAGCTTTCAGGATGAAAATACAGCGATCGGGCGAATTCAATCGTCATCGGTGCCGTCGCAGGGATCGCGTCGAATGGCTCGGTAATGAACGACATCCGACGATATGGCAGGATCGGTATGTCGAGATTCGCTAGATGTCCGACAGCGTTCGTTTGCGGGCCAGCGCAACAGATCACCAGCGGCGTTGCGATCCGCTGATCACCGGACCGAACACCAGTAATTCGGCCATCAACCACATCGATCCCGGTCACGGGCGTATCCTCGAAAATGCGCACGCCACTCCGTCTCGCAGCCTGTGCGAAGCCCATCGTGCTGGTCGAGGTGTCAGCCCAGCCATCCTTGGGGCAGAACGTGCCACCAATGACATCGTCGAGGACCACCGCCGGATTGAGGTCGCGGATGTCATCCGGCGTGACCCAACTCGCGGGAACGCCAAGCGATTGCTGCAAAGCCAGATTCGTTCGAAAGACTTCCGCTTCCGATTCGCTCGTCAAGAGGAACAGGTATCCCTGCTGTCGAAAATTGATTGACGCATCGAAGCGCTCGTCGAACGACTCCCAGTAGTCCAGGCTGATCTGCGACAGCCGGATATTCGTTTCGGTCGAAAACTGCAGGCGAACACCCCCAGCTGCATCAGCAGTCGCGCCACGCCCAATTGCATCGCGCTCAAGAACGACGATATCGCTGACGCCTCGCTCAGCCAGATGCCAGGCAATCGAGGAGCCCATGATGCCCGCGCCGATAATGACGACCTCGGCGGTCGACGGAAGTTGTGTCATGAACTTAATCCCTGCCAGCAGCTATTGCATGACGATCAGGTCACGCGTTGCGTCGTTGAAACTCTCGGCGCCATCGTCGGTACACACGAGAATGTCCTCGATCCGGACCCCAAACTTGCCCGGAATGTAGATTCCTGGTTCATCTGAAAACACCATACCGGTCTTCAGCGGCATCGAGTTACCGCCGACCATGTACGGTTCCTCGTGTCCGTCCAGCCCGAGTCCGTGGCCGACACGGTGGATAAAGTATTCCCCGTAGCCTGCCTGCTCGATAACGTCCCGTGCAGCGCGATCGATCGCCTCGCAGGTGACTCCCGGTTTCACTGCTGCTCGGGCGGCTCGGTTAGATTCCAGGACAACGTCGTAGACGCTGCGAAACTCGTCACTCGGTTCGCCAACATGGACGGTTCGCGTGATATCAGAATAATAATGCTGATACGGAGACCCAAAGTCGAACACGACGGCTTCGCCATCCTGGATCACGCGGTCAGAAGTCATGTGGTGAGGCGAGGCCGAGTTCGGCCCGCCGCCAACGATCAGAAAACCACCTGGCTCCAGCCCTTCGTCGGACATCAGCGCTCGAATATCTCCCGCGACGTCACGCTCAGACCTGCCTGAGATTCTGCTGGACTGGATGAAACGCTCCCATGCCCGGTCAGCTCGTGCGCCAGCCTCCCGAAGCATCTCGATCTCGTGCGCGTCCTTCACCATTCGCAACTCGCGCAACACGCTATTGCCCGACGTGAACCGCGTCTCAGGAAGTGCTTCCTGCAATCGAATGAGAAACACTGACCACGTTTGATCACTGACGCCGATGGCCGCGCCGTCAGCGTTCTCAACCAGCCGCGCGACGAGTTCCGATGGGGATTCGGTTTCTTCCCACCGGTGAACGTCGACAATATCTCGCCGGGAATCGAGCCGGTTTGCCTCCAGTGTGGGAGCAACGACGAACGGTTCGCCCTCTCGGGGGACACACAACAGTGTCAGCCGCTCTGAAGCATGCGCCGGATAACCAAGCAGGTACGTGAGGTCGGACGATGGCGTCACGAACAGGAAGTCGACACCTTGACGAGTCATCTCGGTCTTGGCGCGCTCCATCCTCGCCCGGTACACATCGTTGCGATCGTTTGCCATTGCTTCTCCACCCTCGTTGACGCCGACGGTCTCCCACCGACGCATTCTAGCAATCCCTCGCCCACGACGATCAGTAACGCCGGAAACTGACGTTGCGAACGCGGAATGTACTCAGAGTGAATCCACTCACCTCACCCGTGCTATCGCGCTCCAACTGGAGCCGTAGGTTGTTTCCGGCAAAGACGTCGTCGTAGGCGTGGTGCAACGTTCGATCATCGAGCCGGTAATGTTTCAACCTGAGTCGGCTGCCGTCTGGTTCCAGCCGGTATGTCGTTGCAATTTC
>JBGSWU010000096.1:0-1926 GCA_041751795.1 Thermomicrobiales bacterium
GTTTCGCCGGGGTACTGACATCGTCGCCGTCCACGACGTTTCGTTCGCCGTACCTCGCGGAACGATCTTCGGGATGCTGGGGCCGAATGGTGCCGGTAAAACCACGACGATCAAGATGCTCTCAACCCTGCTCGTCCCAACATCCGGGAGCGCGACCGTCGCAGGACTGGATGTACAACGGAACGAACGAGATGTTCGACGCCAGCTCGGCGTGGTCCTCGGCGGTGACCGCGGACTCTACATGAAACTGTCAGCCGTCGATAACCTGCGCTACTTCGGGAACCTGTACGGCATGCAAAAAGGTGAGATTACTCGCCGGTCACTCGAACTGCTGGAACTGGTCAACCTGGCCGACCGCGCCGGCCAGCGTGTCGAGGGATATTCGCGAGGAATGAAGCAGCGGTTGCACCTCGCAAAAGCGCTGCTCCACAACCCACCGATCCTGTTTCTCGACGAACCGACGATTGGCCTCGACCCTGCCTCGGCAGTCGATTTGCGACGAGCAATCGCCGCACTCGTGCCAGATCACACCGTCCTGTTGACGACGCACGACATGCACGAAGCCGATCAGCTCTGTCGTGAGATTGCAATCGTCGACCAGGGTCGGATTGTCGCCCAGGGGACTCCATTCGACCTCAAGGCGCTGGTCGCCGACGGACGTCGGGTCGTGATCTCCACTCATCAGCCACTCAACGGTCACTACGGCGAAATCGCCGCTCGCCTAAGTCTGATCGGGAGCGTGCGCGCCGTCCAGCAGGGAATGACAGAAAACGGCGGCAGCGAACTGACAATTCTCTGTCACGACACTGCCAACGCTCTCGATGAAGCTCTCTCGATCGTCCGCGGTCTGGGTGCGTCGGTCAACGGCGTCCGAGTTCTTGAACCAACCCTCGAAGATGCATTCCTCGCGATTGCTGGTGGGAGGCTGCAATGACCACACTCGTTCGACCTGCTGGGGGAATTGCTGAGGTGTGGCAAACGATCGCGGCGACATCGGTCGTCACCTTCAAGCGCAACAACGCCTACCTCATCAACATCATTCGGATACCGCTCTTTCCCGTCGGCATGTTTCTAACCTCGTTTCTCGCCTGGCGTGCGGCCGGTGTCAGTACGATCGATGGCGTCAACATCGGCGGTTTCCTGATGGCGGGGATGTTCGGCATAATCTGCTGGACCAGCGCGGTCTGGGAGACCGGGTCGGCGATCGAGAAAGAACGCTTCGAGGGTACAATCGCCGCCCTCTATCTCACACCAGCCAGCCGTATCGCTGTCGTTGCCGGTCACGGACTGGGCGGCCTCGCGTTCCTGATTCCGTCATTTGCGATGATCGCGCTTCTCGGCGTGCTGACCGGCGCTCGGCTGTACATCGTCTCGCCCGTGGCTGTCGCCCTCGCCGGATCGATGATGATCGTCGCGGCGCTTTCAATGGGTTTCCTGCTGGCTTCATTCTTTATCCTCACCCGACGAGCGAATTTGATGGCAAACGTTATCCAGCACCCGCTGTACCTACTCGGTGGATTCATCGTTCCCCGCGATCAACTCCCAGCAGGTCTCTATACGCTGTCCCAACTGATGCCAATCGCTCACGCCGTCGACGCATTCCGGACCAGCATGCTGGCTTCAGCGTCACTCGGCGACATCACGAGCTCGCTACTCGCGACCGCGTTGACATCGGGACTCTTTGTTCTGGCCGGACTCTTCGGCATTCGAAAGGTTGAACATGCTGCCAAACGCGCAGGCCAACTCGATTTCTTCTAATTCCAAGCACGCTGAACCAGGAGAGAAACTCGGCGGCGTACGCCACGAGATCGCTGCAATGATCGCATCGTGGAGGGCGATGACCAGCGAACGCCTCTACCACCTCGGTCTCGGTGGCGGATTAGCACAACTACTGATCATGCCGATCGTTCAGATTTCGATCTTCTC
>JBGSWU010000097.1:0-3588 GCA_041751795.1 Thermomicrobiales bacterium
GATGTCGGGAACGTCTCTTACATCGCTCCGACGGCGTGTGTCTCGTTTCCGATCACCGATGGGCCGGTTCCGTGGCACTCGAAGGTCGTCGATGAGGCTGCGAATACTGAAGCGGCGTACGACAGCATGTTTACCGCCGGGATAGCAGTCGCACTGACTGGCCTTGAGTATCTTGAGGACCCCGCGCGCATCGAAGAAGCAACCAGTGAGTGGCGCGAGCGTGTCGCCGCTCGACAGCAATAGATCGTTGTATCTGCGCGCCAGCGACCTCGGATTCGCCGTCGGTCGCTGGCGCATCACTTACAGTGAAATGGTGTCGCCTTCACGCCCAACTTCGAAGCCGCGCCCAACGACCGACGAGTATTCCAGAGTCGTTGCGTCACAGAGCGGGTTCGAATGGTTCAAGTGGATGAACGATACCCGTCTGCCATCGTCAACGAGGGGCTGAAGACGTTCCAGCGATTCGACGACGGGCGGGTGTGGGACGTTGCGGCTGGTTGGTGCTGCCCAGAAGCTACCATCAATGAATGCAGCGTCGACGCTGGATATGACGTCTTCGATGCGCAGTTCCCATTCGTCCCACGAATCGATGTCCGGCAGGTATATCGCGCTCGATGATTGCCCCGACACGATCAACGCCACAGTGTCGGTGTCCCATTCCGCGCGGTGCGGTACCTCGATGGCTCGAGTCGAAACACCAGGAAAGATCTCGACTGTCGCGTCGAGCGTTAGCGGCTCGAGAACAATGAAGCCATCGCGCACCATGCCTGCCCACGGTTCCTGCGCCGACAGGAACGCATGCATGCGTGGAGGCGAGAGGACGCGCGTTCCGCGAGCAGCGAGTACCGACCGATCGAGTTGCCAGATTCCGGCGTAGTGGCCGGTGTGGGCATGCGTCAGGATCACGATTTCTGGTGCGCCGTACCGCTCGCCGTCAAACGACTCGCTTCCCATCGATCGTTTCCAGAGTGCGTGGTACTGCTCTTCAAATGCACTGGTTGCATCAATCAGCGCAACACGGTCGCCTGCGACAATTCCCGCGCTGGCTGGTAGTCGCCGCTGTGTCCAGTCTGCGCGCGCTGCCTGGCAGTTGTAGCAGAGGCAGCCAGCATGGGGGACTCCGCCATCCTGCGCACTGCCAAGAATGACGAGTTCTGCCTGACCCATCTGGGTGTCCTCTCGTTTACCAGGCCGTGGCGACGGAATCGTTTGTATCCGTTTCCGTGACCATTTCAGCGCACTAGTAGTCGCGCAACAGGAGATCCGCCAGCGTTGTTAGCGTTGGGCCGGATGGTGCCTCGATGCGCAGGTCCGCGTCATCGTCGAGTGCAGTTTCGCCGATGTTGACGATCGCGAGGAACGCTCCGGACGCCTTTGCCACAGCCGGGACGTGCGCTGCAGGATTTACCAGCAGTGTTGACCCGACGACGAGGATCACGCCAGTTGCCTGCGCCATCGCAAATGCCTGACGGAGTTCTTCCTGTGGCATCGACTGACCGAACGCCACGGTTCCGGACTTGAGAATCCCGCCACAGATTGGACACGGTGGTGGTGACGTAAGGCTGGATGCCGATTCGACGAAGTCGGCAACTGGGTAGATGCGCCCGCAATTCGTACAGCGGATTGTCCGTGTGTTGCCGTGCAACTCAATGACGCGGCTGGGGTCAGATCCCGCTTCGATGTGGAGCCCATCAATGTTCTGGGTAATCGTCGCAGCGAGAATACCGGCCCGTTCCAGACCGACGAGTGCCGAGTGACCGGCGTTGTAGGTCATGCTGCGACTCTGCTCGTAGCGCCCCGGTAACGCGTGCCACCAGGCAAGCCGCGCTTGCTCGTCGGACATGAAATCTTCGTACGTTACCGGTTTCGCGCTGCCAGTCGTCCAAAGGCCATTCGGACCTCGATAATCGGGAATACCCGATTCCGTTGAAATACCGGCGCCGGTAAATGCCACCAGCTGGCTACGCGAGCGAATGATCCCGACCAGGTGAGCAAGTAGCTCAATCTGTTCGGGCAAAAGTTCAGACGATTGCATCAAAGCGGCTCAGATTTCTATCCCAGATATGTCGTATTGTGAGCATAGATAATGTTCAGTCTGCGACTGATTCTACAACCTGGGATCGAGCGGGTAGTTTGAAGACCTCACGTGCATTTTCACTGAAGATGCGTTTATGCATCTGCTCAGGCATTCGAGGCAGGGATGTTTCGGGAGAATCGAAATCAAAGTGTGGGTAGTCCGACGCGAACAATAGTGTCTGCTCCGCTCGGCCCCATTGGAGAACGGTCAGGAGATCCTGCTTGTTGTCGGGCGACTCCATTGGTTGGGTTGTGAACCGGCAGTGTTCGTAGACGTATTCACTCGGCGGGCGTTTTACCCATGGCGTTTCGCGACCGAGCGCTTTCCAGTCTGCGTCGAGCCGCCATAGGAACGTGGGGAGCCACGTGAACCCGCCCTCGATGAACACGACCGTCAGCGTTGGGTATCGCTCGAATAACCCCTCGAACACCATGCTGGCAAGGTGACTCTGATAGGCGAGCGGCCGTCCCTGACGTAGTTCGATGTAGTACGACGGGTAGCCGACGGGTGTTGGCTGGCCGTTCATACCAGCGCCTTCACTCCCGGTGTGCAACACGAACGGTAGGTCCAGTTCGACGCACGCTTCGAAGATCGGATCGTAGAACCGCTGGCCGTAGGGGTAGCGCGCGCCATTCGGGACGAGGGCTCCGACAATGCCATCATGCTGGCCGACGCGACGGAGTTCTGCTGCCGCGAGCTTCGGGTCCTGAGTCGCAAGGATTGCAGCACCCTTCAGGCGTGGCTCCTTCTCGATCCAGAGTTCGATCATCCAGTCGTTGTAAGCTCGTGCGAGTGCGTTCGCGTAGTCGGTGTCCGGCAAGGTCGAGACGGGGCGGTACTCCTGCCCAAGGAGGATTCCGTACTCAACGTTGTACCGGTCGAGATGCTGCTCCCGCATGAGGTCGAGGTCTGAGCCTGCGGGCCCACCGTCCGCAGGCCACGAATCTGCCCTGCTTCCCCGATCACCACCGTTCGGATACCCAACTCGCTGCGATAAACCGGTGCCAAACAAGTCGATGCGTTCCTGATGTGCCCGAGACAGATACGGGTACAAATCCTTTTGGCTGCGTGTCGTCTGGTGCAGGTCGCTGTCGATGATTGACTCGCTATGTATCGCCATTGCGTTCTCCTGTTTCGTACGCGGTTCGCGATGCGCCTCAGATCAGCAAGACGACGAGGCCGTCTTCCACGGTGACATCAAACGTTTCGACAGATGGATCCTCAGGTTCCGGTAGCTCCGCTGGCTCGACTGACACGTCGTACGTGCGGACACGCACGCGGTGTGGGTTGAACACTGACCGTCCGGTACGTATATCAAACTCCCAGCCGTGCCACGGGCATTTCACGACTTCCTGATCGTCGAGGTACGTCACTTCATATGGTCGCGACGCGTTAGTCCGTCCGAGGACAATTCCGAGACAGAGCGGCGCGCCCTGATGCGGACAACTGCTCCGCAACGCGAAGAATTCACCTCGGATGTTGTAGACGCCGATCGAGCGACCGTCGATGTC
>JBGSWU010000098.1:0-7125 GCA_041751795.1 Thermomicrobiales bacterium
GTTCGGTCTAACCGACGACCTGCGTCGCAACCTGCATGACTACGCGGTCGCTATGATTCAGGAAGTGGGATTGCTAGGCATCGGAACGGTTGAGTTTCTGCTATCGCGCACCGGGGAGTTGTTCTTCATTGAAATCAATCCGCGTTTGCAGGTTGAGCACACGGTTACAGAAGAGGTGACGGGGTTCGATCTCGTGGAGGTGCAACTGGCACTCGCCGCTGGCGCTCCGATCCCCGCTCCTGTCCCGCCGACCGGTCACGCGATCCAGGCACGCCTGTATGCCGAAGACCCGCTGCACGCATTCGCGCCAAGTCCCGGCGAGATACGGCTGCTTGCATGGCCCGACATGCACGGCCTGAGGATCGACGTGGGATACGAGTCAGGCGATGTCGTTCCGAGTTTCTACGACGCAATGATCGGCAAGTTGATCGTCCATGCGCGGGACCGTGAAACGGCGATCTCAGAGATCGTTACCGCCGTTGACGAGATGCTGATCGGCGGGATCGCGACGAATCGAGCCTGGCTGCGCGAACTCTTTCAGTCGGAGGCATTCATCACCGCACAACACACGCTTGCGACGGCAGAAACCGTCACTGTCCCGAGTCAGCCCTCGACAGCGCTGTCGCACCTCGCAGCGTCTCTGTTGCCGGAGGAGACGATTGGTTCCGCCTGGTCGACCGCTGGACCATTCCGGGTCGTGTCACCGGCGACCCTTGCCCTGCATGACGAGGCAGGCGGTTGGGAAGCACAGGTGACGTACCACGCATCAGCGACTGGGTGGAAAGCGTCAGTCGCTCCAACCGAAAGCGACGGCGACTCCGGATCGGCAACTTCGGCCGTGGTGATCGATACCGTTGACGGATTCGAAGTCTCCGATCCGTCTGGTCGATGGTTGATTAATCTCGGGCCGCAGCCGAAAGCCCACGATGGTGAGGCAACCACCGATGGCAGATTGCGAGCGCCGATGCCAGGCACCGTCGTTGCCGTCAACGTCGCCATCGGCGACCGGGCGGCGAAAGGCGATGTTCTCGCGGTCATGACAGCGATGAAGATGGAAATGGCGCTGGCTGCCCCATTCGACGGAACTGTCATTCAGGTGGGCTGCGCGGTCGGAGACCTCATCGGGTCCAGGCAGGTACTCATCACGATCGAGGCGGATGGCGAAAGCGAGGACACGGATGGCTAATCAACGTCCGCAACGGGTCACGATCTATGAAGTCGGTCCACGTGACGGACTGCAGAACGAAGCGACGCCGATCCCAACCGATGCGAAGATCGCGTTCGTCCACGCACTTGCTGATGCGGGGTTGACCTGGATTGAAACCACCTCATTCGTCAATCCTAAGGCCGTGCCGCAGCTCGCCGACGCGATGGACGTCATGCAAAACATCCAACGGCGACCCAGCGTCCGCTATCCGGTCCTCGTTCCAAACGAGCGCGGGATGGAACGCGCGCTGGAGGCTGGAGTCGACGCCATCGCGTTGTTCGCTGCTGCCTCCGAAGCGTTCTCACAGGCAAACATTCGCGCGACGATTGACGAATCATTTCTTCGTTTTCAGCCAGTTGCTGAGATCGCCAGGCGTGAAAACATCTGGATACGAGGATACGTTTCAACGGCGTTTCATTGTCCGTATTCTGGGCCGGTGTCGCCCGAGGACGCCGTTGTCGTTGCAGAGCGACTCTTCGCAATCGGATGCGACGAAGTCGCGATCGCTGACACGATCGGCCAGGCGACGCTCGACGACACCGGTCGTCTGCTCGACCTCGCGGTCCAACGCCTCGCCGTCGATCAACTCGCATTCCACTTGCACGATACATCTGGAATGGCGCTGGACAACATCAAACTGGCGTTGGATGCAGGCATCACGATCTTCGACGGATCAGCCGGTGGCCTCGGAGGATGCCCATTTGCCCCCGGCGCCCCAGGCAACCTGGCGACAGAGAAACTCGTCTCGATGCTCGACGAGATGGGGATCGAAACCGGAGTCGATGCGGAAGCAGTCAGGCAAGCAGGCGATCACATGCGAAGCCTGCTTTAACGCCCCTGCTCCTGCCGGTGCTGATTAGCGGCTGCTTCGACAGTTTTCCGCAGAAGATCTCGATCGATCGGTTTCGACAAGGCAGCAAATGCGCCAGACAATCGGATGTCGCGCTCATCCGCGAGGATCGAGATGACAATCACCGGGATGTCTCGCGTTTCCTCCGCTGCCTTCAATTGAACCAGCAGGTCAAGGCCATCGATGTCGGGCAGGCGCAGGTCGAGGGTAATCACATCCGGCAGAACGGTGTGAGCGTGCTGAATCGCATCAAGTCCAACAGCTGTCATAAGAAAGTCGTATCTCGCGCCCGTCAGAACACGCGCAATCAGATGTGCGTTGTCTCGATCGTCCTCGACGATCAGGATAAGCGGACGCGAACGACGTGTTCCGCCAATAACCGAGGGATCAGTTGTGGGAGCAACGTCGTTCGTGAGCATCGCACTGCCGCCTGGTCGACGATATGGAATTAACGAATCTGCCGGTCGCGGCATTCTGAAAGCGTAGTCGAACCAACCCCGCAATATGCAGGTGTTTTCGCTGGTTGTGACGCTTCTGTGACGGGCAGCATCGGTTGCGAACCACACGCCCAGAAAACCATTACTGTGCGGTAAGCAAACGGCTCGGAAGTCGATCAGCAAGGCTCACGACGATGGTACGATGATCGGCAGCAACATCAGGACTCAGATCAGGAACTCGGTAAGCCCCAGGAGGTTGGATGACGGCAACTACCGCTACGGCGCTCCACGTCGTGCCAGTTCGATACGGCGGAAGCACGCCGAATACACCCGATCGAGAGGTCGTTGATACCTATGCAGCGGAGGCTGACTACAACCTGTTTGGTTCACCAGCAACGATCAGCGAACCACAGTTCCCTGAAAGCCAGCGAGACGATGAACCCACCATCAATCTGGGGCTCATCGGTGGCGAGATCGCCAAGGCCGTAGCCGTGGGTCGGCGTGGCGGGCAACCGGTTCTAGTCGTCGGCGGCAATTGTGCGATCACGCCTGGTGTTGTCGGTGGACTGCAAGAAGCCCACGGCCCTTCTGCCAGGATCGGACTCATCTGGTTCGATGCCCATGGTGACTTCAACACACCGCGAACCACGCGGTCCGGGATGCTCGGAGGCATGCCGGTCGCCGTTTCTGCAGGGTTGGCCTGGCCCCGCTGGCGCGAACTGTCGCTCCAGCCGGCACCGTTACCAACCGACCGGATTGTTATGGTAGACGTTCGGAACCTTGACCCAGCCGAAGAAACCCTGGTGCGAGCCACTGACATCGTCATCGCCGCACCGGCAACTGGCTTTCCGGGCGAGGACCTCCAACACGCGATCGCTGACCTCGCCGGACGCTGTGACATGCTCTACCTCCACATCGACTCCGACATCCTCGACGAGCGCTTCGTCCCAAATCACGGAACGAAAGAGCCCAACGGTCCGGACATGGAGCAGGTGCTTGCGGCGATTGAGACAGTCATGGCAACCGGAAAAGTCGTTGTGTACGCTCTTGTTTCCGTCTGGCCAACCGGCGACGGCGGGGATGTTGCAGTCGCATCCGGAGTCGAGATGCTTCGTGGCGGTCTGGAATCATGGAAAAAGCACGGATTTCCGGCCATTCAACGTAGCCTCTGACAATCGACCGTAGCAACGACGAACGAGGGAAGAGCAGGCACCTTCAGGATGGCGACAGCGGACCAGCCAATTGTCACCACATCGGCACTTACGAAAGCCTACGGGCCAATCCGTGCGCTCGATAGCGTTGATATCGACATACCGCGCACATCGATTGGGCTACTGGGTGCCAACGGCGCCGGGAAATCCACGTTCATCAAGCTACTGCTCGGCCTGATCGCTCCGACGTCTGGAAGTGGCACGATGCTCGGGATGGACATCCGCACTGATGTCATCCGCATTCGAGAACGCGTCGGATATATGCCCGAATCTGACTGCCTGCCGATGGACGTCACTGCTGCCGACTTCGTCGGCCACATGGCGGAGATGAGCGGCCTGCCAGGGCGGGACGCCCGTCAGCGAGCCAACGACGTGCTGTATCAGGTTGGCGTCGATGAGGAGCGATACCGTCTTATTCGCGGCTTTTCCACTGGCATGAAACAGCGCGTCAAGCTGGCGCAGGCCATCGTCCACGACCCCGAACTGGTCTTCCTCGACGAACCGACTAACGGTATGGACCCACAGGGCCGCGACGACATGCTGTCGCTGATTAACCGCATCCATCGGCAACTCGGGATCACGGTTATCGTTTCCTCGCACCTGCTGGAAGACATCGAGCGAGTCTGCGACTATGTCGTAATGGTCGATCGCGGCAAGCTAGTGGTTAACGGCAGGATCGACGAACTGATGCAGGGCGGTGGCGATGTCATCGTGCGAATCGACGGCGACGCCTCAGCGCTGGCACATCGATTGACCGCACGAAACCTCACGGCAAGGGTCAGTGGACCCGAAGTAATCGTCGCTGCTCCCAACGGAGGTGCAACCGACGCCGTCTACGACGCAATCCGCGATGCAGTTGTGGAACTGGATGCGCCGCTGCGCGTCCTCCGTGGTCGAGAGCGCTCGCTCGAAGATGTCTACATTCAGACGGTCGGCGGAATGATCGCCGCTGAAGAAGCGATGGCCGCGAATGGCAACTGACCAGCCACCAGTCCAGCCGTATGGTGAGATATACGATCTGGGCTACAAACACTACGACGGGAAGCGGCTCGGGCGCTCACATGCGATTCGCGCTTTGATCATCTATTCGATCAAGCGCGGCCTCGGGATCAAGAAGAAATGGACGGCAAAACTCATCCCGCTGGGTATATACGCTGTTGCATTCATCCCGGCACTCATCGTCGCAGGCATCAAAGCGTTCGTCCCATCGGACGATTTCACCTACAGCTACCACGATCTGAACGACTTCATCTTCCTGACACTCTTTATTTTCGCCGCGGCGCTCGGACCGGAGATGCTCTCAGATGACCGGCGCGAGAACGTGCTTGGATTGTATTTTTCCCGAGCGTTAACACGGCTGGACTACCTGCTCGCGAAGATCAGCGCGATGGGGATTCTGCTTGGAACGATCGCATTCGGGCCGCCTCTGTTGTTGTTCATCGCCAACGTGCTGCTGGCAGGGAATCCAATCAACTATTTCTTCGACCACATCGGCGATCTTGGACGGATTGCAGCGTACGGCATCCTCGTTTCAGCGTATCTCGGTGCCATTTCACTGACCATCGCCTCGTATACGAACCGCAAAGGAGTGTCAGGAGCGATCTTTATCGGCGGCATCTTCATGATTACGGGGATCGCCAATGCACTGTTCGATGCGATCGACGCCGGAATTCGCGAATACATTATCCTGCTCGATCCCGCAGATCTTGTCATTGCAATCAGTGCCTGGGTCTGGGAAGAACCAACCAACATGAGCATCGCGACCCTTCAGGGAACATGGTACGGAATCGCCGTCCTGGCAACCGTCGGCCTTGCCAGCCTGTCGATGTACCGTCGGTATCTGGCCGATGAATAAGACTGAGAAACCGGGGTTGAGCCTGTGATTGTCCCAACGGTACCAGAGGTTCGAATGACCGGTGAAAACCGCCCGACCGATTCGGTCTCCCCTCCGATTTCCGACAACGCCACCGTCGTCGTTCAGGGATTATCCAAGTGGTACGGTGATGTCGTGGCCGTCTCTGACGTTACATTCGGCGTCGAGCCGGGTGTTACGGCACTGCTTGGTCCGAACGGCGCGGGAAAATCGACGACGCTCGAAATGTTGACTGGCCTGCTTGCTCCCTCGGCGGGAACGATCCGAATTCTCGGAAAACCGGCCAGAGGCGATGTATCGCTGTACCAGCAGATCGGATTGGTCGCTGAACAGGAAACACTCTACCCGTTCCTGTCGGCTCGTGAGTTTATACGCTTCAACGCCGTGCTCCAGAAACTTCCCGATGTCGACGCGGCGACAGAGCGTGCTCTCGCAATTGTCGAGATGCTGCCGGACGCAGACCGCGACCTCCGAGGGTTCTCAAAGGGGATGCGCCAACGAACGAAAGTGGCAGCAGCGCTTGTCCACGACCCGCAAATTCTGCTGATGGATGAGCCACTCAACGGCACGGACCCACTCCAGCGCGCACGCCTGATCGAACTCATAGTTCGAATGGGAGAGCAGGGGAAAACGGTCGTCGTGTCGTCCCATATTCTCCACGAAGTGGAACGATTCGCAGACCGTATCCTCGTGATCAACCGAGGAAAACTGGCTGCTGCTGGCGACTATCACGCAATTCGCGACAAGATCGACGAGCATGCACGCGCTGTGCGCATTCGTTGTAGCGACCCGCGTCGTCTGGCAAGTGAGTTGATCCGCGACGCGGGACTCGTGTCACTCCGGTTCGAACCGTCGATGGATGGCGCGCTTCCGTCAATCGTGGCGGAAACCAACGATGTCCGTAGTTTCTACCGCGCGGTCCCGGTTGCGGCCCGGGCATTCGATATTCACCTGTACGAAATCGCGGCGCTGGACGACTCGCTGGCGAGCGTCTTCGCCTACGTTGTGGGGCGCTGATTCATGGCCAGTGCGCGCTCGATGCTTGATCCGCTTCCAATTCTCGGACTGACGCTTCGCCAGTTCATCGGTGGCAAATCAATCCGGATCGTCTTTCTCTTCTCACTCGTCCCAGCCATCTTCTCACTAATCTTCTGGCTTGATTCCGGCAATACAACTGCGCGTGAGTTCTTCGCCGGAATGTTCCAGGAATTCATCGCACCAACGCTCCTACCGATCGCCACGCTCATCCTCGCAACGAACGCGCTGGGGAATGAGATCGAAGATCGGACGATGGTCTACCTCGTTCTCAAGCCAATCAGCCGCGCTCGGATCATTCTCGAAAAGTTCCTGGCCGTTACCCTGACGTCTACATTGCTCCTCTGGGAAGGTACGTTGCTGGCGTATCTGCTGGCAATGCGCGGTGACGCCGGGGACAACGTCGACCAGCTACTGGCGATCTTCGTCGCACAGTTCATCGGCGTCGTCGGGTACGGAGCGCTGTTTCTGGCAATCAGCCTGATCGTCCCTCGCGCCCTCCTCGCGGGGCT
>JBGSWU010000099.1:0-15465 GCA_041751795.1 Thermomicrobiales bacterium
AATGACGGCAAGTACGACTGCCAGCGGTGAAAGCCCGACGGCATTCTTCATGACACGGGGAACGAGGACGGCACCTTCAAGCTGCTGGAGGATGAAGACAATAACGACGACCATCAGGGCCTGTTGCCACGACTCAGTCAATGCAATGATCACCGCTGCCGCTCCTCCAAGGAACGGTCCGATAAACGGGATCAACTCGGTAATTCCTGCCCAGATGGCAAGTGCGAGCCAGAACTGCAGTCCAATTGAGTAATACGCAATTCCTGACGCAAGCCCGATCGATAAGCACAGCACAGCCTGACCGCGCGTCCAGCCACCGAGCTTGTCCTCGATCTCATCCCAGATGGCGTGCGCCTCGTCGCGCTTATCGAGCGGTACGAGGCCGAGAAGCAACCGTTTGATGATTGATTTCTCAGTCATCCAGTAGAAGGTGACGATGAGGACCGAGAACACGGTGAAGATCCCACCGACAACAGAAGTCACCCATGCTATGGCTGTAGATCCTTCGACCGGCGGCTCCGAGGTGTAATCATCCCAGGCAACGTTCGCCCGGCTGATCGCCCGTGCGCCTGTCGTTCGAACGAACCGGTTGTCACTCGTCCGAGCCTGGTCCTCGAGGTTATCGAGAATATTGGGAACATCGTTGTACAGCTCAACTCCCTGGCTCACCAGTGGTGGAATGACGAGATACCCCAATCCGCCGCACACGAGAAACAGGCCAAGGTATACCGTCAGCACTCCCTGCCCACGCGATAGACCAACACGGCGCAGGCGCTGGACAAACGGCTCGATCGCCGCTGCGAGAATGATTCCGAGGATGAGAATGACGATGACGGACCTGATCTGCAATAGCAGCCATGCCAGTCCGATCACGAACAGAACGGCTGCGGTGTAAACCATGACGCGCGTTGGCGACAGTGCTGCGTTCAAAATCGGTCCGTCCTGTGGCTATGATTGTTATTCTCACGTGGCTTTCGTCGCGGCGGTGATGCAATCCTCATGCCAGATCGTTCTTCCCTGATGCACGCATTGTAGGCGGGGCCGACCGATCGTGAAATCTCATTGTGAGGCGACAATGAAGAACGTGTACCTGGATGATTATCGATCCAATCGTGGGATGGAAACTGATCCAACGATTGGATCGATGGCACCGAGCATTATCCGGGCGTCGCTCTACTCCGCTCCAGGAGATTCCGATGCGATTACTCCAACAGGGAACACGCTGAGAACGTCCCGTACATTGATTGAGCGACCAGATGCCGAGACCGTTCCTGGAAAGACAACGCCGTTCCATTCGGTGGGAACACCATCTGGAAGCATGATCGTCGTATCGCCCCACGTATCCCCGACAGGTGCCACACCCGACTCAAGGCTTGCAGCAGACGCCAACGCTGCATACAGGCGCGGAACCACAACGATCGCCCAGGCATCGTCATGACGGCGAGCAAAGGCAATGAGATGATCCGCTCTAGCGCCAGAAACCGTCAACGGCAAATAGTCACCGTCGGTAAACAGTTCAGGTTGATCGCGTCGAAGACACAACAGTCTGTGGGTGAGCCAGAGCTTAACTCTTCCGTCCACCCAATTCTTCAGCAGGTCGGCTGGGTCAGGAGGATCGGTCTCCATCGCTTCAAGAAGTGATTCGCGAAGAGTGAAATCGACAGGCCGACGGTTGTCAGGGTCAACCAGCGACAGGTCCCAGAGTTCGTTGCCCTGATAGATGTCCGGAACGCCTGGCGACATGATCTTGAGAAGCGTCTGCGAAAGCGAGTTGAGCGCACCGTACCAACGAGTATTCCGCTCGAATGCCTTGAAATCAGAAAGAAACTCCGAGTTCGCGTCATCGAGAATGGCGTCAACGAACGCATTGACTGCGTCTTCGTAGGCAGCGTTCGCGTTGATCCAGCTCGTGTGCGTTTTCGCCTCGCGGGTCGCCTTCATCAGATACTGCTTCAGCCGCTCCCGGAATTCTTCGACTTGATCGTCCTGTAACGGCCAGGCTCCGACCAGCGACTGATAGATCAAGTACTCGGTGTTTCCTTCGGGCGCGGCGTCTTCGTCGAGTTTCGTCTTATGCTTCTTATTCAGCGATCGCCAGCGATCGACGCAATCGCCCCAGACATCAGTCATTTCCGAGATGACGTTGATCCGAGCACGTACGTCTTCACTTCGCTTCGTGTCGTGAGTTGATGTCGTATTCATCGCGTGCGGCCAGTCACGAGCCTGCAGCTCGTTTCGCGCATGAAACTCTTCAACTGGCACACCCAAGCGCCCTGGCTCGCCGCCGACATCATTGATCGACGCAAGTCGATGGTAGATGTAGAGGGCCGTGTCCTCATGCCCCTTCGCCATAATTGGACCGGAGAACTGTTGCCAGCGCATCACGAACGCCAGCCAGTCGTCTTTCTCTGATTCCGGCAATGCTGACGGGAACGAAAGCGTAAGTACACGACGCAGAAAATTGAACGCGCGGCGAAGATCGGGCCGTGCTTCGATGGCTGGCTCGATTGCGTGCTCGATCCAGGCAAAATCCTCCTCGGCCACGTCTAGATCGCGGGTATAGGTTCGGTAAGTCGGCATACGTGACGTGAGTTCTGACAGCGCCTGACCCAGTTCGCGTTGGGTGAGGTCGCGACCGTGCCGGTCGTGCGCCGTAAGCCTATCGAGCCAACTCACCAGTGCGCGGACATCGCCCGAGAACAGGTCCGCCATGACCTGGCGCTTCTGCCGGTACGCGATCTGTTCAAACGATTGCTCAATGCCAGATGCGCGCTGGTAGATTCGTGTCAACGCCTCAGTAGCCGACGCATCGACGAACACGCCGTTAACGAGATTTAGGAAGTCGTAGCCCGTCGTCCCTGCCGTGAGCCAATCAGTCCGCAACTGCTCGTGCTCCGCCAGTATCTTTTCAATCAGGATGTACGACTCCTGCTCACCGGTTGCGAGTTCATGGCGAGCCGGCTCAAGGAAAGACTGGAGACGATCGAGATATCCCTTTGGATCGTGCAGTCCATCGATGTGATCGATCCGTAGGCCATGTAGCCGACCTCCGCCGATCAACCCAACCAGACGTTCGTGGAGCGCGCCGAAGACGTCCTCGTCCTCAATCCGCATCGATACCAGGTCGGCGACGTCGAAGAAGCGACGGTAGTTGATTTCAGCGTTTGCCACGCGCCAGAACGCCAGTCGATACACCTGTGCTGAGATCAGGTGGTCGAGAATGTCAAACGATTGCGAGTCGCCTTCCGTGCCATTAACCAGCCGCAGGTTTTCTTCGATGAAATCATCGATTTCTGGATACGTTTCACACAGTCGTTGCAACTCGGATTTAAGCCGCGTCGTTCCGACTCGTCTCCGCTCAACGAGTTCTGAATCGATCGTGAGGCGATCAGGCATTTCCTCGGTCAACTCGATCAGTGCTTCGTACTCGCGATACGCTGATGGGACGAGACTCAACCGATCGCGCAGAATTCCGTAGCGCTGCTCAAGCACAACCCGGTAGGTCTTCGGGTCGAGCGGCATGCGGTTGTCCCAGTATGCGATGAAGAACTCACCGCCATCGCGAACGACCTTCAACTCCTGATTTTCGAGCACTGTCCCATAATGTCCGCCCAAAATAGGGAGGAGGACGTTGCTTTCGAGCGGCTCACCACTGGAGCTGGTTTGCCAGACGATATCGAAGAAACTCGAATACTCGGAACTGGGGCCATTCTCAAGGACGTGAAGCCACCAGAGATTTTCCGGGCTTGCCGCCATGTGGTTTGGCACGATATCGAGCAACAGCGACATTCCGAGAGCGTTGAGGGCGTCCGACATCCGCTCGAAACCCTCTTCACCCCCTAACTCTGGATTCATGATTCCAGGATTCGTCACGTCATAGCCGTGAACACTTCCAGACCGGGCCTGAAACAGCGGCGATGCGTATAACGTTGATATCCCGAGTTGATGGAGGTACGAAACGATCCGTTCACCGTCCGCGAACGGGAAATCCTTATTGAACTGAATGCGGTACGTCGCTAACGGCGTCATTGCTGCCGGATCCTCTTCAATTCGCGAACAACGTCGCCACACGCTTTGAAGGTCGCCAACTGGCGACTCACGGGCTTATCTTTATCATCAGTCATGCTCAGCGTGACCGCCCCAGGACGATTGCCGATCGTGGACTCAACGTCATCGTTGTCGCACCGTTCGAATCGATTGCGCCAGACGACTTGTCAACATCCCCGCCCCACTGTGCATCCGCCGTGCCCAGCAATTGCGCCCATGTCCCCGCCGGGACAGGGACTGAGATCTCAACCTCAGTCTCGGCGTAGTTCAGCACGACGACGACATCATGAACATCGTGCCAGCGGTGCACGAACAGGACGTTCTCGACATCGAATGCGATGACTTCCTGAGCGTCCTTCGAGAGATGGGCAAGGGCGGGATGTTCCCTCCGAAGCCGTAACAACTCGCGATATAGCTCAAACAACGACTTATGCGTACCACTCTGGCGGGAATCGTGGTCCAGTTTGGAATGCAGATACGTTGCTTCGTCCTGCGGATCGGGAACGTCCCCGGCCCAGTTGAACCGCTTGAACTCGTTGCGCCGACCCTCCGAAACGGCCTTCGCCAGATCGGGGTCGCTGTGACTCGTGAAATACTGGAATGGCGCAGGTTCGCCGTACTCTTCGCCCATGAAGATCAGCGGGATGTACGGCGACAGAAGGTAGGTTGCGGCAGCGAGCTTGGCGGACTCGAACGATACAAGGTGCGCTAACCGCTCACCGACTGCTCGGTTACCTACCTGGTCATGGTTCTGGCTTGCGACAACGAACTGTCTTGCAGAAGCGAGCGCGGTCGAGCTTCCAAAGTGACGCTCACGGTAGGCTGAGTAGATGCCGTCGTAGTAGAACGCCTGGCGAAGTGACTTCGCGACGTGCCGGACTGTACCGTAGGCTGAATAGTAGCCGGTGTCTTCGCCAGTCAGCAGCGCGTGCAGCGCATGATGCAGATCATCGGCCCACTGGGCATCGAGCCCATGCCCATGTAGCGCGGGCGGCGCGAGGTATCTGACATCATTCGCGTCGCTCTCAGCGATAACGACGACGTGGCGCCCGAGTTCTTCGGC
Source organism: Thermomicrobiales bacterium (assembly GCA_041751795.1). GTDB lineage: Bacteria > Chloroflexota > Chloroflexia > Thermomicrobiales > CFX8 > JBBECJ01. The sequence goes on from JBGSWU010000099.1 coordinate 5,111, forward strand.
TTCGTCATGGATCGCTGTCGTCAGCGCTTGCAGGAAGTGGGTCGCCGACTCGTCGATGATTCGATCGGTCGCGTCGAGTCGGAACCCATCGACATGGTATTCACGCACCCAATGAAGCGCATTCTCGATGAAGAATCGTCGGACCTCGTCACTCCCCGGGCCGTCCATGTTGATCGCTTCGCCCCACGGCGTCTGGTACTTCGTCGTCGTGTAGTTTCCGTACAACCCAGTGTAATTGCCTTCTGGTCCGAAGTGGTTGTAGACACAGTCGAGGTAGACCGCCAACCCAGCGGCGTGGCAGGCATCGATCATCCGGCGAAAGCCATCGGGCCCACCATACGAGTCCTGCGGTGCGTAGAGCGCGACCCCGTCATAGCCCCAGTTGCGTTCACCCGGGAACTGCGCAACCGGAAGAATTTCGAGCGCCGTCACGCCGAGATCTCGGAGATACGGAAGATAATCGATCACTCCATCAAACGTCCCCGCCTTTGAGAACGTCCCGACGTGCATCTCGTACAACACGATCTGATCGTGGGGCACACCCCGCCAGGCCGCGTCGGTCCACGCGAACTCGTGTGGGTCTACGACAGCAGAGGGGCCGTGTGGCCCCTCCGGTTGATAGCGTGAAGCCGGGTCCGGCCATTCGTCCGACCCGTCGAGTCGATATTTGTAGGTACTACCCGGAACCACGCCCGACGCAACACCCTCGAAGTACCCACGAGGGTGCGCGTCCAGCGCGATGATTCGATCCTCTGGCGCGTAGACATGAACATCGACACGCGTTGCCTTCGGCGCCCAGACGACAAAGCGACACATGCCATCGCCTTCATATATTGCGCCAATCCGTCGATCGAGCGGCATTACTTCCAACCCCCTGCTTTAAAGAACACAGCGGACAGCGGCGGTAGCGTCACGGTGATGGAATACGGCCGACCGTGCCATTCGACCGGAACGGCATCGACTCCCCCGAGATTCCCCATTCCGCTGCCGCCGTACTCCACCGAATCGCTATTGAGCAGTTCGGCCCAGTAGCCACCCCGCGGCACACCGACGCGGTATGAATGCCGTGGTAGCGGCGTCAGGTTGAATATCGCGATGATATCGTCGCCATCCTGCCGTCCAGATCGACTTAGGCTGACGACGGAGTTTTCCGAGTCGTTGGCATCCAGCCACGAGAAGCCAACGGGATCGAAATCCAGTTCGTGCATGGCTGGCTCATGCCGGTAGAGATGGTTCAGCGCGACAACCCAACGCTGTAGTCCAGCGTTCGGCTCATTCTGGAGGAGATGCCATTCCAGGCTCGATTCGTGGTTCCATTCAGACCATCCACCGATTTCTGCGCCCATGAATAGCAACTTCTTGCCCGATTGCGCATACATGTATCCGTAGAGCGTGCGCAGGTTCGAGAACTTTTGCCACTCATCGCCGGCCATTTTGCCGATGAGTGACCCCTTGAGATGCACCACCTCGTCGTGAGAGAGTGGCATCACGAAATTCTCATTGAATGCATATAGCATCCGGAAAGTCAGATAACTGTGATGGTATCGACGATGGATCGGGTCGTGTGAGAAATACTGGAGCGTATCGTGCATCCAGCCCATATCCCACTTCATCCCGAAGCCCAACCCACCGATGTACACAGGCCGCGAGACCATCGGCCAGGCGGTCGATTCTTCGGCGATCGTCTGAACGTCCGGATACTCCTTGTACACGGCAGTGTTGAACTGGCGAAGGAAGTCGATTGCTTCGAGGTTCTCACGCCCCCCGAACTTGTTCGGAATCCATTCCCCATCTTTCCGGGAGTAATCGAGATAGAGCATCGACGCGACAGCGTCCACTCGTAACCCATCGATGTGATACTTGTCGAGCCAGTAGATCGCGCTGGACAGGAGGAACGACCGCACCTCGTTGCGTCCGTAATTGAAGATGTAACTCCCCCAGTCAGGGTGGAAGCCCTGCCGCGGGTCGGCGTGCTCGAACAAATGCGTGCCATCAAAGTACGTCAGGCCATGCTCGTCGGTCGCGAAGTGCGATGGAACCCAGTCGAGAATGACGCCAATTCCGTGCTGGTGGAGGACATCCATCAGGTACATGAAGTCCTGCGGTGTCCCGTATCGGCTGGTTGGCGCGAACATTCCCGTCGCCTGATAGCCCCACGAGCCATAGAACGGATGCTCGGTAACCGGCAGTAACTCAACGTGGGTGAACCCCAGATACGAGACGTGTTCTGCCAGCCGATGAGCGATCTCCCGGTAGTTCAGCGAGCGATTGTTCTCCTCTGGAACACGCATCCACGACCCAAGATGAACCTCGTAGATCGAGATCGGCGCGTCCGGTGCATTCCGCCACCGCCGGTTCTCCATCCAGTCGCCATCATTCCACTCGTAATCGAGCGGCCAGACTATCGAGCCGGTTTTCGGAGCCGTCTCGGCATGGACAGCATACGGATCCGCCTTCTCAACGGTGTATCCGTTGTTGCGTGACACAATCCGGTACTTGTAGATCGTGCCTTGCCCGACATCCGGCGCGAATGCTTCCCAGATGCCAGAACTCCCCGTCGGACGCATTGGCGTGCTCTCGGGATTCCAGCCATTGAAATCACCGACGACCGATACATGCTCTGCATTCGGCGCCCAAACAGCGAAGTAAGTTCCCGATACGCCATCTCGTTCGACGAGGTGCGATCCCAGCTTTTGGTACAGTCGATAGTGGTTCCCCTCATTGAAGAGAAACGCATCATCACTGGTCATCAGCGATACCCCTGACGGCGCTGTCGCGGGCATCGGCGTTGTCGTCGCGGTCATCGTTTCGGGGGGATTCGCTCCCTCGGTCAGGTCAGCCGCAGCCAGATCACCCGCGAGTGGCGAGGCAACGTCAGTTACGGGCTGGTTAAACGACTTCGGCGAAGCTTTCCGCGGAGCGCGTTTCTTGGGTTCTCCTGCTTCGTCCGTCGTCGCCTTCTTGCGCGGCGCTCGCTTCTTCGGTGGCTCCGATTCGACGTTTGCTTCCGGCGCGACCGATGCTTCGATTCCTTCAGCCGCGGCCTCGGTCGATGGCACCTTCTTTCGAGGTGCGCGCTTCGGAACTGGCTTCGGTTGCTCTGCTTCTGACGGCGTCATTGAATCGGCCTCGTCAGTCGCTGTAAGACGGTCCTTTTGTTCTTTATCTACCAATGCGTCGTCCCTCTCCGTAAATCGAATGCCGCTATCTATGGACAAGATTGTGTAAAGACATCGCCTATCTGGCTCCGGTTCACCGAACCCAGCGCATGTCCGACTGCGAATTGAATAGCAGTGGGCACCAGCATAAATGCAAGATAGTTGCCAAACGGCCAGGTACATTCACTTATCAGACTGATGCCTGGACCGTGCCCGTCGCTACGTCCCCGCGCCCACTAGAGCTCGATCAGCCATCAGATCCGTAATCCCTCGAAGCGGAATATGGACCCAGTCTGGCCGGTTGTTGAGTTCATATCCGAGTTCGTATACAGCCTTATCGAGCAGGAAAATGTCGAGCAACAGTTCCAGTTCACCGCGTTCAGCCGGCAGGAAGTCAGAATCGGCTGTGGTCTGGAAATACGCCCGCAGGAAACTTACTGCTGTCCACTGATACCAGTAACGAATCCATCGTTCCGGCAACTCGTCATCGGCACTGATGAACCCACGATCCTGCTGATCGAATAGCGCCGTGTATGCAGCGTAGTGAAAAGATCGCAGCATTCCGGCAACGTCGCGCAATGGCGAACGTTTTTGCCGTCGTTCGTTAATCGTCCGCGCCGGTTCACCTTCGAAGTCGATGATGACGAAGTCCCGGCCCGTGTACAACACCTGTCCCAGATGGTAGTCACCGTGATATCGCGTTCGTCGCGCACGCAGGCGAGCGTTAACGATATCCCTGAATCGTTCGCTGATGATTGGCTGTAGATCGACGACGGCCTGTGCCTCAGCCTGAACCGACTCCGAAAGGCTCGGCATTCGCTTTTTCAGCGATTGGATCGTCGTGTTGGTCAGCCCTCGCATCGACTGGTACAGCGACCGCTGATACAGCATCGTCGATGATTCAGGCTTGAAGTCGGGCTTACCAGCAGTCGCTAGTGCCAGATGCAACTCAGCCGTGCGCTTCCCAAGCTGATACGCATCGGTCAGGTAATGACCGATTAGTATATGGGCTTCTTCCGGGACGTCACTGTCCGAAAGTTCAAGCAATGTGCTGATCGACAGCGGTCCAGCATCGACCTCAGGTCGGATTGCGAGCGCGCTCTCAATGAAATCTTCAATCATGTCGAGGGTGTAGGTCCAGGCATCCCCCTCATTTGGCACATACCGTTGGAGGATCCCGAGCACGACTGGTTGACTGCCGGCCCCGCCGCTATTGAGAGCGTATTCCAGACTGCCGACGACTGGCGCAATCTGTTCGAAGTCGCTTTCCTCGGTCAGATATCGCCCAATCTCGAGATCCGGATTGAAACCCGGTTCAAGCTTACGGAACAACTTCAGAATGAACCGGTCGCCGTAGGTCACCGAGGAATTCGACTGTTCACCGCGCACGTTCGTTGCGTACAACGGTCCCTCGTCAGGCGGTGGTGCGTGTTCCTTCCACGAGCGAGTCGTCACACCAGAGATCGAGCCGAGATCGCCGCGAACCTTTCGACGTCTGGTGATGAAACCCAGCAAGGCATCGTTGAAACCCTGGTCCCAAAGAGCGTCATACAGCACGCCCTCCACTTCACCGGCCTTGAGACGCGTGAGAATGGCGTGCAGCTGGTAGTTACTGAGATCGTCAGCCCGCTCGCCGGATGCGAAGGCCAGCGGAAGCACATACTGGTCCGGATCACCTTCAGAGAAATCAACCTGAACGACTACGACCATCGCGCTCGTTTCATCGTACGAGACAGGAATTGTGTCGGTGATCTTCGTACGGGTAATCCGACGAGCCTTCCCGCGGAACCAGCGACGGTCGACCAGGTACGCCGGAAGCAACCGTTCGAGCTTTGTCCGAGCGTCACCGCTGAACAGCGTCGTCCATGCTCCAGCAATTGCCAGGCTTGGCAAGGTCGATTCGTCACCTGAGCCAGAGATGCGGTCCCCGCTGACTCGCTGCGGTTCAAGTGAGAACCAGTAGAACGAGTGGGGGCCGAGTGTCACAAAGTACGGGAGTTCGCCTATCGCTGGGAACTCATTGTGTCCAAACATTTCTAGCGGACTGTATCCACGATACTCAGACAGGTCGAGTTCGACGGCTTGAACGAAGCGCGAAAGGTTCGCGATCACGAGGATTGTTTCGTCCTCGTACTTCCGGACGAACGCCAGCACCTTCCGGTTCTCCGGATGCAGGAACTCGATGCTTCCTCGACCGAATGCGCGGTAGCGTTTCCGAAGTGCGATCAGCCGCTTCATCCACCAGAGGAGCGACTGCGGGTTCGCCTGCTGCGTTTCGACGTTGACGGTCGAATAGTGATACTCAGGGTCGGTGATGACCGGGAAGTACAAACGTTGTGAGTTCGCCGTCGAGAAGCCAGCGTTTCGGTCACCACTCCACTGCATCGGAGTCCGCACGCCGTTGCGGTCGCCGAGGAAGATGTTGTCGCCCATCCCGATCTCGTCGCCGTAATACAGAATCGGCGTGCCTGGCAGGGAAAAGAGCAAGCCGTTCATCAGTTCGATCCGGCGTCGATTGTTGCCCATCAGCGGAGCCAGGCGTCGGCGAATACCCAGGTTGATGCGGGCGGCTGGATCCTGAGCGTATGAGCGGTACATGTAGTCGCGCTCTTCGTCCGTCACCATCTCCAGCGTCAGTTCGTCATGGTTCCGGAGGAACATCGCCCACTGGGTGTTGTCGGGAATTGCCGGCGTCTGATCGAGGATGTCGATGATGGGGTAGCGATCTTCCATACGCACGGCCATATACAGCCGCGGCATGACCGGGAAGTGGAACGCCATGTGGCATTCATCGCCGTCACCGAAGTACTCGACGGCATCTTCCGGCCACTGGTTCGCCTCGGCAAGCAGCATCTTATCGGGATAGTTCGCGTCGATCCGCGCTCGCAACTTCTTGAGGAACGCATGAGTCTGCGGAAGGTTCTCGCAGTTTGTCCCTTCCTCCTCGTAGAGGTACGGTATCGCGTCGAGTCGCAGGCCATCGACGCCCATCCCCAGCCAGAAGTCGAGCGCCTTGAACAGCGCCTCATGCACCTTCGGGTTCTCGAAGTTCAAGTCTGGCTGATGCGAGTAGAAGCGGTGCCAGTAGTAGGCACCCGCCACGTTATCGTAGGTCCAGTTCGAATGCTCGAAGTCCTTGAAGATGATCCGTGCATCTGAATACTTGTCTGGCGTGTCGCTCCAGACGTAGAAGTCACGATGATTGCTCCCCGGCTTCGCCTGCCTGGCTCGCTGGAACCAGGCGTGTTGATCCGACGTGTGATTGAAGACGAGTTCGGTGATCACCCGCAACCCGCGCTTGTGCGCTTCGCGGACAAACAATCGCACGTCGCGCAACGACCCGTACATCGGATTAACCTCGGTGTAGTTGGCGGTGTCGTACCCGTCGTCTTTGAGTGGCGAAGGATAGAACGGCAGCACCCAAATGGCCGTCACGCCCAGGTCATGGAGATAATCCAACTTCTGCGTCAAACCCGCGAAATCGCCAATCCCATCTCCATTGCTGTCAAAGAACGCCCGAATATGCGTCTGATAAATCAGCGCGTCTTTGTACCAGAGTGGATCACTTTCAACTGAGAATTCGCTGGTCGATGACATAGCGACTGCTTGCTCCTTTAACTGCCGAACGAAAGGTGGGGGCGAGATATGGAACACATGGTTGACGACCTGCGTGTCCCACATCTGCGCAACTTACATGAAATAATCGAAGTCATGCTCGCGCTTCATGTGGCGCCGGATCTGGAAGATTTGTCCTGGCATCGCATGTGGATCGATCTCGACGTAGTTGTGCGTCCCATTCCACATGTAACGCCCGCCACCGAGAAGATCATGGACCTGAAACGACTGCGACGGTTCGATGCCGAATGCATCAAGGGGCAGTTCTACCCAGCCTGATTGGACATGGTGCGGATCGAGGTTGACGACCGTCAGTATCAGGTTTGCGCCATCATCGGTTGTCTTGGAATACGCGATAATCTGGTCGTTGTCAACATTGTGAAACGTTAGAGACTCGTTCGATTGCAGTGCCGGGTTGTCTCGGCGAATGCGATTGACGATCGTGATGACCTCGCGCATGCGTTGGCGCGGCTCAAGCGGCCAGTGTCGAATCTCGTACTTTTCTGACTCCCAGTATTCTTCTCGCCCCGGCGCAAGCGGCGTCGCTTCAAGTGCTTCATATACTGAACCGTATATCCCGTAGTTCGCCGTCAGCGTCGCCGCCAGGATCAACCGCGTCAAAAACGCCGGACGACCCCCGAACTGGAGATACTCGGGCAGAATGTCGGGTGTGTTCGGCCAGAAGTTCGGACGGAAATACTCGGCGACCTCAGTCTGGGTGAGTTCTGTCAGGTACTCACGAAGTTCGCTGGAAGTATTGCGCCATGTGAAATACGTGTACGACTGCGTGAAGCCGACTTTCGCAAGCCTGTACATCACTTTCGGGCGAGTAAAAGCTTCTGACAGGAAGATCGCGTCAGGGTACTCCGACTTCACCTCAGCGATACACCACTCCCAGAATGGAAACGCCTTCGTGTGCGGGTTATCGACACGGAATACACGGACACCGCGTTGGCACCAAAAGATGAAGACATCCTTTAATTCATCCCACATTGCGCGCCAGTCGTCCGACTCAAAGTCGAACGGATAAATGTCCTGATACTTCTTCGGCGGGTTTTCGGCGTACTGGATCGTGCCATCCGGTCGCTCGCGGAACCATGTCCGGTGCTCTTTGACATAGGGATGGTCCGGCGCTGCCTGGAAAGCAATATCCATTGCCAGTTCCAACCCATGTTCACGCGCACTGGACACGAGACTGGAAAAGTCGTCGAGCGTTCCGAGTTCGGGCAGGGTGTCCTTGTGTCCGCCCTCTTCTGCGCCGATCGCCCACGGACTCCCGGGATCGCCCGGCTCGGCTGTCGTCGTGTTGTTTGGACCTTTGCGGAACGAGCGACCAATCGGATGAATCGGTGGCAGATAGAGGACATCGAATCCCATCGCCGCTATCTCAGGCAATTGCGCAACGACATCGCGGAACGTGCCATGCCGTCCGAACTCCGGCGATGCCGACCTCGGGAAGAGTTCGTACCAGGTCGAGAACCGGGCAATCGCCGGATCAACCGTAACTCGCAGTTCACGGTCATAGCGGATCTCGAAGTGGCGCACAGCATAGCGATCCATCAGCCACGTCAGTTCGGGCGAAAAGACGCGTTCAGCCGCACCTTGCTCGTTGTCGCGAAGCGCTGACGCGACCGCCAGCATCGGGCGGGCGTCAATCTCCGGCGCACGTGTCGCCGACTCCTCGATGATCTGGACACCAATCAGCAAGTCAACTTGAACATCCTGCCCGGCGTCGAGCCGCTTGCGGAGATCTCGAGTCCATGTCTTGAAACGATCAACCCAACCAACGAGTGTGTAACACACCCGTCCCAGTTCATACACCTGAAACTCGCCACGCCAGCGATCGTTGACCAGCGGCGTCATTGGCGTTTCGGACCAGGTCTCTTCACCATCGTGACGATATAGCAGGACAAGCGATATTGCGTCATGGCCATCGGTATAAGCGTCCGCTTCGACGACCACACGTTCTCCCACGGTTCGCTTGATCGGGAATCGTCCGCCGTCGATTTCCGGAGAAACTCCTTCGATCACGACTCGGCTACGCCCGTCATCCATGCAAGCCCCTTCCAGTTTCGTTTCATTATTTGCACGGCGCGGAACGTTTATGCCCACTGCGCCTGGGGTGTTCTACAGTACGATAGCGTGCATGTGCCGTGCCATTGCAGAACGTCTGGCAACCGGTGACTTTCAATCGATTGGACAATCATGAGCGCCACGCAAAAGTTCAATCAGATTGGCAGCGCATGGCTTGGCGCGTTGAACTGGGAAGAAGCCTCGCACACGCTGACGCGGCTCCCGGTCATCATTCCGGTTGGCGGGGCCGCAATTGACCACGGACGCTATCTACCTTACGACACCGATGCGGTCGTCGCCACAGCGATCGCCGACGCTGTGGCCGCCCGATGGCCAGTCCTCGTCGCTCCAACGATCGATGTCATCTACGCTCCAGCGCGTGCTGGCAAAGGCGTCACTGTGTCCCTGGATGCCGAGTCATTCATCAGTCTCGTGAGCGATGTTATCCGCTCTCTAGCACGTCACAACGCGCGACACATCGTGATCGTTGCTCGCGGAGAATCGACACTCGCTCCGCTCCAGATCGTTTCACGCGAAATGCATGAAGAGTTCGGCCTCACCGTCTCGTTGGCCAACGAAGCGGGGTTAGCTCATGAACTCAGAAGCACCCTCAGCACACCAACAAACATCTCACACGCGAGACACGTCGCCAAGTCGATAATGCTGGCGATTGCTCCTGATCGCGTCAACAGTGATCCAGTAGCTACCTCGTCGCACGTTCGACCATCAGCAAGCACAAACCTCCACGAGCCTGTCTTCATCACCCCGTACGCCAACAATCAATCGCGCGACGACGATGGCATATCGATTGCCGCGAACGCAGCCAAGGGCCAACAAATCCTCGACACATCGATCACAGAAATTGTCGACCATCTCGATGCAGCAACGGCTGGCTGGGAAAACCGAAAGACACCTGACCTCCGAGACGGAACTGAAAACTCAACGGGGGCAGCGTCGTCAACCCGAGTTGGACACCCTGACGTAGGTTACCGGGTTCGCGATCTGACTGCGGATTCATGGCCAACCGTCGCGAAGCGCTGCGCGGTTGCGGTGTTACCGATGGGTGCTGCCTCGAAAGAACACGGCTACCACCTGCCAAACCAGACCGATTACCTGACGGCGAATGCACTTGGTAACGCGGCTGTCCAACACCTTCCGGTGCTGCTGCTTCCGGTCTTCGGGCACGGCTACTACCCCGCGTTCGTCGACTGGCCGGGTAGCATGTCCATTGGCCCCTCCACCTATCGTCGAGTGATTACGGACATCATTGGATGTCTCGCTGACGCGGGAATCAGGAAAGTCCTGCTGCTCGACACGGGCCTTTCGACTCGTCCGGTCCTTGAGATCGTTGCCACGGATGCGTTCTATAAACTCGGTGTTTCCGTCGCACTCGCGACAACCGAACTAGGTCGTGCCGCAGCGCTCGAACTCTTCGACGGAAAAGGAACGCACGCCAACGAGGACGAAACGGCGCTGATGCTTGCCATCGCACCGGAGCAGGTCGATCTG
>JBGSWU010000100.1:0-6366 GCA_041751795.1 Thermomicrobiales bacterium
CGCCAGATCTTTTCTGATGTCAGCGGCATGTCGATGTGGGTGACGCCCAATGGACGGAGCGCGTCGAGGGCTGCATTGACGAGCGCGGGCGGTGCACCTGTCGTGCCAGCCTCGCCGACGCCTTTGGCTCCGTGGGGTGTAAGCGGACTTGGCGTTTCCGTATGGTCCAGTTCGAACGTCGGCAACTGGTCGGCGTGCGGAACCGCGTAGTCCATCAGCGATCCGGTGATCAGTTGTCCATCGTTATCGAATACGATCTCTTCCCATAGCGCTTGACCGAAGCCCTGGGCTAACCCCCCGATGACCTGCCCCTCGACCATCCGCGGATTCACGACGGTGCCACAGTCATCGACACCAATGAAGCGATCCACGGTTAGCCGACCAGTTTCTGGGTCGATGACCACGATAGCGATGTGCACGCCAAACGGAAACTGGTTGCCATCGACAGTAAAGAACGACGTTTCGTCCAGGCCGGGTTCGAGGCCACCTGGCATCTTTCCCATTCCGTGGGCTGCGGCGGCGATCCGCTTGAATGGGACGGACCGGTCTGGCGCACCGATAACACGCGCTGTCGCCTCGGCGAGCTCAACGTCGTCGGCCGACGTTTCGAGCATCGCCTCAGCCATCGCACGAATCTTCCTGGCTACCTGCGTGGCAGCGACGACGGCAGCGCCACCGCCGATCGACAGACTCCGCGAACCGAATGTGCCGATTCCTTGTGGCGTCGTGTCAGTGTCGCTCGCACGCAGGTCAACCTGTTCGATCGGCAAGCCGAGTTGCTCTGCGACGAGTTGGCGGATAGCGACATCTGTTCCCTGACCGTGGGGAGACACGCCAACTGACACTGTCACTGATCCGGATGGCGAAACGCGCACCTCGGCGCTGTCCCAGCCCCCGCCCGACGGCTCGACAAACACAGCGACGCCGATTCCAGCCAGTTTACCTTCTGATCGCAGTGTCTCGACTCGTTTTCGTTCGGCAGTCAGGTCGAGATGCTCAAGCGCGATATCGAGCGCGCGTTCGTAGTCGCCGGAATCGTAGGTTACGCCCGTTGGAGCGCGGTAAGGGAATGCATCGGGCTGGATGAAGTTGCGGCGACGAAGTTCGATCGAATCGATCCCGGTGACACGCGCGATCTCCTCGATCAACCGCTCGACCATGTACGCCGCTTCTGGCCGACCTGCGCCACGATACGGTCCGGTCGGTGTCGTGTTGGTCATGACTCCGTAGACATCGGTCACGAGGTTTGGCGTTCGGTACGCGCCACCGGACATGATCAGAGTTCGCCCACCGTGGCCAGCAGCGTTGTAGGCTCCCAGATTGACATAGACGCGAACGCGGATGCCTTGAAGCGTTCCGTCCTCGTCCACCGCAGCATCGATGTACTGAACTTGGTCGCGGGCCTGGTTGGCAATGTGGAAGTATTCGGATCGATCCTCGATCCACTTGACGGGGCGCCGTAGCTTCTTCGACGCTGCGGCAGCGAAGAGATAGTCGGGTACGTGGCGGCCCTTCGTTCCGAACGCACCGCCGACATCGGGCGCGATCACGCGGATGTGGTGTTCCGGCAAATCGAGCGCTGCGCTGATTTGTGTTCGGAAACCGTGTGGCGTCTGGATCGATGCCCAGACAGTCATCCGCTCCTCGATCTCGTCCCACGTCGCGAGAACCGCCTTTGGCTCGATGTAGACTGACGCAACTCGTGGAAGAACCAGTCGAAGGCTGACAGAGTGGGTCGCGTTTTCGAATGCGGCGTCGACGTCACCTGCTCCAGCGTGCAGGTGATACGCCATGTTGTTCTCCCAACCGTCATGGACGATCGGAGCGTCATCCGCCATCGCTGCTTCGGCGGTCGTCACCGCATCGAGTTCCCGATATTCCACCTCGACGAGCTCGGCTGCGTCAGCTGCTGTCGTGGCGGAATCAGCAATGACGGCTGCGATGGCGTCGCCGGCGTAGCGAACACGATCGGAAACGAGTGAATGGCGAACGAGTGGCCGGTTGGGCAAGAGTGGTTCGGTGATCGGCGTCGGGTTCATCCAATCACCGAGTTCAGCCCCGGTCACGACGGTCACGACGCCGGGCGCTTCCATTGCAGCTTGGACATCGACCGACACGATGTCAGCGTGGGCGTATGGTGACCGAACGAAGGCGACATGGACGGTTCCGGGTGGGTTCAGATCGTCGACAAAGCGACCCCGACCGGTCACCAGTTTGCGGTCACCTTCACGCTTGATAGATTGACCGATCAGTCCAGATGGTTCGTGATGCGTCACCTACGGACACCTCCCGTGAAAGCGAACATCGTTCGGCAATTCTTCGATGCGTATTGCGCTGGTCAAGAATCCTATGAGCTGTTGAGGCGACGATGCTTCGTGGCGAGTGTCGCCGAGCCTCAGCCTCTGGTCAAGCGTTGCGCGTCCGAGAGAACTTGCCCGTTTCGAGGAAACGCCAGTTCCGGGAGGGCGTCCGGTGGAAACCGCCGTACTGCGGTGCTTTCCCCATCCGCGACAATTGGAACCTGACCGGTCACTCGCACGTGCCAGGCGACAAGGACGACTGTTTCCCCCGGTTCGCTGTAGACGTTCACGAGCGATAAATCCTTAGGTGCGACGACGATGCCAATTTCCTCCTCGATCTCGCGCACAGCAGCATCGAGAACCGGCTCTCCCCGCTCGACGAACCCACCAGGAAACGTCCACTTTCCAATCCCAGGGTTGATTGCACGCTGTTGGAGGACAACCTGTCCATCGATCTCGACGACGACTGCCGTCGCAATCTTTGGATCGTAATAGTACGTAAACCCGCATGAAGGACACCGAGGTCGCAGGCGCTGATGAATCTCCGCAAAGCCAACCTCAGTCGCGCAGCGCTGGCAGTATCTCGGGACATCCGGCGCGCCGAGCGACGCCCAGTCGAGAAGTAGTGCGTTGAAGTCGGCCATCGTGTCCACGTCGCGTGGTGCGGTTCGGTTCGGGACGAAAACGGTCCTGATTCGATTCTGGTTGGCGCGAAGAATGTCCCGTGCACCAACATCGCCGGTGAGTGTGGTTACTTCGGGAAAAATGGAAGATCCGAGGATGACCGGATTGCCTGGTCCATCGGAGTACGTTGGACGGACCGCGACATGCCTGCTGTGGTTGAACTCGCCGGCGAGAGCGTCAATCAGCCACGGCGGAACGAGTGGCTGATCGCCAAGAACGATCGCGACACCGTCGATGTCTGCCGGGAGTGCGTCCAAGCCAGCACGAAGCGATGACGCTTGCCCAGTCGCATACTCGGCGTTATGCACTACCTCAAAACCGCGAGTGTTAACAGACTTCAGTACGTCGTCAGCATATCCGCCGAGTACGAGAATGCGAGGTTCGAGAGACGTTTGACGCACCATGTTGAGCGTGAGTTGCAGTAGTGGTGTCTGGCCGACTGGCAGGAGTTGCTTTGGCCTGCCAAGTCGTGTCGATCCACCGGCCGCGAGGACAATGACCGCAATGCGGGATGCCGTCACGAGCCAGTTGTCGCCTTCGCTGGAGCGACAGCTGCTTGTGGATCACGGCCGCGCCGAACCGCGACAATTTCGGCCATGATCGACAGAGCGATTTCTTCCGGACTCTTGCCACCGATGTTCAAGCCGACAGGGCCGTGGATGCGGTCGAGTTGCTCATCGGTGAATCCGGTCGCAGCCAGTCGCTCTCGACGCTCATTGCTGGTTGCACGTGACCCAACAGCGCCAATGTATCCGGCATCAGATCGCAACAGGACTTCCATCGCTGGATCCTCGAACTTCGGATCGTGCGCGAGGCAGACTGCAGCAACACCGGGATGCAGGTTCAGTTGCTGGAGCGCGTCATCCGGCCATGCCTCGATCAGCCGATCAGCATGTGGAAAGCGTTCGTCGGTGGCGAATTGCGACCGTGCGTCGATGACGGTCGTTTTGAATCCCAGCGTATGCCCAAATGTAACAAGTGGGATCGCGATATGGACGGCACCGATAATGACGAGATGTGGTGGAGGAAGGTGTGCTTCGAGGAACACACGGCGACCATCGATCTCTTCCAGAGCCGATCCACCGTCTCGGAGCATCGCCCGCAACATTTGGCCAGCCGATTCATCTGCCTGAAATGAGCCAAGGCATCCATGCACTTGGTCGGGATAAACGATCAGTAGCTCACTGCCGGTGTCAGGGCCGCTAATGACCTTAGCGTTCGCGGCAGGTACTTCCCCCTGAATGGCATTGCGAAGCGCAGCGTATTGGGTCGATTCCATGAGTTAAGCCGCATCCGTCGTTCGCACCGGCTCAACGAAGACATCAATCGAGCCGCCACACGACAGGCCAACTTCCCAGCCCATCTCGTCAGAGATGCCATAGGAAACCAGTTGTGGCGTGCCGGATTCAATGACTTCCATGGCCGTCGCGAAGACAGCACCCTCCACACATCCGCCCGACACCGAGCCCTGCATCTTGCCGGACTTCGTCACCACTAGCTTCGCGCCGACTGGCCGCGGTGTCGAGCCAGCAGCTGAGACGACCGTCGCAATCGCGATCTGTTCGCCTTCGCTCGTCCACTCGTCAATGTATTCCAGTACGTCTCGCATAGGTGGTGGCTCCTGTCGTTGTGTCTGTGCGTTCATTCCACATTCTATAGCGTTGTTACGGGCAGGTTCATTCCTTGACGCCACAGCCCGATCAGTCGATCTAAGAATCAGACAACCTCGCGCAGCCGACCATTCTCAACGTCGTAGACAAAGCCATGGACGCTAATGTCGGGACGGACCATCGGCGATGTTCGGATGGCATCGACATCGGAGCGGACTGTTGCGTCTGGGTCACTGATTGGCAGGAAATCGACGTCGGAGACATCTGCTCCAAGATCAGTGAGGAGTTCTTTGTGCATTTTCTCGTTGGTGATCTTGTGCATCCCGCAGTCGGTGTGATGGATAACGAGGAACTCGCGAGTACCCAGCAGGCGGTATGAGATCACTAGCGAGCGGATCGCATCGTCGCTGGCTCGGCCACCTGCGTTGCGAATGACGTGTGCATCGCCTTCCTGTAGACCGAGGATGCGGTCAGGGTCGATCCGCGAGTCCATGCAGGTAAGAATCGCGAGTTGAAGTCGTGGGGATCGGGGTAACCGTCCCATTCGGAACGACTCCGCGTAGAGTTCGTTCGCGTGCAACAGATGTTCCATTAGTGCCATGTGGGTTTCCTCCCTGTATTCGAGTCGGACATACTGAGAGGGGCGATTCATCAGGAATGCGAACGGGGACGGCACTTGCCGTCCCCGTTGACGTGACGGGTCGCTAGACCGCAGCCATCCGTTGATTGACGAACTCCAACGGTGCTTGCTTGCGCACGGGTCGTGTCTCGCCGACCTTCGACAGATGATCGGCAAGCAGTTCGAGACTCTCAAGATTATGAACCGGCATGAAGTCGTCGATGTAAGGTAACGCCGCCTGCATTCCGCGTGTCAGTGGCTGATACCGCGGCGATCCAAGCAGCGGGTTCAACCAGATCAGTCGGTAGCACGAGCGCTGGAGTCGCATCATCTCGGTGCCGAGCAGCGCAGGGTCGCCACGATCCCAGCCATCAGAGATGATCAGGACGACAGCGCCATTTCGGAGAACGCGGCGAGCGTACTCCGTGTTGAAAGCCTGAATCGACTCTCCGATGCGCGTGCCGCCAGCCCAGTCCTGAACTTCGCGCGACACACGGGTGATCGCTTCGTCAATTGGACGCTTCTTGAGAATTCGGGTGATTCGCGTCAATCGAGTGCCGAAGACGAACGCTTCGACCTTCGCCATGTCATTCTCGATGGTGTGGATGAACTGCAGCAGCAGACGCGAGTAGCGATCCATCGAGCCAGAGATGTCGCAGATCACGATGAGCGATCGTGGCTTCATCTTGATCTTGCGCTCACTGATCCGCAGCGGCACGCCAGCCGTCTGGAGCGACTTGCGCATCGTCTTGCGGGCGTCGATGAAGCGACCCTTCGACGATGCCACCTTGCGGCGAGACTTCCGCATGCCGATTTCCCATTTCAGGTGTTTCATCAGAATGCGAGCCTGCTCGAGTTCCTCCTGAGTGAATTCGGAGAAATCCTTGCTGCGAAGGGCCTCTGAACCGCTGTAGGTGAGGACAGATTCGAGTTCAGAGTCCTCGCCCTCGCCGATCTCGCCCCCGTCGGAGTCCTCGTCCATTGCGAGGCCCTCCATGCCTTCGGCCATCTGGCCCTGGCCTTCGCCCTCCTCGCCCTCGGCGTCGTCCAGCCCTTCGATCATCTCGGCGGACTCGTCGGCGAAGTTGGGCATCTGCTCGGAGGACTCGTCGACGATCCGCTTCGAGCGCCAGTAGCGGTCGAAGAGCAGCGA
>JBGSWU010000101.1:0-6308 GCA_041751795.1 Thermomicrobiales bacterium
CCGAATTGCGTCACCCAGCGACTTGACAGTGATCGCCGATGTCGACGAACTCGACCTGCCGAACGTTCAGCGGGGAGCGGAAGCACGCTTTCGGCTCGATGCGTTTCCGGCGACTGAGGTGATTGGAAGCGTCGTCAGCACGGCACCACAAGCCCGTCAGCAGGGCGGTGCAACGGTATTCGCGACGGAGATCTCGTTCACGCCCCCTGATGACCTGGATATACGTCCGGGGATGAACGCGGACGTCACAATTGTTACGGCTGCACGCGACGATGTGCTGCTGATTCCAGAGTCTGCGTTGCGAACAGTAGGTGAACGATCGTTCGTTGAAGTCGAAATTAACGGCGACGTCGAAGAACGCGAAATCGAGTTGGGCTATCGCGGCAGCGGACGGGTAGAAGTTGTGTCAGGCTTGTCTGATGGTGAACGGGTCGTCGTTCGCTGACAGCCGAAAGAGCCGAAGGTAGTATTCGGGTACCCACACCCGCGATTTCCGACCTGGACAATCAGGACTCCATTGCTATCGCGCCATTGACCACACTTCCCTACGCTTGTCATGTCAGCACTGGGACGCTCGACATGACGATTAGCATATCGATCGGGAGTTGGAAGGTCGGAGATGGTCGCGACATCGAGAACACAAACGAGGCCAGCTACCGCCTCTCTCAGCCCGTTTCTGCGGGAGCCACAAAACATCGATGAGACCGGGTTGGACCTCAGCTTCATTTCCGATCTGATTATCAAAGTCATCTATTTCAACTCAATGACCACGGCTCAATCAATTGCCGACACGATTTGTCTGCCATTCTTCAACGTTGTCGATCGAGCGTTGACTCTTTTGAAGCGTGAAGAACTGATTGAGGTCGTTGGATCAAGCGGATTTGGTGAACTCGCCTATCAATATCTGGTTACGCCCAAAGGCAGCGCACGTGCGCACGACGTCATTAATCGCAGTGCCTATGTCGGTCCAGCACCGATCACACTTGACGCCTACAAAGAGGTCATCAAGTCACAAGCGATCGGCAATGTCCGGGTAACGCCGCAGGACGTTCGCCGGGCGACCGCTGACCTGATCGTTCCCGATGACATCATCGATGTCCTCGGCCAAGCCGTGACGACCGGGCGGTCGCTGTTTCTCTACGGCGAACCCGGGAATGGCAAGACCGTCCTCGCCGAACGTGTGACTGAACTGCTCGGTGGTTCAATCCTGATTCCACATGCGATCACCGTCGATGGCCAGGTCATCAAGGTATTCGACCTCCATAACCATATCCCCATTGGAACGCCCGGAGGAAAGAGCGACATTGACCGGCGCTGGGTCGTCTGCCGTCGTCCATACATCGTCGTCGGTGGCGAATTGGTGCTCCAGAGCCTCGACCTTGTCTGGGACAATGTGAACAAGTTCTACGAAGCTCCATTCCAGATGAAGGCAAACGGCGGCATGTTCATGATTGACGACTTTGGTCGGCAGCAGGTACGACCGAGCGAGTTGCTAAACCGCTGGATCGTTCCCCTCGAAAAACGCGTTGATTTCTTGACGCTGCATACTGGCAAGAAGATCGAGATCCCGTTTGACGAGATCATCGTTTTCTCAACGAACCTCTCACCAAAGGACCTGGTCGACGAAGCGTTTCTGCGGCGAATCCAGTGCAAGGTGAAAATTGATAATCCGACACTCGACAACTTTCGCGAGATCTTTCGCCGTCAATGCGACGCACTGAACGTCCCGTTTGACCAGAACGGTCTCGTCTATCTCTTGCGAGAGTATTACGTAAAGCCAAAGCGTGAACTTCGCGCCTGCCATCCGCGCGATATTCTGCGCACGCTCACCGGAATCGCGAAGTACCTGGATCAGCCGGCGACGTTATCGCCAAATCTCATTGACAGAGCCTGCCGCACGTACTTCGTTGAGTTTTGACCTTATCGTCCTTGAACAGAACGGGCGTGACGGTCCTGGCTGATTCAGGCTTCTGATTATTTGGGGAACGGTCGTAGCGCCGCCGCCATCTGATACCAAATGCGTAACAACCGACCCCACACGAACGCTGGAGACTGGCATTGCTAGTCGTTAGAAGGTAGCATCGAAGGGCAGTCTGCGGGTTCCTGTTGGGGATGTCTGCTCTCTACTCTGTTTGTTGGCGCGCCCGAGCGCCCGGCAGGAATCACAACCGTGAGGTCCTGATGAACATGCGCTCCGTTAGAACAATTATCATCGCGACGTTCGCACTCGGCGGCGTCACGCTTGCTCTGCTGTTTGGATTCCAACGCAGTCCCGAACCAGAGACGATCGACATCGTTGCCCTGACGAACGACATCCGCGCAGGCAGGGTTCAAACGATCGTTGAAGATCGGAATGGTCGAGGTGCCACCGTTGAGTATGTCGACGAGTCCGCACCAATACGCCAGGTTGACCTGCCAAGCGGGGCATTCGTTCACGACATTCTGACGACAGCAGAGATCCCATTCCAGATGTGGCCGCCGATCGAAGTTGAGAAGCAATCGGCCCTGTCGCAAGCGTCACCACTGCTGAAAATTGGACTCGTCCTGATGATCCTGTTTGGTGCGTTCTGGTTCATCAGACGGGGACAGGCTGGATTCAGTCGCAGCAGTTCTCGCCGTGGAGCGTTCGACCCCGTTCGCCCCGGGGATCGCGCATCAGTCCTTCTGACCGACGTTGCAGGCTCCGAAGAGGTCAAGGAAGAACTCGCTGACGTTATCGACTTCCTACGCGATCCCGAGCGTTACCACAAACTCGGCGCGCGGATTCCGCGAGGCGTCATCATGGCAGGACCACCAGGAACAGGGAAGACGCTCCTGGCCCGCGCTGTCGCTGGGGAGGCCCGTGCGGCATTCTTTTCCGTCAGTGGCAGCGAGTTTGTTGAACTTTACGTCGGTGTCGGCGCGTCACGCGTTAGAGAACTGTTCAAGCGGGCGCGCGAGTGCTCTCCAGCGATTATCTTTATCGATGAGATTGATGCGGTAGGTCGAAAACGCGGCAAGGCCGATAACTCGTCCGAGTACGACCAGACACTAAACCAAATTCTCGTGGAGATGGACGGATTCGATCAACGGTCAACGGTCGTCGTCATGGCTGCCACAAACCGAATCGACATCCTCGACTCAGCATTGCTCAGGCCGGGCCGCTTTGACCGGAAGGTCCATGTTGACCTTCCCGATCGAGCAGCTCGTGCGGCGATCCTCCGTGTGCACTCACGCGGGAAGCCGATAGGCCCCGACGTCGATCTGAATCTGATCGCAGCGCGCACGACGGGCATGTCGGGAGCCGATCTAGCGAACCTGATGAACGAGGGTGCGATCCTCAGCGCCCGGCGAAACGCGTCGATCATCGAGATGGACACGCTTACCGAAGCAATCGACCGGACGCTGGCTGGTCCTGCTCGTCGCAACAAGCGCTTCAGTGACCGCGAACGGGAAATTATCGCGTATCACGAAGCTGGACACGCGATTGTTGCCCATTACCTCCCGCAGGGTGACCCGGTTTCAAAGGTCACGATCGTATCGCGAGGTCAGGCCGGTGGTTTCACGATGTTTGTCCCCGAAGAAGATCGTGGTCTCTGGACGCGCCAGCAGTTGACTGATCGTCTGGCGTCGATGCTTGGTGGCTATGCGGCGGAAGAGATCATCTTCGGCGAGGTGACGACTGGATCGTCGAACGACCTCGAACGGGCGTCCGGGATGACTCTGTCAATGGTCTCGCGCTACGGGATGGGTCAGGCCTTCGGTCTCCTGTCTTCTGGCGACGACGGTCAGTTCACGTTCTCGCAGCGGACCACCTATGCAGCTGAGTCCGAAGCAAGGGATTTGGTGACTTTTGCTCACGATATCGCCCACGAGATCCTGATCCACCATCGCGCCAAATTGGATCTGCTTGCCGAGCGACTGCTGGACGTCGAAACTGTTGAGGAACAGGAACTGACCGAACTGCTCGGCCCGGCAGTGACAGCCGGTCCACGACAAAAGCGATCGGTTCCAGCCGTGCCTGTCGTCACGATCGGAGCGGTTCGCGCAACCAAACAGAAGACTCGGCGTCGACCTGTCGAGCGACTGATTGCGCTTCCAGCAGCTATCATCGCTTCCTCGCGGCCAACTCGTCGAAAACGGGCCGATACGACAAACTGAACATCGTCACGAACGTCGCGAACGCTGTTCAGAGGATCATGTTTGCTGTAGCAACTGATCGCGACGTTCCTCGTATTCGGCTGCAGAAATGATCCCGGAATCGCGCAGATCGACCAGCGCGGCCATCAGGCGAGCGGCCTCCGTTCCGGTGGACGACGACGGAGGGCCGGCGAGCGGTTCCGGAGAAGGTTTTGATTGTTCAGCGACAAAACGCCGCGGTCGATTTTCATCACCAAGTTCAAGTTTCGTTTCGAGAAGCATTCGCTTGAAGACGAATGGTTCTGCAATTCCATGAAGTTGGTTGATTCCGGCATCTGAGCCAGTGATGATGTCAACGTTGCCGTAGCCGAATAATCGACCAAACAACCCCTGCGTCATCTGAACGTCATTGACCTTTTCCAGGGAAGAATCGAACGTTCGCTTGTTGATGATTCCCTCAACCTGAAGAATGCGGTACGTCGTAACGGCATACTGTTCTAGCTTCCAGGACAGGAATCGATAGACTGCGATCGACAGCGGAACCAGCGACAACGTCAACACCAGCAGCGTCACGATCGTCTTGCCTGTCGAAAGTTGGCTATAGACGATGAACGCCAGAACCCAGAGCGCAAGGACCCCAAGCACGTAATGTGCGGTGTGAACAAACAGAAACAGGATGTGTCGGTGTGCGATCAGCCGAACCTGCTCGTCCTGTGCCAGTAGATCGTCAAGATACGACACGATCGTCCTCCAGTAATTGGCTCGCCAATCGGACGCATTCGATGAGTGGTTTCAGGACTATTCTAACCCGAGTGACTCCAGCACTCGTCGCGCGGACGATTCGCGACCGGTCACCCGCGTGATATATCGACCGAGTAGATCACTGATTTCAGCCCAGATTGCCGGAGAAACTCTCAACGAGAAAAGCCGGTCGATGTCACCCCGGTCAATCGAGCGAAGCAGTTTTAGCGCGTTGACCGACATCGTACTCGCATCCGGCCGGACCCGAAGACAATTGGGACAGACGACTCCTCCGTCGAGCGAGAAACCGTTCGCTTCTGGCGTAATTTCAACGCCACACATGACACATTGCGTCAGTTCGGGACGATAGCCAAGTTGCCGTAGTAACCCCATCTCGAACACATGCATGACGAGGCGTGGGTCACGGCCTTCGTTGAGTAACCCGAGGGTCGCGTATGCAAGTTCATAGACCGCCTCCTGAGCCTGGTCTTCGGGCATCAGCGCGTCGATTAGTTCAGCCACGTACCCAGCAGTTGCAATCGCCGATTCAGACAGGCGCAGCGCCGAGAAATGCTCGATTGTCTCTGCTTGCGACACAATGTCGATACCGCGCGTCCTCGCTACCAGCAGCTGGGTCGCGCAGAATGGTTCAAGGTGGCCAGCCATCTTGCTCGACGGTCGACGCGCCCCCTTGGCGACAACCCGTCGTTTCCCGTGTTCAGCCGTTAACACGGTCAGGATCCGATCCGCCTCGCCGAGGTCGAGTCGTCGTAGCACGATGCCGCGGACACGATAGAGTCGAGTGCGTCGTTCCTCGTGCAGATTCTGAGCGTGGTCACGATCGTCCAACGTCGCCTCGATTGCTGATCATCGCCGCACCCGTGAATGGCGTGCCCCGATTGCGTTCTCTATACTCCGACAAGTGTGCCCGAACAACGGGCGACGTGATGGTTGGGGAGATGCTGCAACAACCGACACCTGCAGGAAAGCCGGTCGAGATCGAACTGAGTGTACGCGTCATTCCGTTCGCAGTTACCAGCGATGGTCTCGAAGTGTTCCTGTGTCACACCAGCGAGTCGGCAACGGATCTTCGACTGTCTTCTGGCCAGTTGCTCCACGGAGAGTCCCTGTCTGATTGTGCAGCCCGGGTAGCGCACGAAGCCTTGTCAATTCCGCCGGACTATCTGGAGCAATTGTTCACCTTCAGCGTCGCCGGAGATGTCGTTCAGACGATTGTCGCGTATTCGGCAATCCTCTCTGCTGATACTCGCGCAACCGTGGCACGTTCGGCCAGGACGAATTTCTACCATGTAGATTCGCTTGACGGTCTCAGTGATGTTGAACGTGGGATACTCGATTACGCGAAGATGCGGCTCAGAGCGAAACTGGGATACAGCAATATTGGATTCTATTTCCTTCCGGAGACGTTTACACTATCCGACCTTCAA
>JBGSWU010000102.1:0-1971 GCA_041751795.1 Thermomicrobiales bacterium
CTGCGTTCTCCATCATCTGGAGAATGCCGAGCCCAAACTCCTCCACGGCGATCTCATCGACTCTGCGCATGTCGTCGGCAGTGATTGCAGGAACGTATGTCCCGTTGGCTGTAATGAATGACACGACTTCGCCTCCTGGCTTGATAGAGTAGGCCGGAATCGCCTGTCATCGCACGCTACCTGGAGTGTATCCGGACATCCAAACGAAAGGCAGACCATGCGAGATTCGTTCGATCTGATCGTTATCGGTGGAGGAACCGCAGGGCTAACGGCTGCACGGATTGCGCGACAGATCGGAGCGCGGGTCGCGCTGGTCGAACGTGAGCGGATTGGCGGCGATTGCACATGGACCGGCTGCATTCCCAGTAAGGCGCTACTACACGTCGCGAAGTTGGCTCATCAGGCGCGGACATCTGCTAACGTCGGGATCATCGCGTCCGATCTCCAGGTTGATTTCAAGCGTGTCATGGAAAGCGTCGATGCGACGATCGAGCGGGTCTATGCGTATGAGACGCCAGACGTTCTTCGTGAGGAAGGGATAACCGTCGTCAATGGAGAGGCACGCTTCCTCGATCCACACCGCGTTGATGTTGACGGTCAGGTGTTGCACGGTCGTCATTTCATCCTCTGCACAGGCGCAAGGCCCGCCGTCCCGCCGATACCTGGCCTCGACGACATCGAGTACTTGACGACATCGACAATCTTTGCATTGACGACGCTTCCGGACCGGCTGGTCGTGATCGGTGGCGGCGCTGTCGGTGTCGAGTTAGGTCAGGCGTTCCAGCGGCTTGGTTCGCAGGTCACGCTCATTGAATCGGCCGACCGTTTGCTGTCGTTTGCTGACCCGGACGCCTCGACGATCATCACTGATGTGCTGCGAAGCGAGGGTGTCAATGTCCTCCTCAACTGCTCTGTCGAGCACGTGGCGAGATCCGGAAATGATATTCGAGTGACGACATCTGATGGTGTAATCGTTGGCGACCAACTGTTCGTCGCGACTGGTCGCAAGCCGGTTGTCGATGGCCTTGACCTCGATGGAATCGGTGTCGAAACGACGTCAAACGGGATCGTCATTGACGAGCATCTTCGAACCACCCAGGAACATATTCTTGCTGCCGGGGACGTGACCGGAGGGCCACAATTCACGCACTACGCCGGATGGCAGGGTGCGATCGCGGTTCGCAACGCGCTTGTTCCGCTTGCCAGCAAGGGTGTTCGCCAGCGTGTGCCGTGGATCGTGTTCACCGACCCTGAAATCGCCCAGGTCGGCCTGACCGAAGCCGAAGCCCGCGACGAGATCGGTAACCCGAACGTTGTCTGTTATCCCGCGTCGGAGATCGACCGCGCCCAGACCGCGAACGAACTGAATGGGTTTCTCAAGCTGATGACCCAATCAGGTGGGCGGCTGGTCGGCGCGACCGTCGTCGGGTCCAATGCGGGTGAAACGATCAACGAACTGTCCCTCGCGATCGAGCAGAAGTTGACGACGAGCGATCTCGCGCCAGCGATGCATGCGTATCCGACGTGGGGCATCACCGTTCAAGAAGCAAGCAGCGACGTCGCCCTCGGACGGCTGACACGCGGCATCCTCGGACGCATCCTGCGCGTTGTCGTGCGTCGCTGGTAGATGGACCACGAACCGGGGCCGCTTGACCTGGGAACGACGATACTTGGCTTACCGCGTCCAACCCGGCGGCAAGCACGGATACTGCTTGTCACTGCTCTCGGTAGCGTCGCACTGTCGTTCGTTATCGATGCGGTACTTAGTCAGTTCATCCCGCTCGACCCCGCATCTCTGCGCGACTGGCTCGATGGGTTGGGTGCGTACGCACCGTTGATCTACATCTTGCTGCTGGCGACGGCTGTCGTCGTTTCTCCGATCCCGTCAGTGCCGATGGACATTGCCGCCGGGTTGGCCTTCGGACTCGTCTGGGGAACGATCTACACGCTGATCGGCGCTGAGATCGGTGC
>JBGSWU010000103.1:0-29088 GCA_041751795.1 Thermomicrobiales bacterium
CCCGTTGTAATTTGTCGGGTTTATCGAGGTGCTGGACGAGGTTGGAAAGGCGTGTCAGGATGCTGGTTCGCTATTACATGGCAAACGGGTCTGTTTCGATGAGTGACGCCACGGTCGAAGACCGGGAATCGCGTTGCCGGCGCGTTGAAACGATTACGACGCTGACTGGAGCACTGATCCTGCTGTCCGTGCTCACGCTAATCCTGATAATCCACGGATAACATCCCCTTCGCTTTCAACGTCCGCGAATCTCGATACTCATTCACGGGAACTACCTGCACCCGCCTCGTCGTAGGGACAAGGCGGGTATCATGGTGCCTGGACATCGAGCATGAAAGTGTGGCGGGCATGGTAGCGGCAAACGCAACAGCGACGACGGACGAACGGATCTCCTTGCGCGACGAACTGCGCCGCGAGGTGTCCAACCTCTGTCGACGGTTCCCAAATGAATACTGGCGCGATCTCGACCGCGTGAATGGCTACCCGGAGGAGTTCGTCCGGGCGATGACCGAAGCGGGGTTTCTGGCAGCGTTGATCCCGGAGGAGTACGGCGGCCTGGGACTCGGCGTCACCGAAGCGGCCATCATCCTCGAAACCGTCAACCGCTCCGGTGGCAATGCCGGAGCCTGCCACGCGCAGATGTACGTGATGGGGACGTTACTGCGACACGGCTCTGATGAGCAGAAGCAGCAATGGCTGCCGAAGATCGCCAGTGGCGAACTTCGTCTGCAGGCATTCGGCGTGACCGAGCCGAACTCCGGATCCGACACCACCAGGCTACGGACGACGGCGGTTCGGAATGGGGATGAGTACGTCGTTTCGGGACAGAAGGTGTTCATCTCGCGCGTCGAGCATTCTGATCTGATGTTGCTGCTAGCGCGAACAACGCCGCTCGACCAGATCCAACGCCGTTCGGAGGGACTCTCCGTCTTTCTCGTTGACCTGCGTGACGCGCCGAGGGAGCACCTGACAGTCCAGCCACTTGAGATGATGATCAACCACCACACGACTTCCGTCTTCTTCGACGGGCTGGCCGTTCCGAGCGCCAACCTGATTGGCGAAGAGGGGCGTGGCTTCCGCTACATCCTCGACGGCATGAACGCCGAGCGGATCCTGATCGCTGCCGAGTGCATCGGCGATGGCGACTGGTTCATCGAGCGAGCGACAGCCTACGCATCGGAACGGGCTATCTTCGACCGGCCAATCGGCCAGAATCAGGGCGTCCAGTTCCCGATCGCCAGAGCGCACGTCAACGTCCGCGCTGCCGACCTGATGCGCGAGCGAGCGGCGGAACTCTTCGACGCCGGGAAACCATGCGGCGCCGAAGCGAATATGGCCAAACTACTGGCAGCCGACGCGAGCTGGGAGGCCGCCAACGTCGCTTTACAGACCCACGGCGGGTACGGATTCACCACCGAGTACGACATCGAACGCAAGTTCCGCGAAACCCGCCTGTACCAGATTGCGCCAATCTCAACGAACCTGATCCTGTCGTACGTCGCCGAACATGTGCTCGGCCTGCCACGGTCGTACTGACGGCGAGGCGCGGAAACGAAAATGAACGAGACAGAACCAGAATCGATCGATGGAGGATGGGCACCGCACCCCGGTGCGCCGAAGCCGATTCCCGGCCCGCTGTCGGGCGTCACCGTCCTCGCGCTCGAACAGGCTGTCGCAGCGCCATTCGCTACCCGTCAACTGGCCGACCTGGGTGCGCGAGTCATCAAGGTCGAACGACCAGGAAGTGGTGATTTCGCGCGCGGGTACGACACGACCGTCAACGGCCTGGCAAGTCACTTCGTCTGGACGAACCGCTCGAAGGAGTCGATCACCGTCGACCTGAAGCGGCCTGAGGGGGCGTGGATCATTGCGCAACTCCTGGAACGGGTTGACGTCTTCGTCCAGAACCTTGCTCCGGGCTCAACCGAACGTCTCGGGTTCGGGGCAACGCGGTTGCGCGAACAGTACGATCGGCTGATCGTCTGCGACATCTCGGGTTATGGTTCGTCCGGGCCATACCGGGACAAGAAGGCGTACGACCTGCTGGTGCAATGCGAAACCGGCGTTGTCTCAATCACCGGAACGCCCGACTCAGCAGCGAAAGTCGGCATCTCGGTCGCCGATATTGCCGGAGGAATGTACGCGTTCTCCGGAATTCTCACTGCGCTCTATGCGCGTGAGCACACCGGACTAGGCGCCCACCTGGACATCTCGCTCTTCGACGCATTGGCCGAGTGGATGGGCTACCCGGCCTACTTCACCGGCTATGGCGGAACGCAGCCTGCTCGCGGTGGTGCAAGCCATCCGGCAATCGCTCCCTATGGGCCGGTTGAAGTCAGCGACGGCAGTGTCTTCATCGCCATCCAGAACGAACGCGAATGGGGACGATTCTGCAGCGAAGTGTTGCAGCAGCCAAACCTCACAACCGATGCCCGCTTTGCAACCAACAGTTTGCGCGTCGCAAACCGCGCTGCACTAGATCGATTCCTGTCCGACGCGCTTTCCGGGATGACAGCAGTCGACGTCGAAGCCCACCTCGACGCAGCGGCGATCGCCAACGCTAGGCTGCGAACTGTCAGCGAGTTCCTAAATCATCCTCAACTCACCGACCGCGAACGATGGCACACCGTCGATACGCCCGTCGGACCGATCCGGGCGCTTGCGCCACCAATTGCCCTCGATGGCGACGATCCGCGGATGGATCCGATTCCAGATGTGGGAGAACACACGCACGCGATTCTGGTCGAACTCGGCTATGGTGAATCCGAGATCACGACGTTGCGGTCGGACGGCGTCATCTGACGCGATGTGAGGGATGAGGAAACGAGCAATGGCAGTGAAAGAAGGCTGGCGCGGACGGTACTACGAGGATTTTGAGGTCGGGGACGTTTATCAGCACCCACTTGGCCGGACGGTAACGACAACCGACAACATCTGGTTCACGCTGTTAACGCAGAACACCGCTCCGATCCACTTCGACCATCACTATGCGGCCCAGACTGAATTCGGTAAGCCACTCGTTGATTCAACGTTCACGTTGGCGCTCGTGACCGGCCAGTCGGTCACCGACATTTCACAGAACGTCATGGCCAACCTCGGCTGGGACGAGGTGAAACTCCCAAACCCGGTCTTCGAGGGCGACACGATCTACTCCCAGTCGGAAGTGCTCTCGATGCGCGATTCGAAGTCGC
This sequence comes from Thermomicrobiales bacterium, assembly GCA_041751795.1. GTDB lineage: Bacteria > Chloroflexota > Chloroflexia > Thermomicrobiales > CFX8 > JBBECJ01. The sequence continues at coordinate 3,192 of JBGSWU010000103.1, forward strand.
GCCCGAACGTTGGCATCGTGACGGTCAAAACGATCGGCTACAACCAGGCCGGGACAACCGTCATCACGTTTAACCGGACGATCCTCGTCTACCGGCGGGGGATGGCTCCGGAGATTCCGAGACTCGCTCCAACCGAGGGTTGATCGTCAGCCAGCGGCTCGGCGTAGGCAGCACGAGCAGGTCGGATCGAACGGGTGCGGTGCGTCGTCATCATCACTGGCGCCGGAATTGGCTTCAGTCGCGCGCCCGATGACATTGACCGGGGCGATAGCCTGAACGCACAGCGAGTGACAGACAGGGCACTCGACGTTCGCATCGCTGAAGCGCATTGGACGCATTTCTTCAACGAAGATCTCGCAGTCAGGACACAGGTAACGATAGATCGGCATGCTGGCTCCGCAGTTCCGTTGCGTTGAGCGGAAGATCCGAAGAAATCTTGTTCCTGATGATACCCGCTTCGATCGCGATCTTCCGCATTAGCGAATGCTTTGAACCACCAAACCATTCAAAGTGACAGTGTCGTGAGTAATTGATACTATGTCTCAATACAAGGAAATGTTTCGACGCGAGTCATCATGGGGGTTATCGTGAAGCGCAGATTCTGGTCGGTGTTGCTGGTGCTGGTCCTGGTGGCGTTAGCATCGGTGGCTTGTGGGGAAAGCGACAATACCGACAACGGTACACAGAACGCCGGAAGTGACGCGAAACCACGCGTTGCAGCCACAACGACAATCATCGCTGACATTGCGCGCAACGTGGCCGGGACCCAGGCGATCGTCACATCGATTATTCCAGCGGGCGCCGACCCACATGGGTATGAGCCTACACCAGCCGATATCGACGAGATCGCTGACGCCGACCTCGTCCTCGAACACGGCCTGCACTACGACGAGTGGGCGCACAATCTGGTGGAGCAATCAGGCACCGACGCGATCATCGCTGAGGTGACGAATGGGGTTGCAACCATTGAAGGCGGCGATGAGGACCATCGCGAGGTTGATCCGCACGTCTGGTTCGACGTTGCCAATGTCAAGACGATGACGACCAACATCCGCGACGCACTCATCCAGGCCGACCCGGATGGCCGGGCGACCTACGAGGCCAACGCAGAACAGTATCTGAAGCAACTCGATGAACTCGACGCCTGGATCGTCTCACAGGTTGAGACGATCCCTGAACAGGATCGCAAGCTCGTCACGTCACACGAAGCCTTTGGCTACTACGTGCATGCCTACGGGTTTGACTATGTCGGGACGGTCGTTGCGTCACTCGACAGCCAGGCGCAGGCGTCCGCACAGCAGGTCGAGGAACTCCTCAAACTCATCGAGGCCGAAGGCGTTCGAGCGATCTTCACCGAATCGACGATCAGCCCGGACCTGACGAAGCAGATCGCAGACGAAGCTGACATCGAGGTCGTCACCGACCTGTACAGCGATTCGCTGTCGGATGACGGCAGCGAGACCGACACCTACATCGGCATGATGCGCCACAACACGACAGCAATTGTCGACGCGTTGACGTAATGACTTCGGACGCAACGGGGCTCTTTCCCGTGTCATCCTTCGCTGCGGCTCAGGATGACACGGCGTATCTCAGGATGACACGGGTAACTGGTCAGTTTCCCTGTTCGCGTTGCCCGATTCCCTTCGACGACAAGTCGCGCAAGCAGGCTGCTGTGCGGGCGAGTCCTTCGGCGAAGACCTCGGGGGTTTGCCCCACACCGATGCGAAGGTGGTGCTCGTAGCCAAAGGCTGATCCGGGTGCGAGCATGACACTGTATTCGCCTGCGAGACGGTCGGCGAGTTCCGCTGATGGAATATCCAGCGAGTAGCGCATCATCGCCAGCAACCCACCGCGTGGTGGCGTCCAACCAACGACATCAGCGTTTTCCGCAAACCAGCGTTCGGCAATTTCCAGGTTGGCGGAAACGATGGCGTGCGTTCGCTTAACAATCTGATCGCGGTTTCGGAAGGCGAGTACGGCCAAGGCGTCATTGAGTTTCCCAGGCGACAGCGAGATGTAGTCGCGCATGTGCCAGCAGGCGGCGACGAAGTCTGCCGGACCGGCCAGCCAGCCGGTTCGCAATCCCGGTAGGCCGAACGGCTTCGAGAATGTCCCAACGGTGATCGCCCGATCACCGAGGTTACGCAGTGGTGGTGCGAGGTCGTCGCCACCGGGAATGTCGAGCCAGCGATACGCTTCGTCGCACAGGATGCGGGCATCGAGCGACTCGGCCAGTGCGTAGATGCGCTGCAGGTCATCGGCTGACAGCATCGCGCCGGTCGGATTGTGGGGAGTGTTGATCACGATGAGTTTCGTATTGGGCCGGACGAGGGTTTCCAGTTCGTCCAGATCGTAGCGAAAGTCGTTTTCCGGGCGAAGCTTCCAAAGCGACACATCGCAGCCGATCGCACGGGGAACTGAGTAGAGTTGCTGGTAGGCCGGGTAGACGGCGACGACGTGGTCGCCCGGTTCCAGCAGAACGTTGAAGGCGAGGAAGTTCGCTTCGATCGCGCCGGTCGTCACGAGGATGTTGTCCGGGCCGGTGTTGGCGTAGGTTCCCGCGAGGAGCGAGCGCAACTCGATTGAGCCCGGAGCCTCGGAGTAGCCGAGTCGCATATCCAGCAACCCAGCAAGCGTCGCATCGCGCTCGTCATCCGGCACCATGCCGAGCAGTTCGTTAACGGACATCGGATAAATGCCACTCTCGGCAATGTCAAACTCGACATGAGTTTCCCAGGTCGTCATCCAGCGCTCAAGCGCAAACTGTTCGATCTTCAAGGTATCGTTCCCTTCATCAGCGGATGTGTTCCGGTGGTGCTCGTCGTTAGACCGGATCGAGCGGAGTGTGCGGCTCGGCTGGAACTTCGACACGGATCGGGTCGTTCGGCCGAATCTCGCCGCCAGCAAGTACGATCGCCATGACACCTGCCTTACGAATGAGATTGCCGTCGTCGTCGCGGCCCAGTGTCGCGGCCATCAGTCCCTGTTGAATCTCGTCGAGTTGCGCGCATGGATTACGGAGCCCGGTGACTTCGATGACGGCTGATTCACCGAGGTGGAGACGCGTGCCAGTTGGCAAGCCGAGCAGATCGACACCGCGAGTCGTGACGTTCTCGCCCATCTGACCTGGTGAAAGCTCGAACCCCTGTCCGCGCAGCTCGTCATGGAGTTCCTCATGGATCAGGTGCACCTGACGAAGATTTGGCTGGTTCGGATCGCGTTTGACCCGTGAGCGGTGCTTGACGGTCGTTCCGAGGTGAGCGTCGCCCTCGACACCCAGCCCTTCGAGCAGACGAATGCTGTCATCGTTCGGTTTCGTCATCGTGTGCGTCGCGCTGCGGCTGACTGCCGTCACGGTTCCGTCCATCGTCTCGTGTCCCTTCCCCATTCCTGTTCCCAGTTGCCCGAAGTCTAGCGCGAGAATGATCACCCGCGTATCAATGATTTGGAACAGCATTGACACATCACCAGATTCGCCCCATCCTACCCGCTCATGCATCGTCCACGATTGCTGGGATAGGGGAGCGAGATGGCAGGTTCTGCGAGCGATATTGAACGACAGGTCCTCGGCGAGATCTGGACATCAGGCGACATGATGGAGAGTCTGCGGTACCTGTGTGATGACCTCGGTTCGCGCTTCGGCGGAACGGAGAGTGAACACATGGCGGCAGAGTATCTTCACGCAAAGATGCGGGAGTACGGTCTACAGAACGTTCATCTGGAGGAATTTCCAGTCTATACCTGGGAACGCGGCGTCTGCGAACTCACACTGACCGCTCCACTGGAGCGACCGATCTCAGCGATCGCAATGCCGTTCTGCCCCGCTGGTGATTTCTCCGGGGAAGTGATCGATCTCGGCGAAGGGGAAACCGCCGACTACGAACGCGCTGGCGAGGCTGTTCGCGGGAAGATCGTCCTCTCGGCTGCGGAAACGAACACGCCGGGTCAGGTGACGCTGCACCGCACCGACAAATACCGACTGGCGCACGAAGCGGGTGCGATCGGCTACATCATGGCCAACAAGAACCCCGGCCTGCTTCACATCACCGGTGGCTTATATGCGCGCAAGCCGAACGGGCCAGACGACATCGACCACGATGGGCCAATCCCAGCCGTTGGGATCAGCCACGAGGCGGCAGAACTTCTGCGACGGCTCGCCGAACGAGGTGCGTTGCAGGTCAAGATGCACCTGGAAAGCCGCACCTACCGTTCGCGGTCGGCCAACGTCGTCGGCGATATCCCCGGTCAGAACGCCAACGATATCGTCGTTTTCGGTGGACATTACGACGGCCACGACATCGCCCAAGGAGCGGCTGACGACGCAGCCGGAACGCTAGTGGGACTTGAAATTGGGCGACGGCTTGCGCCGTTCGCAGGGCAGTTCAAGCGGACGATTCGAATCGTCTGTTTTGGATACGAGGAACTCGGCCTCGGCGGTAGCTGGAAGCATGCCGACCGCTACGATGCGGGCGATGAGACACTGCTGTTCACGATGAACCTCGACGGCGCAGGTCGAGGACAGGGTGGTCAGGAAAAGGTCACCGTCACCGGAGACCCCGAATTACGAGCATGGTTCGCGACACTACCAGAGCACCTGCGCTACGAGTTCGACGTCGCTGACCGCATCAGCGCCCACTCGGACCACTTTCCCTTCTTCCTGAAGGGGTATCCAAGTGCTTCGCTGTCCAGCGCCGATTCGACCGCCGGGATGATCGGACGGGGCTATGGTCACACCGAAGGTGACACCGTCGACAAGGTGAACCTGCGCGGACTCCAGATGGGTGCTGCCTTCGCGACCCGCGTCGCGCTCGTTCTGGCGAACGCCGATCCGTTCCCAGCGACGCGTCGCTCGGAGGCCGATGCGCACGAGGTGCTGCGTAAGTCTGGTCAGGGCAATTTTCTGGAACATCACTGGGGCCGCGCAACCCGTGTCCTGGACTGATCGAAGGCGTCCGCGTTGGGGCAAACCCCCAACGCGGACATTTCTCCATCGAGGATTATCCGACCGGACCAACCCGGTACACCTCAACACGATTGTTGCGGTCCAGGCCGAGCGCAGTGAACGTCGGATAGCTCAGTTCGACCGCCCAGCGAGAACGCCAACCTGCGACGTGCTGCGACGCGACGGTGTCGCCGATCGTACAGGTCAGTTCAACGCCATTGGCGCGGAGCCGTAGCCGCTCCCCAACGCGGAAGTCGGGATGGACACAGTAGTACCCGTTCGGGTCGTACTCCCAGCCTGCAACAGCAGTACCCCAACTGTCGTAGAGTCGCATCGTTCGCTCCCACCAGGCGACATCGTAACTTGGCGAATAGTAGGCAGCCTGACCAGTCCCAAGCACTCCTCCAGGAGCAGGCGTTCCAACCACTGGTGTCTCCACCGGTGGTGTGGCCACCGGAGTTTCGTCATCGTCATCAACGACAGGCGGGTCTACGCTGGCTGAGAACTGCATCGGGTGTGCTTCGCGGAGTTCGTCGTAGGTATTGAGCGTCGAACGAACGAGCCCTCTCCACTCGTCTGGAGTGCGTTCATGCCACTCGCCAGTGATGTACGAAGCGATGACCGAACGGGTATCGTCGCCACGCTCCGTCGACCACCGGGCGAGTTCGGCGGCGCCGTAGGCAGCGTTGATCGTCGGATCGACGAGCGATCCCCTGTCCAGCGACTGCGCAACATCCGGGCGGACTGCGAGTAATCCTGCCCCACCGTTCGCCTGCAGCGCAGTCGGATCGCCACCCGACAGGGTTCGCGACATCGCGGCGAGCAGATACGGGTCGACGTCACTCGCGACCGCTGCGGCAACCAGTTCTTCCCCGAACATCTCGTAGCTGGCGAGTGACACGAGCGTCGGGTCGTCTGGCTGACGGAGTTCGCGCCAGGATCGATAGTGTAGTCCGGCATTGTTGGATTCGACCGCCCAGCCCTCAGGCTGCCCAGGAGTCCAGGTCAGTATTCGACGTTCGAATGCCTGGATGAGAACACGGGTCGGAACGCCATCGAGCACAGTGTCATGCCAGAATGGTTCCGTCAACGGGAGGCCAATCAGCCACGATGCCGGGAACGGTTGTCGCGCAACCCAGTCCGCGAATGGAGCAGCCACATTGTGGCCGGTGATCGTCTCGTACGCGCTGACGAGGATCGTCGGATCGGTGACGCTGCCGTCAACGACGGTCCCATCTCCATTCACAAGCGCCTGGACTGGCTCGCCGATCCGTGGTTCAGCGACCAGGCCGGGCACATCCTCGGTGCCTACTGCCCAGCCAGAGACCGACGCCAATGGCGCGAGGGTAGCGTAGGTGAGCGGCGACGGTTGATCGACGTCGCCAGCAACAGGAATGGCAGGTGGCGTTCGCAGAACGACGCCATCCTCAGAAAATGGGACCTTGCCCGACAGCATCTGGGTGACCAGCAACGCGCCGGTAACGTACCAACCGGCGTCCGGCGAGGCCGAACGATCGAGAACGTCGAGTCGGCCCTTGTCGAAGTAGACCATCCGACGAAGGCCGTCGGGGCTGTCGGCCGAATACTCAACCGACGTGGCGAGTGCGTGAGGACCCCACATCCAGTCGCGCTCGACGGCATCGCTTGCAACCGGGCCATCGGTCGCATTCCAGATATCGGCGATAGCCGGTTCGATTGGTATGCCTGTCTGCGTCATCATCGCCGTCGCTTTCGGCTGAGCGGCACCATTGAGCGCCAGCGGAAGCGTCGTGATCAGCAGTCCGACCAGGACCAGCAGGCCAACGCGCATGAAACGTCGCATCGTCATCGGTGTATTCCCTTCCCTACCACGACAGAGACCTGCGCTCTGGCCGCGTAGCACGGACAGAGCGCGACGCTCAGTACCCGATGAGCGATCCGTTATGGGCAATCTGTCGCGTGTCAGTACCCCCGTGACAGCCAATGAGCAGAAGATGTCGGAGCGCCTGTCGGTTCCCCGGAATCCACCTGCGTCGTGAAGACTGTCGAATGTGGCGAGAGATCATCCAACCGCAGCGCACGTTCCCCAGCGTGCGCGACTCAGATGACCAGACGTCATCTTTACCGCCGAACCTGAAGTCAGGATGTCGAAAACCTTCGAGAATGCTGAGGACGCTAAACAGGCTTGCGACAACTCGGACGGTCGGCTACCGTCTCTCGTGCGACAACGATCACATTCGAGGGAGGCAGTGACGGTGAGTGGGACAGGACCAACCGACGCGCTGGACGGAGTCGATCGATCGTATCTGGTCAATACATTGTCGTGGCTGGCGACGGTTCCAACTGATGTTCCAATGGGCTACGACACATTGATGGAGCCAGACGATCCCAAACTGGTAGGTTACGTCCAACAGGTGATGCGCCCTGAACTGGTCCGGCTCGGTGTCTACGATCTGCTCGATGCGCCACGCAACAACCTGATCGCGCGACTGGGCAGTGGCGCAAGCGGACGCTCATTACTGATCCAGAACTACACGCCGACGCAGCACAACAACCTGATGGAGAATCCGTTTTCCGGTCACGTCGGCTCTGGCCGAGCGTATGGCGTCGATGAGCCGGTTGTCTTCGGCCAGGGGGTCAGCCAGTGCAAGGCCCACCAGGCGGTCATGCTGACGGTCCTCAAGTGTCTGATCGAACGCGGTGTGGATCTGCGTGGTCGGCTCTACTGGGCCATCAACAACGAGGGCCGCTCAAGCCATGCCTGCTCGGACGTGATTCTCGACACGATCGGCGAGCAACCTGAGTTCGGCATCATCCAGATATCGACTGGTCTGGGAATATCACTCGGCAATCGCGGGAGAGTCGATGTTGATGTTCACATCCAAGGGAAGGCGGCCCACTCCAGTCAGCCAGAACAGGCTCTGAGCGCAATCGATGCGGCGGCAGAGGTCGTCGGACGGCTGCGATCGCTCGAATGGACCGACCGGCACCCACTCCTCGGTGAGAGACATGCCGTCGTCTACAAGATCCGTTATGAGCCGGTCGCCCCACACACGTTGCCGTCCGATGCCTTCATGGCGATCGACCGGCGCTTGCTGCCTGGCGATGACCCTGCAATTGCGACTGACGAGGTTCGCGAAGCAATTGGCGATCTTGCGCCATACGACGTGACAGTCGAACAGGGTGTCACGATGCTGCCCGCGCTGGTCGATCCCGAGCATCCGGGCGTCCACGCGCTCTCGACCGCGCACGAATCGGTGGTCGGCGAGCCGCCGCACACCTTCTACGGGCAGGGATCGTTCGATGCCGGGGGACCTTGCGTGCGGGGAGTGCCGACGGTGATGTACGGGGCCGGTGGTGGAGCTGGATTGACGGGCGCTGACTTCGTACCGATCTCGATGGTCGAGCGAGAGGCGAGCATTCTCCTCAAGATGATTCTGGCCGAGTTAGGGTAACGGTAAACAGCGAATGAAAGGGCCGATCGGATGACAACACCTGGCCGCGTCGAGTTTGGGATCAGCCTGCCGAACCGTGCTGTGCTGTTTGGATTGCCGGTCGGCGATCTGCTTTCCACCGCTGTTGATGCAGAGGCGACGGGCATGTTCGATTCGGTCTGGGTTGGAGACAACTTCCTGTCGAAGCCACGGCTAGAGGCGATCACCCTGCTCTCGGCAATCGCTGCGCGGACCGAGCGGGTCAGGCTCGGTACGATCTGCCTCGCGACGTTTCCAATGCGCCATCCACTGGAACTGGCCATCCAATGGGCCAGCCTCGACATCCTCGCGGGTGGGCGAACGAACCTCGTTGTCTGCAGCGGCGGCGCGGCAAGCAAGGGACCGTTGTTCGCGACTGAACTGGCGGCGATGGGAATCAAGTCCAATGAGCGGATACGGCGGGTAGAAGAAGGCATCGAGATACTACGGAAACTGTGGGGGAACGAGCCGGTCACCCACTACGGCGAGTTCTACACCTTCGACGACGTCGATGCCTTGCCGAAGCCAGTCCAGGATCGGGTCCCAATCGGCATTGCCGCCAACCCATGGCGCAGCCCGGAGTTCAGTCGAAGCGAGAAAGAACAGGCCAACGAGGAACGCGTCCTCCGGCGAGTCGCGCGGCTGGCTGATTCATGGCAAACGGATGCGATCCCGCCAAATGTGCTGCGCGAACGCTGGGAACGGATCCAGGAGTACAGCGACGAGGATGGTCGCCCCGGTGCGGTGACCGAGATGAGCCTGCATCTGATGGTCAACATCAACGACGATGCCGCACGCGCCCGGCAGGAGTCGGTCGAGTTTCTGACGAAGTACTACGGCGAAAACACGATCGCCGCCGATTTTCTCGACATGTGGCTGGCATGCGGATCGCCCGAACAGGTGGCCGAAAAGATCGCGACGTTCGTCGAGGCAGGATGCACGACACCGGTCCTGCGATTCACCTCGCCCGACCAGCGCGGCCAACTCGAACGGGCCGCCCGTGACGTCATGCCTGCACTGAGGTCGATGGTCGCCTGACTGGACATCAGGCAACGCAGTCGGCAATGATTCCACGATCGCGAACGTTGCATGATCACCTGTCGCTGGGGGCTGTCTATGAGCGCCGAAACGTCGGCGGAACTACAAAAGCAGGCAACGCTGCTGACATCGTTGTATGGGCAACTCCCAGTCGGCGTTGGAATCATGGATCTGGATCTGAAACTCCTGCATGCAAATGCAAGTTGGGTGTCGTTCGTCGAGTACGCCACCGGCATCCCACCCGAGGCTCTGCGACCCGGAGCATGTCTGGCCGAACTCCTACCCGACGACGGGGAGTTGATGGACGCCTTGCAACTCGTTCGTATGGGTCAGGTCGTCCAGGAACATGGCCACGAATTCCAGGGTCCGTCGGGGAACACTTACTGGGACATCTCGCTGGCTCCCGTCATTGACGAAGACACCGTAACCGGAGTTATCAGCGTCGTTGCTGACGCCACCACTCGGATCGTGGCGGAGCGCGCAGCGACGGCGAAGGCGCGTCTGGCCGCCTTCCGCGCCGACGTGAGCGAGGCGCTGGCCAGTTCCGACGATGTCGGGACGGTCCTCCAGGCGTGTGCCGAGGCGATGGTCCACCATGCACCTGCGGCATTCGGGAGAATCTGGGTGCGTGACGGGTCGGAGGATGCCTACCGCTTGCGGGCGAGCGCCGGACTTTACACCCGATTGGACGGAACGTATTCGCGGATTCCAGTCGAATGGATCCGCAACAACACGTTCGCTGCCTATCAACCAGGGGTAGCGACCGACCTCCAGCGCACCCATCGCGTCGACGATCCAGCCTGGGCCGCTGAGCAGGGATTCGTTGCCTGGGCAGCCCACCCGCTGGTCGTACGTGGCCAGATCATCGGTCTGATGGTGATCTTCGGAAGGCAGAACTTCGACGACGACACGATCGGGGAACTCTCCGCCGTGGCTGACGCCATCGCTCAGTTTCTTGAGCGGAAACATGCGGAGGCAGCGCTGCGAGAGCGGGAAGACATGTTCCGCCGGATCTTTGAAGCTGCCGCCGACGGTTTGATCATCACCGATCTGGAAACGGGGCGAATTCTTGAGGTGAACCCGGCGATTTGTGAGATACATGGATATACACGCGACGAGTTCGTACAACTCAGCCGTGGAGCGGTCACCCACCCGGACTCTGGTGATGCGTGGCACGACTACGTTGCGACAATCCGTTCGGGGCGTCCGGCTCGCGTCCAGGCGTTGGCGCGGAGGAAAGACGGCTCAGCATTCCATGCGTCGGCGCAGGGTAGCCCGATTCTCTATCAGGGCAAACCGGCTGCGCTCGGCGTTGTTCGTGACATCACCGACGAGCAGCAACAGCAGCAGTTGCTCGAACAACGCGTCGAGGAACGGACGAGGGAACTGCAAACGCTGCTCGACATCTCGCGGACAGTAACGCTGACGCACGAACTCGACCCGCTCATCGAATTGATTCTCGACCAGATGAAACGTCTGGTCGACTACGAATCGCTATCGATCGCATTGGTCGAGGATGATCACCTGACGACGGTCGCCGTCCGGCGCAACAATCCCGGCCAGCAATCTCCATCGTCACTCGGCAACCAGTTCAGTATCGATGCGCCAATGCAGTCCTGGCGGGATCTGATTAGTGGGAAAACGGTTTATACGCCGAACGTCCATGGCAATGACGATACGGCTCGGACGTTTCGTCTGCGGGTCGGAGACATGATCAATACGACATACGCTCACGTCGTATCGTTTCTTGCGACTCCATTGATCGTCAAAAGCGACTTGATCGGAGTCATCTTCATCTCGTCGTCACAGGAAAACCGCTACTCCCAGCATGAGATCGACCTCGTGACAGCGACGGCTAACCAGGTTGCCGTGGCGATACAGAATACACGTCTCCATAGTCAAATCCGGTCGATAGCCGCGCTGGAAGAACGTCAGCGACTGGCGAGAGAACTCCACGACTCTGTCTCGCAAGCCCTCTACGGAATCGGTCTGGGGGCTCGAACGGCTCGAACCCAACTCGACCGAGACTATACCCAGGCCGCGGAGCCCCTCGACTACGTGCTTCAACTCGCGGAAGCGGGGATGGCGGAAATGCGCGCGCTGATCTTTGAGTTGCGTCCTGAATCACTCGAGCATGAGGGACTGGTCGCCGCACTCGAAAAACAGGTGGCAGCAACTCGCGCCCGTCACGCGATCGATGTCAGGTATACGGCAGGCGACGAACCGGTCTGCCCGCTCGATGTCAAAGAAGCGCTGTACCGAATCGCTCAGGAAGCGATCCACAACACGGTCAAACACGCTCGCGCAGCGTCAATCGACCTGCGTCTCACGGAGAGCGGTCGGCGGCTGGTCCTGGACATCGTTGACGACGGTCGTGGATTCGACGCGAGCGGCTCGTTTCCCGGGCATCTCGGTCTCGTGTCGATGCGAGAACGCGCAGCCCGTATTGGCGGGACAGTGACCGTCAGCAGCGAACCGGGGACTGGAACGCGGATCCATGTGGTCGTCCCGACGGCATCACAAGCCAGCGTTTGACTGCGAAAGGTCCTTACGGGCTCGTGCTGAAGGTATCACACGACGCGACATCGCCACTCTGATAGCCCGTCAGGAACCACTTCTGGCGCTGTTCGGACGAGCCGTGCGTCCATGATTCCGGCGAAACTCGGCCCTGGATTCGCTCCTGAATCCGGTCGTCGCCAACGGCAGCAGCAGCATCCAGACCAACGCGGATGTCTTCTTCTGTCAACGCGGTCAGGAAGCCAGTTTCGGCAGCATGCGCGGCCCAGAGACCGGCAAAGCAGTCGGCTTGAAGTTCGACGCGAACAGCGGCGCTGTCTGGGCCGGTGTCGCCATCCTGCGCTCGCCCGAGAATGCCTTCGAGATTCTGGATGTGATGTCCATACTCGTGGGCAAGGACGTAGGCCTCCGCGATCGGTCCACCCTCAGCGCCGAAGTCAGACGCTAATTGATCGAAGAATCCGAGATCGAGATAGACACCTTGATCGGCTGGGCAATAAAAGGGCCCGACCTGCGAACTCGCGAAACCGCAGCCTGTCTGCGTGCCGTCCGTGAAGAGCGTCGTGATTGCTTCGACATACTGCTCATTGCTGGCCGCGTACTCATCGGTCCAGAACGCCTGGATGCTGTTGACGAAGCCAAGGATCCGGCAGTCCTGTCGTTCGTTCGCGTCGGCTCCGGTCTGGCACTCTTCGGCGAGGTTCCCGCTGGGAGTGGATGAGTTCGGGTTGTTGTCGATCGCACCGGGCGATTGGCTTCCCCCGCCATCAAGCGGGTTCCCGCCCAGCAACAGAGTAATGATCAGGATCACGAGACCGAGACCACCGCCAACCCCACCAACGGCCATGCCTCGTCCGCCACCACTGCCTCGCCGGTCTCGAACCTGTGATGGATCAAGCCTCGCCTGTTCCCTGAATCGTGCCATGCTGTTCCTGGTCCTCCGCTACGATCTACCTGATTGGACCCAACGCAACCGAAGATCGGTCAACGCGACGTGACAAATGCACGACTTATGCCCTCGTTGTCCTGTTTCGATTCTCGTGGGTAATCTCGCACTTCCTGGATAATCCGCAGTGGAGCGATGGATGCCTCAGCATCGTGAAGGTACTGGCGTACCGGGAGATCGACACCACAGTGTCCATTAGTACAGCCATAATTCCGTTCCTGGTGGCATAGTGCAAGACTACGTTGCTGCCTATTCTGGACTCACCACCGGCTGACATTGTCGTCAGCCTGTCCGCAAAGATGCGGTGTGGAACAGCGCAATAACGTCGTCGTGCTGTATGGGATCCGGGAGGTCGTCAAATGCGTCAGATTCTGCTCTGCATCGCAGTTGCCGTCGGATTGATGGGGGCTATCTTCATGATCGGCTTCCAGGAAAACGTCGTCCTGCTCTGGGCAGCAGTGACGACGATGCTGGCCACGTCGATCCGCTGACGTCCTGTGCCGAAAACCAAACCGTCCTGCATCGCACTGACGATGATGCAGGACGGCGAATGGTTTTACCAGGCATCATCCTTCACAAAACGGACGATTTTCGTGCCGCAGACTGGACACACACCCTGCATTGACTTGCGGCCATTATCCATTTCGACGCGCTCGGCGTCTTTGATCTCACGCTTTTCTCGACACTTGACGCAATAGCCTTCCAAAATCAGACTCCCCTCAATGCCGGCCTATAGCCGGTTTACGGCATTTCGCCACTCCCTACTGAGCAAGCACGGTGCCGCGGCATAGGCTACCCATTCGGACAGTCGTGCCGCTACCTGAAACGCGGATGTGGGTCGGCCCACTATCGACGATGATAATGTTGCGGCAGGAAACGTCCCGCCTAACACAGTTTCACCCACATCACGCGGGAGAAAGAGCACCAATGACAGCAACTATTAGTGAATTCAGCACCAGCCTCGCCGACGCGGTCGAACGCGCGGGAAGTTACACCGTACGCGTCAATGCACGCGGACGCTACGGTTCGAGTGGCATCGTCTGGGCGAACGGTATCGTCCTGACCGCAGACCATACGATTGAGCGTGACGACGACATCAGCATCACACAGGCAGACGGGTCTGACCTTCCTGCCAAGATCGCCGGACGCGATCCAAGAAGCGACCTCGCGGTCCTCAAGATCGACGGGCTGGAGGTTTCAGCCGCACCACGATCCAACGATGGACGTGTCGGCAGCCTCGTCCTCGCCGTTGGCCGTTCGGGCGGTGGCGACAATGGCCTCGGTGCATCGCTCGGCATCGTTTCCAGCATCGGAATGCTGGGACAGGAGCGACGGCGACGGCGCGGAGGCGGCAAGTCGATTGAGTCGATCATCCGACCTGACTTGACGATGTATCCGGGCTTTTCGGGCGGGCCACTAATCGACACAAGTGGCGCGATGGTCGGTGTCAATACGTCAGGGTTCCGAGGGCAGCCATTGACGATCCCTCACTCGACAATCAACGAGATTGTCGGGCAACTCCTCACCCATGGGCGATTACGGCGAGGCTACCTCGGAATGACCAGCCAGCCGGTCCGACTGCCGGAATCGATCGCCGCAACAGCCGGACAGGACAGCGGACTCCTGGCGGTCGGCGTCGAGGACGACAGCCCGGCGAGCCAGGGCGGCATCATGATCGGCGATATCTTGATCGCAGTTGGCGGAGACCCGGTGCGTGACACTGACGACCTGCGTTCCGCGCTCGGACCCGATCTGGCTGGCCAGCCGACGGCACTCCGCATCCTGCGCGGTGGCGAACCGAAGGACCTGACAGTCACAATCGGCGAACGATAGCGAATGCGTGAACCAGGCAACGAGCGCGATCGCTATGACCTGAGACTGGTTCAAGGTGATGACGAAGACCCCGTCGGCGTCTTCGTCATCGCCCCATATCCGTCGCTGCGGGCCGGGCTTCGGTCGCTCATCGAGCAGACACCCGGACTGGTCGTCACCGGCGACGCATCGGACGACCAGATCGACTCACCGGACATCCCGTCAGTGATCGTGATCGACCTCGATCCCGATCAAATGGGGCTGGTCGGCAGACTGACGACACGATACCCCGGCATTCCGCTGCTACTGCTGCTCGACAGCCCAGCCGGATTCCGGCAGATGCAAGCGTTCGAGCGATCGGTCGCCATCCTCCTCAAGGACGCTGGAGCCGTCGAGATCGGAGCAGCACTGCACGCGATCCTCCAGGGGCTCGTCGTCCTCGACCCTGCCATCGCACATGAGCTTGCAGCCCAGAGAGCACCGTCATATCCGCGTGAGGGTGACACCGACCCGATCGAACCACTGACTGACCGGGAGCGACAGGTGCTTGAACTCCTCGCTCAGGGCCTGCCTAACAAGACCATCGCCATCGACCTTGGCATCTCCGAACACACCGCCAAGTTCCACGTCGGCGCGATCATGTCAAAACTCGGCGCGGCCAGCCGAACTGAAGCGGTCGCGATTGCAGCACGCAGAGGCCTCCTCGTCCTTTAAGACAGGTTCAGCGTCGGATTCTCCACATCAGGATTGAAAGTCGTTGTTAGCGGATCAAGTCGCGAAAGTTGAGGATGTCGGCAATTCGTTCCCCGGCATCGATCCGGGCGGCGATGTTGCGCTCTTTATCCTCGATCGCGAGGCCGGCTTCGACGAGACGTTCTGCATCTGCTTTTGCAACCACGACGACGCCATCGTCATCGCCGACGATCCAGTCACCCGGCTCGACAGTGATTCCTCCGCACGAGATCCGCGCCCCGACGGTACCGAGGCGGCGATTGGAGCCGACACGCGGGGTAACGTGGCGCGAAAACGATGGTAGCCCGAGTTCACGGAGACCGACAACGTCGCGGACCGGACCGTCGATCACGACACCGGCAAGTCCTGCTGCTTTCGCGTCCCGGCCCATCAACTCGCCGAACAGTGCTTCTGTGGCGTCACCCAAACCGTCAACGACCAGGACATCGCCCGGCTGGGCTTCGGCCAGTGCCTTGTGGACGGTGATGATACTGCCAGTCAAACAACGCACGGTCAGGGCTGGGCCAACCAGCTTCACCCCCGGCACCCGTGTCCTGATGCCAGCATCCATCGTCGTCATTCCAGTTTGAGCGTCACTCAGTGCCGCAGTTGGGATGGCCAGTAATGCCTCGCGAATATCCATGCTTCCCCCTTACATCTGACGTATGACATGGTCCTATCATCGCAGATGTCTGGATGTTCGGGCGGCCATGATTTCATCACAGCACTAACGTGATTACCTCGTCGAACACTTCAGCACACCCAGTCGCGGCGCACAGAATAATCGCACGCGAAGCTCGTCGGCATGACAACGGTTGTACTTGATGCACCTCGTCGGTTACTCGAGGTTGAGTATTTCCTCAGCGGCACGAAGGCCAGACAGATAGGCTCCGTGGACAGTGGCAGAAAACTCGGCATTGGTCGCTTCGCCTGCGAAGAAGATCCGCTCACCAACCGAAGCTGCCAGGTCATCGTAGTGATCCGGATTCGCCCCATGTGCCAGGTACGAGTAGGAGCCGTGTGAGAAGATGTCGGCACCCCAGCGAGTAATCAGCGCGTCTTCGGGTTCGGGGATATCGTCGCCGAACATCGTCCGGAGCGTTACCATCGCGGCGGCAATGATGTCCTCGTCATCGAAATCCTCAATTGCCCGACCATAGTCGCCAGCGTTAAATGCAAGCAGCACAGGCTTGCCCGTGAAGTGAGCGATATTGAGCCACTCGATCCACTCGCCTTTGCGCTCGGAGATATAGCCAAGCATGTCGGCTTCCTCTGGCCAGAAGATTCGTGGGAATCGCAGGTAGACCTTGTTGAGAACGCCCATCCGCAGTCGTTCGATGGCTCGAAGCTTTTCCTCTGGCAGCGGCGGAGAGAACGCGACGTACCCAGCCTTCAGAACACCGTGAGGAAGCGTGACGACCACGAAGTCGGCATCGAAGGTTTCCTGACTGGTCGTGACGGTAACCCCGCTATCGTTCCAGGCAACCTTGCGAACGACGTGACCGAGGCGGATGTCGACGCCCTCCGCCAGACCGTGGACAATCTCGCCGTAGCCATTCGGGAACAGGAGATCTTCACCGTCGAACGCATCGCCACCATCGAAGTAATACAAGGAAAGGTCTGAAATATCGGCGGCATACTCGTGCTCGATGGCGGTGTTGACGGAGTAGGCGAGTTGCCGAATCGTCGTCGCGTCGGGCTGCCGCTCATCGATCCAATCTTCGATAGCATCTCCCAGCGCGATGTCGTCGTCGTCGGCTTCGTCCATGTCGTCGCGCTCGCTGTCGAGGTCGTCAAGCATCTCGATGAAGCGGTTGTCGATGTCGTCGTGTTCGTCGTCTTCGATCAGGCGTCCATCGGTATCCCAGAGCCAGGTATTGTCATAATTCGTGACGGCAGTCTTCGCGTCGAGTTCACGGGCGAGATCGGTAATGGGGTTGTCTTCACTCCCGTGAATCCAGGACGCACCCATATCGAGCGGGATTCCAGGCCAGGCATGATTCGTCCAGACGCGACCGCCAACCCGCTCGCGAGCTTCGACGACGATGACGGTATAGCCTTCTTCGGTCAGCACGCGTGCGGCTGCGAGACCGCTGACCCCAGCGCCAATCACGATAACGGTCGCGCCATCGACCCCATTTGCAGGCATCGCCCCGTCTCCATTCCCTGAACCAGGAGTCTCATCGTCCCTGTCACTACCGCAGGCAGGCCCGGCGACAATTGCTGCCCCAGCCGCGAGCAACCTGAGCATATCGCGTCGGGTCAGCATTGCGACTCGTCCTTGCAGACACGGTTGAATCCGCCCAGGGTGACAGCACGCCGCAGTATAAGCCGTCCCGGAAATTCCGGAAACGCCGATCACCGCGAATGTCGGCGCTTCGTTCTCGCTGAGTGGCCCGGCGATAAATGAGGATCGAAACTCGTTCGATCCCGCGAACGTGCCGTCCCGGATTGGGTTCGGGTCCGGCATGAATATTGCCTGACAGATAGCGGAATACGAAGCAATAGGGGAGACTCCCCGGAAGGGATCACACGATGGCCAAAACGAAGCTGAACAACGACATTCTGGCGCCAGAAAACCGCGACAAGCGGGACGAGATTGTCGAACTTCTAACCAAGGCATACTGGATGGAGATGGAGACTGTGATGAACTACATCACGAACTCCGTCAATCCGGACGGTGTCCGCGCTCAGGAGATCATCGAGTCACTTGCCGAGGATGTCACTGAGGAACTCGGACATGCTCAGCAATTCGCGGAGCGCATTAAGGAACTCTACGGTGTCGTTCCTGGCTCGATGGACTTCAAGGCAGAGCAGAAGTTCCTACAGCCGCCAGACAAGCAGACCGACATCGTCCATATCATCAAGGGCGTTATCGAAGCCGAAACCGGCGCCATTGCGCACTACAACACGATCATTGAAGAAACCGATGGCGTCGATTACGCGACCCAGGATATGGTGATCGGAATTCTGCGTGATGAGCAGGGCCACCGACGACTGTTCGAAGGATTCCTGCGTGAGTTCGAAGCAGATGGACTGGCGTAAACCCAAGTTCTGACGCGACAGGCCAAAGACGAGAATTCCCGGAACCGGTTTCTTCAACCTTTGGCCTGTCATCCGCCCCATAACACCGTGAGGAACCCATGACAAAACAAGCCCGTACATTGTCATCGCTGCTCGAAACACCGACGTGGGGCTGGCTGGATGCGGTGGCAGAACCACTCCAGACCGTCGCACACAAGATGTACCGGGCGAGTCCGGTTGGATTGACCGTTAAGAGCGTGCTGAATGGGACGCCTTTTCGGCATCGTGTGCATCCGGCGATCGTCGCCGTGCCGATCGGTGCCTGGGTGACGGCAGCGATTCTCGATGTTGCGGAAAGCCGCGCCGATCGACGAGATAAACGTGGGTTGCAGGCAGCTGCCGACACGTCGATCGCACTCGGTGTCGTTAGCGCATTGCCATCGGCAGTGAGCGGCGTCGCCGATTGGGTAGACCTCTATGACCATCACCGGAGAGTCGGAATGGCCCATGCGCTATTGAACACAGTCGCGTTGGGATGCTATGGCGCGTCACTGGCGCTGCGACGGGGTAGCGACCATCAACGAGGTCTGGCGAAGGTGCTGTCCGGAACTGGGCTTGGCATCCTTGGGCTCGCCGGAGCATTCGGTGGAGAGTTGGTCTTCACGCTGGGAGTGAACGCTCCGCACACACTGTATCCAAAGCCACCGGAGGGTGAGACCGATGTCATCGCCAGCGACGAATTGGTCGAGGGCGTTCCGGTTGTCGTCGAAGTCGGTCGCGTGCCGGTTCTCCTGCTGCGGCGTGATGGCAACATCCACGCCGTTCAGGATTGGTGTCCGCACGCGGGTGGCCCACTCTCGCAGGGAACATTCGACGGCGATGTCGTCGAGTGCCCGTGGCATCAATCACGTTTCTGCATGGCAGACGGCGCTCCGCTTCAGGGTCCCGCCGCAGTTCCATTACGAACATTCGAGACGCGCGAATCCGACGGACGGGTGTTCGTTTCGCCGAGTTTCGAATCGCAATCATGGCCCCCACCACCAGAACTCGCACGTGACCACCCGCAGCATATCCGCCAGGGTTCGTCATGACGACGGCTATGCGCGGACAGTTCGCAGCGGTCGTCAACGTCGCGAATGAGATCGCCGCACTTGCAGCAGGCAGCGACGACGAGCGCGGTTTTCCAGTCGAGGAGTTCCGGCTCATCCACCAGGCAGGTCTGCTGATGGCACCGCTGAGTCGTGCGTACGGCGGCTGGGGGCTGGACGGTTCGCCGGAAACCGCACTGGAAATGCTGTTGCTCTTGAAGGAGATTGGGCGCGGCAATCTTTCAGTGGGGCGGGTCTATGAGGGACACGTCAACGCGCTTCACCTCATTCAGACATTCGGTACGGACGCGCTGATTGCGCAGACTGCTGTCGATGCTGGCCAGCATGGTCTGGTTTTCGGCGTTTGGAATACAGAAGCCAGCGACGGCGTCAAGATTGAGCCGATTGGCAACGGGCGCTACCAACTCCACGGCTCGAAGACCTTTGCATCAGGAGCAGGTCACGTGCTGCGACCGATTGTTCCCGGCGCACTTCCCGACAGCGGCTGGCAGATGACGATCATCCCAATGGATCGTGTGAGTGTTGATGTCGATCCGTCGTGGTGGAAACCGATCGGGATGCGTGCGTCGGCGAGTTACAAGGTCGACTTTACAGGTGTAGAACTCGATGAAACAGATCTGCTCGGCGCTCCTGGTGACTACCACCGGCAGCCGTGGTTTAACGCCGGAGCCGTCCGCTTCGCAGCGGTGCAACTCGGAGGGGCAGTGGCACTGCTCGACGCGATGCGCGATTATCTGCGCGGGCTGAATCGCACCGAAGACCCGTTCCAGCGCGCCCGAGCCGGAGAAGCCGCGATTGCGATCGAAGGAGCGAACCTTTGGCTGCAGGGTGCAGCAAAGCACGTTGACCTGACTCCTGATCGCGATCGATTCGATGACCCGACTCCTTCGATCGCCTACGCCAACATGACGCGGCTGGCGATTGAGCGGACATGTCAGGATGTCATGCGACTCGTCGAGCACTCGGTCGGAGCGCGCGGCCTCCTGCGGCCGCACCCAGTTGAGCGCATTGTGCGTGATCTGACACTGTATCTCCGTCAACCTGCGCCGGACGCGGCACTGACCAACTCCGGAGCATTTGCTTTGGAGTCAGAAGAGCCACCGAGCAGGCTCTGGGCAGACGAACGATGAGCGAGCACGATTCGTTACCGCCGGATTACTTCGCGCGAGTCTACGCAGACAGTGATGATCCGTGGGGGTTCGCGTCCCGCCCGTATGAAGCAGAAAAGTATCAGGCGACGCTGGCTACGCTTCCGCGAGACACCTACCAATCGGCTTTCGAGATCGGTTGCTCGATTGGAGTATTGACGGAACAGTTGGCGGCGCGTTGCGAGCGATTGCTCTCAGTTGACGTTGCGGAACGCGCGCTCGAACAGGCGCGCGCTCGTTGCCAGAACCTGCATCATGTTCGATTCGCGAAGATGGCGGTTCCAGAATCATTCCCAGATGAGCGCTTTGACCTGATTCTCGTTTCTGAAGTCGGTTACTACTGGGGTTGGGACGACCTGGCAAAAGCGCAGCAACTGATCGTCGAGCACCTGGAACCGAATGGACACGTTCTGCTCGTCCACTGGACGCCGTATGTCGAGGATTACCCGTTGACCGGCGATCAGGTGCATGAAGCATTTCTCGACGCTGCTGCGTCTGGTATCGGACTCCGGCACCTAGTCGGCAGCCGCCAGGAGTCGTACCGGCTGGACCTCTTCGAGCGCATGGACTGACGTCAAATGCGTCAAACGAAGTTCTCCGAGGTAACGCCGGAGTTCCCCAATTGCAACGTCAATCGGGACACGCGGCCAGCCACTCGCCCTCTCGACAGCCATCCAGGAACGGTGAGGTCCAGCGACGCGATCAATGATCGCTGGCAGCGACTCTACGAGAAGCGGCTCATCTCGAGCCCCCATCTCCGACCAAAGCCGGAGTTGTACGGCGAACCCGAATCCGGTACGCCCGTCAGGCCGCGCTGACGTCGTGACGCGAACAGATGGAGCATGCCGGATTCGAGCCCCCACATCACGCAAAGCATCGTAGAACGCGACATCCTCCAGTGACGGCAATGGGGGAATACCGCCGACCCGCCGGTACATTGCGGCAGTCACCGCCATGCTCGGGCCAAAATGCTGGAAGTGTCGTGGCAATGGGTCGAACGGATCTGGCGCAAGTCGCGCTTCGACTTCAGCCACGAGATACCGATAGGTTACGTCCCGCAGATGAAATTGCCGGGCGTGCTGGTCATGGTCTGCGAAACCAGCCGGATCGACGAGAATGCGACCAGCGACAACGTCGGCACCGGCATCGAACTCTCCAAGCATCGCCGCTATCCAGTCGGCGGCGACCACGGTATCGGCATCGGTCATCGCGATGACGCCCCGGTCGCGACCCAGCGATTCAAGCCGTTCGCAGGCAGTGTCCATCAGGATTCTCCGGGCACGACCAACGTGTGCATCTTCTGATGGAAGGTCTATCTCGACGACGTGAAGTGCGAGGCTGGGATGTGCGTGTGCAAACGATCGGGCAATGGCAGCCGATGCGTCGATCGAGTTGTTAATGAGCAGGATGATCTCGTAGTGAGATGGGTCTAGGGGCCGATTGCCATGTCCAATCTGCTGCGCAAGCGCAGTCAAGGTCTCCAGCAAACGGTCTTCCTCGTCACGAACGGGGATCGTCACAATTAATTCACAGCTGGAAAGCGGAGGAGTTTCCACCAACGGCATCGCTGAGCGTGCATGCCTTGTTTCGACGTTTGTCACCATGTATCAGCGTTCTCCAGCGTACCGAACTCATCCGTACGATCTCATCGACCCCGACGCAACCAATCAACAATTCGCTATGCATGACAGATGCCAGATACCATCCCTGACGGTGAATTTCGGCATCGTGTTCTGGTGGTGAAAGCGCGAGGTTGGAACCCATTTGAATCGGTGCGGTGGGGAGAACGGCCTATTGGTCAGGCGATTTCTGCTTCGCGTAAGGAGGATCACATCCAGCGTGCGACAATCGTGCCATCCTAAAGTGGATGGCAATCGTGGCTGTACAAAGAAACCAGAGATGGCGAGAAACTCGGTGACACTGATAATCTACGTCCTGAAGGATTGCCTCGGGTGTGAGCGCGCGCGTCGTACCGCATGTGCAGTACGGGAGCGCGCACCTGATATTCAGGTCGACCTCGTCGACCTCAGTGAAGGGCACTCTCCTCCTAACAGCATCTTCGGCGTCCCAGCCTACGTCCTCAATGGGCAGGTTGTTTCCCATGGGAATCCACGGTTGGAAACACTGCTCGAAATGATCGCCTCGCAGAGAGGGCACACCGATGGTCACGAGCACAACTAGTCCAGCAGGAACCAAGCGTGACTACCTGCAGATGGTCGACATTTTTCAGGATCTTGCGCAAGCCGATATGGCTCATCTCGAAGCGGTTACGGCAATGGTCACCTGCGAGCGGGGTCGCGTCTTCTACACGCCAGACGCCCCTGCCGAAGTGTTGTTCATCCTGAAGAAGGGTGAAGTCGGCATCTCACGGATGTCCGCCGATGGCCGCAAGCTAATGATCGAGACACTCGGGCCCGGCACGATCTTTGGAGAGATGTCGATTGTCGCCCAACGGATGCACGAAAACGAAGCTGAGGCGCTGAGCGAGTGCCTGATCTGTGTGATGAGCCGACTGGATGTCGAAGAATTGCTGCTCGCTGATCCGCGTGTTGCGATCAGGTTGATGCAGACGTTGTCTACCCGGCTGGCGCGCGCTGAAGAGCGACTCGAAGAGATGGCCTTCAAGGGCGTCCCATCCCGGCTGGCGTCGCTCCTTCTCCGTCTGGCAGTCGATACCGACTGGCGTGGACGACCGATCCTCGCGGGCCTGACCCATCAACAGTTGGCCGAATTAGCGGGAACAACCCGCGAAACGATTACCCTCACGCTCAACCACTTCAAAACGGATGGGTTGATCGAGATTGCCCGGAAGCGGATTACCCTCCTCGATTCCGCAGGGTTGTCGGCGATTGTCGACCTCTAGTGTCCTTCCCTCCTGACATCGCGACCATTCCAGTCATTCGTATCTGGATCATCCAGCGTAAGCGTGATCACATACGGCTGGCGCGCGTCAGCGTACGTTGGTGAAGCGTCGGCACATTCGCGTGCCGACGAAGAGCGTCGTACGCGAAAGGAGCGTCAACCGTGCTTTCGATCAGCAATAAGCTAACGCGCAGACACGTTCTCGGACTCGGCGTCGGAGCCGCAGCCAGCATGTTGCTGGCCGCTTGCGGCAGCGACGATGATGACGATTCCGGATCGTCAGGTCAGGCACCGGCTCCGACAAACACTACCGGCCAGACCGCAGCGCCGACCGCAGCCGCGACCGATACGGCGGCTCCCGCCGAAGCAACGAACACGACAGCACCCGCTGCTCCGACGACTGCCCCGACGACTGCTCCGACAGCAGCGCCAACGAACACGTCCGGAACGACCTCGCCAGCGTCGCCGACAGCAGGTGACGACGATGAGGTGTTTGTGATGGTCGGCGACGTCATGGATTACAGTCTCGAACCCGATGGCTGGGATGGACCGTTTGGCTGGGTACAGTTCAAGATCCACGCTGGACACTTTGATGGTGATGACATCTGGTACATCCGGACGGACTCATCAGATAAGGCCCACGCCGACCAGGAGAAGCTCGTCTTTGTGCCCCTCCTGGCAAACGCCCTCACCGCAGAAGGCAGTTATGCTCATATCTACCTGTTCGAAGATGGAGCAGACGGTCAGGGCGCGGTCGTCAACTCAACGCCTGGTGACGAAATGACCTACACACCAGCATTCCGGGTTCATCTCGTGACCTTCAGTGGCGACTCTGAGATGCTGACCTCCGAGGCCGATATCATGGACGCTGAGGCAGATGGAAGCGTCACAATCGAGCAGACCGACATCGTCGTGAACTATCCGCTCGTGTCATGGCCGGGTGGCTCGCTGGCCGTTGATGACGAACTGATGATGCCGCTCGGCAAGGGACCACTCGTTGAAGAGATCGACGCCGACAATGAAACGGTGACGTTCAAGCTCCACCAGTGCTACCCCGGCAGTCGCTACATCGTGACGGACACATCGGCAGTGCCAATGGCACCGATGATGGGCGTCGTTGGTTCGGGTCCGACACAGTTGCTACAGGATGCCAACGCCGTCGCACCAATCACGATCTTCCTGAATGGCCTCGAAGGGCCAGGTGTGATGGGTTTCCAGCCTGCGATCTTCAATCAGAGCGCCGGTCATCCTGCCTGGAGTCCATTCTGGGACCACTTCGCCGTCGAGTGGGCTGATCCCGACGAGGCAACCGTTGTCACGTCACAAGAAGAACTCGATGAGTTGGTCGATTCAGGCGCGCTCATTCGCTACAACGGCCTGCCGGATACCCATCCGAACGGCTTCGTCGTCAATTGCCCTGCGCCGATTCTGGCACCCAATACGTACGAGCCAGCGTAATCGATCTCACGGAATACCCCCGAGATTCGGGGTAGGCTGACACTGAGAGACGACAGGCGAGGATCGCATGTGAACGACGCTCCCGCGCGATCCGAACGGTCGTCTCTCGCCATGTTCAGGGATGACGCAATCCACCGTTGGAATCATCGATCAGTCACCGAAAGCGTCCCGAACATGCCACAATAACCTGGACTGGACGACGACCATTCGCGGAGCGTACGTGCGTCCAGCAACCACTCGGCGTCAGGCAGAAGGGAAGAACGATGACCGTTTCAACGGCAACCCAGTACAACTATGCGACGTTCCCAACCCAGGACGATGTCGATTATTTCAGCGAGTTCTGGGAGCTTCTCAAGCCCGGCGAACGAGCACCCGAAGTTGACCTGACCGACTTGAATAGCGGCGAGACAACGCCGTTGACCGAAGTTACTCGACAGGGGTTGACGATCGTCGAACTCGGCTCGCTGACCTGACCATACTGCGGGATGGCGTCGCCATCCATGGACGCAATGCTGGCCGACTATGCCGACCGTGAGGTTCAGTCGATCTTCCTCTACGTCCGCGAAGCCCACCCTGGCGAGCATTATCCCCACCACGAATCCTTCGAGCAGAAGATGGAACACGCACGCGAGATGCAGCGCATCTTCGGCATTCAACGACCGATCCTCGTCGATGACCTGGCCGGAACCGCCCATCGCGCGTTCGGTGGACTGCCGAACATGACGTACATCATCAACAACGCCCACACGATCGTCTTCCGGTCCGACTGGACTGATGCACCAACCGTCCGTCATGCAGTCGATTCCCTGCTCGACGCCCAGGACCGACGCCGCAACGGCGCGAAACAGGCACCG